>NZ_JBIWCL010000010.1:178232-234368 GCF_044761485.1 Streptomyces sp. NPDC097617
GCCGGCGTGCGGCAGAGCGGCCGATCGTTGTCCGGACCCGGATGGAGGCCGGACGGCGCGCCGCACGGTCCGGCGGCGGAGGGTTGGCCCGTCGCCCTGCCGTCATCGGCGGCCCGTCCGCACCACGGGCGGGTGGCCGGGAGCGGGAGCCGGCGGAGCATTCCGACCGCCGGGGACGCCGTCAGCCACAGGGGGAGTGGGCCACCCTCCCCGGACGGCACGTCAGGAAGGCTGCGAGACTGGGACGATGAGCACTACGCGCCGCCCGCTCGGGCAAGGACCGGCCCCCGCCGTCGACCCCCAGGAGCAGCCCGCCGCCCGCGGCCGCACGGCTGCCGAACGAGCCATCGAGACGCACCCACCCGCCCCGCCCGTCCTCGCCGACGCGGAACTCCCCGCAACGCCCCGTCGTACGCTCGGCGCCGGCGCCCGCCCCTGATGCGGACAGGGGTCGACGGCGGCCGCCGAGGGCCGTTCCGTCCGTCCTCGGCACCGCGCCGGTCGGTCGTGGTCATCCAGCCGGGCCGGGGCTACTCGGCCTGTCGACCGGGTGATCCGCCGGACGGGGCGTTCGCGGTCAGGACCTCGTCGAGGTGGGGCAGGACGTGGTCGGCCCACGCCGTCGTGTGGCGCTCGACGCCGGCTCGGTCGTAGAAGCCGGCGTGGGTGAGTCGCAGCCGGGTCCCGCCGTCCCGGGAGGGCTCCAGCTCGACGGTGACGACCGTCTCGGCGCCGTCGGTGCCCAGGGCGCCCGTGACCCAGGTCAGCCGGACCAGCCGGTGCGGCTCCAGCGCCAGGAACCTTCCGTAGTGGGGGTGGATCCGGTTCTCGTGCCGGGTGACGAACACGAACGGTTCGTCCACCGCTGCGCGCATGCGGACCGTGCCCGGCTCCGCGAATCAGGTGTCGAACCCCTCGGTCCACGCCCGGTACACGGCTTCGGTCGAGGCCTTCATCACCGCTCCACCGCCAGAGCGTGCGGGCGCGCGGCGAGGTCGGGTTCAGGCAGCGGACCGGGTTCCGTCATCAGGCTTCCCCTCGATCGAGGTGTGTACGGGCCCCAGAATGCCCCTCCCACCCCGCACTCGCCTCCGCCTCGACCACCGGACCTGAGAAGTCGACACGAAGGGCGGCGGCTCCGGAACCTCACCGCCCGGCCTCCGGCGGCGACCACCGAAAAATGGCACCCGCTCCTTCGGGCGGCCCGCCTACCATTCGATCATGATCAACGGCGAACTGGTGGGGCTGCGCGTACTGCGTGCGCAGGACCTGGAACATCACGTGCGGTGGCGCAACGACGTGGAGGTGGTCCACTGGGCCGCCGCGGGGGATCCGCTCTTCGGGCCGGTCACGGCTGAGGCGGTGAGCCTGGGATTCGACACCATGCTCCGGCTGAACCCGCGTGAGTCCGCCGTCTTCACGATCGAGGACCTGGCCGACGGGACACCGATCGGCATGGCCGACTACCGCGACCTGGACCCGTTCGCCCGCGTGGCCACGGTCGGACTGACCATCGGCGAGCGCGACCGCTGGGGCAGGGGCTACGGCTCGGAGGCCCTGCGGCTCCTGGTGAACCACCTCTTCGGAACCTTCGGGCTGCACCGGATCGAGCTGGACACCTGGAGCGGCAACGAGCGCGCCGTGCACGCCTTTACCCGCGCCGGCTTCCACGAGGAGGGCCGCCGCCGCGACGCGATCCTGGTGGCGGGCACCCGGTACGACACCGTCCTGTTCGGGATGCTCCGCGACGAATGGCCGAACACACCCCACCCGACCTCATCGGACGGCCGATAGGAGCGGCGCGCCTCCTGTCCACCTCAGTCGCCCCAGGAGTCGCCAGGCAACGGCCCGGGCCCTACACCGCGTACCGGTCCGGCGCGAAGAGGGCGGGGTTCGCCGCGATCCAGTCCGATGTGCGGCGCAGGCCCTCCTGCAGGCCGACCCGCGGCTGCCAGCGGGCCCACTCGCGGGCCCGGGAGTTGTCCGACAGCAGCCGCTGGACCTCACTGCCCGACGGGCGGAGCCGCGTCGGGTCCACCACGACCTCCGCGTCCCTTCCGGAGGCGGCGATCAAGGCCTCGGCCAGGGCGCCCACGGAGATCTCCTCGCCCGTGCCGAGATTGACCACCTCGCCCAGAGCCCGGTCGCATTCCGCCACTGCCAGGAAGCCCTCGGCCGTGTCCGTCACATACGTGAAGTCCCGGGTCGGGGCGAGCGAGCCGAGGCGGATCTCCCGGGAGCCCGCGTGCAGCTGGGCCAGGATCGTCGGGATCACCGCGCGCGCCGACTGGCGCGGCCCGTACGTGTTGAAGGGGCGCACCACTGTCACCGGCAGTTCGAAGGCGTGGTGGAAGGAGAGCGCCATCATGTCCGCGCCGATCTTCGAAGCGGAGTACGGGGACTGAGGCTGAAGCGGGTGGCTCTCGGAGATCGGCGCGGTCAGCGCCGTCCCGTAGACCTCGCTGGTAGAGGTGTGCACGAGGCGGCCCACGCCGTGCCGTCGGCAGGCCTCCGCCACGTTCTGCGTGCCCGTCACGTTCGTCTGCACGTACGCGCCCGGCGAGGCGTAGCTGTACGGGATCCCGATCAGCGCCGCCAAGTGGAACACGGTGTCGCAGCCGGCCACCGCGTCGCTGACCCGGCCCGCGTCACGGACGTCGCCCGCCCACATCTCCACCGAGCCGTCCCGGCCGTCCGGGTCGGCGAGGTAGCGAGCCAGGTGGCCCTTCTCCGCGTACGGCTTGTAGTGCACGAAGGCGCGCACCCGCGCGCCGCGGGACACCAGCAGGTCCACCAGCGTCGAGCCGATGAAGCCCTCGGCGCCGGTGACGAGGACGGTCCGGTCGGTCCAGCTGTTCATATGCGCTCCAGGTGGGGGGAGGGGACGGGGCCGACGACGCGGAGGACTTCCGCGGCCAGCAGTTCGGCGGCCCGCGCGTGCGGGCCGGGGTCGGCGGCGCCGGCCATCGACGCCAGCCGGGCCGGATCGGCCAGCAGGGGGCCGATGAGGTCGGCGAGGCGCCCGGCGGTGGTCTCGGCGTCGGGCAGCAGCAGCCCCGCGCCCGCGTCGGACAGCACCCGCGCGTTGTGGGTCTGGTGGTCGCCGGGGGCGTACGGGTAGGGCACCAGCACCGCCGGCACCCCGGTCGCCGCGAGTTCGGCGACGGTCGCCGAGCCCGCCCGGCACACCACCAGGTCGGCGGCCCCGTAGACGAGGTCCATCCGGTCCAGGTACGGCACCGCCCGCGCGATGCGCTGCCCACCGGACGTGGTGAGGTCGGCCACGGCACCCGGCAGCGCCGCCGGACCCGTCTTGACCAGCAGCTGTACGTCGTCCCGCCCCTGCCAGAGCCCGGCCAGCGCGACGGCGGCCCCCGTCAGGCGTACGGCGCCCAGGCTGCCGCCGTTGAAGACGACCAGCCGCCGCCCCGGCGGGACTCCGAGGGCGCGCCGGGCCTCGGCGCGCAGGGCCGACCGGTCCGGCCGGGGGAGCTCGGCGAGGCTCGCGAGCGCCGCGGAGATCGGCATCCCCGTGGTCAGCGCGCGGTCACCGCCGGAAAGGTGGCCCCGGCTGCGGTCGAAGGCCACGGCGACGTGCGGGGTGAGCCGGGCCGCGAACTGGTTGGCACGGCCCGGTACCGCGTTGGACTCGTGGATCACCGCCGGCAGCCCGGACAGCCGCGCCCCGAGCACGGCGGGCGCGCTCGGATAGCCGCCCATGCCGACGACGACCTGGGCGCCCTGCGCCCGGATCACCGTGCGCGCCTGATGGGCCGAGCGCAGCAGCGCCGCGGGCAGCAGGTACCGCTTCGCGCCGAGGGCCGGGTCGAAGGGGATCATGTCGACGGTGTGCAGGCGGTAGCCGGCGCCGGGGATCAGCTCGGTCTCCAGGCCCCGCTCGGTCCCGATGAACGAGACCACGGCTGAGGGCACGGCGGCGCGCAGCGCCTCCGCGAGCGCCAGCCCCGGATAGATGTGCCCGCCGGTGCCGCCCGCACCGATCACGACGGAGAGCGCCGCGGGTGTGTGTCGTGGTGTGGTCATGGCCGCACACTCCCGGTGCGCCCTAAGAAGGTTCTAAGAGGCCGGTTCGTGAGGCTTCGGGTGGTTCTGGCATCGCCTGATGGTGGTGTGGGTGTGGTCTGAATCCGCCGGTTCCCGGTCACTGATCTGCTGATCTGCTGATGTGACGAGGTGACGAGGTGACTGAACGCAAGCCGTACCCGAGTGACTTATCGGACAGGCAGTGGGCGTTGATCGAGCCGGTGATCACGGCGTGGAAGGACCGGCACCGCTCGGTCAGCGGCCACCAGGGCGCCTACGCGATGCGGGAGATCGTGAACGCCATCCTCTACCAGGGCCGGACCGGCTGCCAGTGGGCCTACCTCCCGCACGGGCCGCAAGCGGGGCCTGGCCGTGGACGTGCTCGGCCTGGTCATCGCGGTGGCCGTCCTCGCCGCGAACGCGCACGACGACACCGTGGGCGTCGCCCTGCTGGACCAGGTCGCCGAACACACCGGCGGAACCGCCGAGAAGGCCCTTGTCGACCAGGGCTTCAAGAACCAGGTCGTCGCGCATGGAGCCGGCCTGGGCATCGACGTCGAGATCGTCGCGCGCGACCCGCAGGAGAGGGGGGGGGCGTTCCGCAGCCCAAGCGGTGGAGAGTCGAGCAGACCTACGGGATCCTGATGCTGCACCGGCGTCTGGTCCGCGACTACGAGCACCGCCCGGCCTCGTCCGTCTCCCGCGTCTACTGGGCCATGACCCAGGTCATGGCCCGCCGCCTCACCGGCGAGAACACCCCCACCTGGCGCGAACCGCAGACGGTGAGCGCGTGAACCTCCAGCCCCTGCTCGACGCGCTCGGCATCCAGGAAGACGCCGCCCGGGCCTTGGCCGACGACCTCCGCACCCGGATCGACGACCTGCAGGCCCGGCTGCGGGAGGCCGAGACCCACCTCGAACACCTCGCGATCACACGGAAGACTGTCACCGGTTTCGCCGACCGGCTCCCGGCCGCCCCGCCGGACTTGCCCGAGCACCCGGACTACCCCCGCATCCTCGCCGTCTTCAACGACGTGACCAGCCTGCTGCGAGCCCGGGACGTCTGCGAAGCCCTCAACCACCAACTGGTGCCGAAGAACATCGAGGGCACCCGCGCCAAACTGAAACGCCTGGTCAAGCTCGGCATCCTCACCGAAGCCGACACCGGCGGCTTCACCAGGAAGCAGTAGCCGGCCGAGCACCCTGATCCTCCGCCCTGGTCTTCCGAATCCCCACCCGTGCCGTTGCCTTCGGGGCGAGCCTCGCCTCTGACCGGTACCGCGAGCCGTAGCTTGTGGTCCATGACACGGACTCAGGGGACCGGGCGTCGAGCGGGCGGGGCTCTGACGGTGGCACTCGCGGCGCTGGCGAGCGCAGCGGGGACGCTCGCGGCGCCGGCACCGAACGCCTCCGCACAGCCGGGCTCCTTCGCCTTTGCCTTCGTCGCGAACCTCCGCTCCGACACGGTCTCGGTGATCGACACACGTACCGACACGGTCGTGGACGATGTTCGCGTGGGTGACGGGCCCGACAGCGTGGCCGTGACTCCCGACGGCTCGCACGTCTACGTCACGAACTCCGCGGCGGACACCGTGTCGGTGATCGAGGCCCGCACCAGGACGGTCATCGACACCATTGCCGTGGGAGAAGAACCCAGCAGGGTCACGATCTCACCGGACGGAGGGCACGCGTACGTGGCCAACGTGAGGTCGGACGACGTCTCGGTGATCAGCACCCGCACGCGGAAGGTCACGGACACCGTCAAGGTGGGGGACTCGCCCCTGGGCCTGGCCGTGCTGCCGGACGGCTCCCGCCTCTACGTCGCCAACGCGGCTTCGGACGACGTCTCAGTGGTCCGGACCGACACCAACACGGTCGTGGACACGGTCCCCGTGGGCAACGGTCCCACCGCACTGACCCTCACCCCGAACGGCCGTCAGCTCTACGTCTCGGACCTGACCTCGGACGACCTGTCGGTGATCGAGACCCGCGGCAACACGGTCACGGCCCGCATCCCGGTCGGAGTGCAGCCCGCCGGCATCGGCGCCGGCCCTGACGGACGCCACGTCTACGTGGCCAATGTCGGGTCGAACAGCGTGTCGGTGATCAGCACCCGTACCCATGGCGTCACGGACACCATCGAGGTGGGTGCCGGCCCCAATGGACTCGCCGTCGGCCCCGACGGCTCCCACCTCTACGTCAGTGAATTCGAAGCGGACACGGTGTCGGTCATCGACACGGCAACCGCGCGGGTTACCGGCACGGTGCCCGTCGGCGACGGGCCGACCGGCGTCGCGGTCACGCCGCGCAAGCGCGGTCCGGGAACTACGGGACGGTGATCCTCCAGCGCTGCCGGCCCTCGGTGTTGCCGTGATCAGCGGGCCCTTGACAGGTGTCAGGGTGGTCAAGCTCGGCATCCTCACCGAAGCCGACACCGGCGGCTTCACCAGGAAGCAGTAGCCGGCCGAGCACCCTGACCAGCAGCCCTGTCCCAGCCTCACCCGGAAACGGACATCCGCTCACGAACCGCCTTCTAAGAGGTTCTCTCAGAAGCGTTTGGCAGGCTTTGCCCCATGAGCTCCATGGGCAGCACGGGCAGTACGGGAAGCGCAGGCGGTACGGGCCGTACAGGCGGCACAGGCGGCACAGGCAGTACGAGCGGGCGGCGCATCCTCGTCGTCGACGACGAGCCCGAGGTGCGGGAGGCCGTCGAGGACGGACTGACGGTCGAGGGGTACGAGGTCCTGGGCGCCGCCGACGGTCTGGCGGCCCTCTCGCAGGTGGCGGCCTGGGAGCCGGACGCCGTCGTCCTGGACGTGATGATGCCGGTGCTCGACGGGCTCGCCGTGTGCCGGCAGCTGCGGGCGGTGGGCGACCGTACGCCCGTCCTCGTCCTGACCGCGCTCGACTCCGTCAGCGAGCGCGTCGACGGGCTGGAGGCGGGCGCCGACGACTACCTCGTCAAGCCGTTCGCCCTGGACGAGCTGGTGGCCCGCGTCCGGGCGCTGCTCCGGCGGGCCGCGCCCGGACCCGGGGGCGCCGCCCCGCTCGGCTTCGCCGACCTCGTCCTCGACCCCGAGACCCGGACGGGTCGGCGGGGCGGACGCCCGCTGGAGTTCAGCCGTACCGAAGCGGCCCTGCTGGAGCTGCTCCTGCGCCACCCGCGCCAGGTACTGCCGCGCGAGCTGATCCTGGAGCTGGTGTGGGGCCGGGACTTCGGGCCGGACTCCAACTCCCTGGCCGTCTACATCGGCTACCTGCGCCGGAAACTGGAGGCAGCGGGCGAGCCCCGGCTGGTCCACACCGTTCACGGGGTCGGCTACCGGCTGGACGCGGCGTGAGCGGCGGCCGCCGTCGGCTGGGCCGCGCCTGGCGCAGACGCCGTCCCCTGCGGACCCGGCTGGCGCTGTCCGTCACCGCCGCCGTGGCCGTGGTGGCCGTCGGGGTGTGCGCGGCGGCGTTCCTCGTGGTCCGCTCCGCGCTCTACCAGCAGCTCGACCTCAGCCTGACCCAGTCCGCGCGGCTCGCCGCCCAGCGCAACCCCGGAGCGGCGCCGGGCACCCTGGCGGGGGAGTGCCGCTACCTGGCGGCTCCCGCGTGCGCGGAGGTGGTGGCCGCCGACCCGGCCAAGGACCCCGGAAGCCCGGGACTGCTCCCCGTGGCCCCGGCCGCGCGGCAGGTCGCCGGGGGCGAGCGGGCCCCGTACTACACGAACATCACCCTGGCCGGGTATCCCGCCCGGATGCTCACCACCGACTACGCCAAGGGGCGGGCCCTCCAGGTCGCCCTGCGGGCCGACACGGTGGAGGACGGCATCGAGGAGGCAGCCGGGTGGCTCGTGGTGACGGCGGTGGCCGGGGTGCTGCTGGCCGCACTCCTCGGGTACTGGGTCTCGAGGACCGGCCTGGCGCCGGTCACCCGGCTCACCGCGACGGCCGAGCGGATCGCCGCCACCCGAGATCCGCGGCACCGTATCGAGCTGCCGCCACCGGGTCGGGAGGACGAGATCACCCGGCTCGCCGGGAGCTTCAACACCATGCTGGGGGAGCTGGAGCAGTCGGTCACCGCGCAGCGGCAACTGGTCGCGGACGCCTCGCACGAACTGCGCACCCCACTGACCGCACTGCGGACCAACGCCGAACTGCTGGCGCGGGCCGACCGGCTCACACCGGACCAGCGCGGCCGGGCCTCCGCGGCGCTGGGGCGGCAGCTGCGGGAGGTGACGGGGCTCGTCAACGACCTGATCGAGCTGGCGCGCGACGAGGAGCCACAGCCGCTGGTGGAGCAGGTCCGCCTGGGCGCCCTCGTGGAGCACTGTGCGCAGGCCGCGCGGACGCACTGGCCGGCCGTGCCGTTCCAGGTACGGGTGCCGGCGGAGTCGCTCGTGGTGCCCGGGGTACCGGCACGGCTGAGCCGACTGCTGGGGAACCTGCTGGACAACGCGGCCAAGTTCAGCCGGGGCGGGCTGCCCGTGGAAGTGGAGCTGGTGGCGGGCGCCCCCGGCCGGGGTCCGGAGCTGACGGTGCGCGACCACGGGCCGGGCATTGCGGCGCAGGACCTGCCGCACGTCTTCGACCGGTTCTACCGGGCCGGGGCGGCCCGCGCCCTGCCCGGTTCGGGGCTGGGCCTGGCCATGGCACGGCAGATCGCCCGTGCGCACGCCGCGGAGCTGACGGCGGAAGCCGCCCCGGGAGGCGGCGCGCTCTTCCGGTTGACGTTCTGAGCCTCCCCGGCAGTCAATATCTGTGCCCGCGCGATGAGAATTAGGCGAACCACGCCGTGAGGCTTTTTCCTGCAGTCGACGATGCGAGATTCTTCACGGCACACCGGCTACCGATGCGTGCTACTGTCGATCTCAGTTGCAGTTGTGGTTCCCAAAACTTCAAGTACCCCAGCAGGTCTCTGCACCCTGGGTGTGCTTTTACTTATCCGGTCATTTCCGGACGGGGCAATCATCGCGGCGACACGGACTCCACACAGTGTGGAGCCCGATGTACTGCCCCAAAGGAGATATGACATGGCTACTGGAACCGTGAAGTGGTTCAACGCGGAAAAGGGCTTCGGCTTCATCGAGCAGGACGGTGGCGGCGCTGACGTGTTCGCCCACTACTCGAACATCGCCGCCCAGGGCTTCCGTGAGCTGCTCGAGGGCCAGAAGGTCAGCTTCGACATCGCGCAGGGCCAGAAGGGCCCGACGGCCGAGAACATCGTTCCCGCCTGACGCTGACGCGCACTTTGTAGCTGGGGCCCGCATCCTTCGAGGTGCGGGCCCCAGCTGCGCCCGTTTTCGCGCCTCCCCGCGCCGGCCGCGGGGACCGCTTCGAGGAATCCGCAGTCCTTCGTACGCGGCTCCTCGGCCGGCCGATGCGCCGGCCGACACGCCGGGTTCCATGCCCGGTTCCACACCGGTTCCGCACCGGTTTCACCCCGGATCACGTCCCGGGTCCCACGCCCTCAGGGTGTCACCATCATTTTCAGCACCTGCCGCCCGCCTTTATATTCGGCCGGCCAGGCCTGTTTCGCATTTCTATTCGGCCCGTTCTTGCAATTCTCCGCGCAGTGCACGACGGCGGGAATTCCTTGATATGAGCCGTATCGAGGAAGGTTCCGCATGAACCGCACGCGCACGAACGACCGATTCGCCCGCACCCGTAACAGCAGCACCGGTTCCGGTTCGGGATCCGGCTACGGCAAGAGCGGGGGCCGCTTCGGCGGTTCGGCCCCCAGCCGCTCCGGCGGCCCGAGCCGCTCGGGCGGGTACGGCCGCCGGCCCGCCGCGATCCAGGGCGAGTTCGCCCTGCCCAAGACGATCACCCCCGCGCTGCCCGCCGTCGAGGCCTTCGCCGACCTCGCCATGCCCGAGGAGCTGCTCGCCGCACTCACCGCGCAGGGCGTGGCCGTGCCGTTCCCGATCCAGGGCGCGACCCTGCCGAACTCCCTGGCGGGCCGCGACGTGCTCGGCCGCGGCCGGACCGGCTCCGGCAAGACCCTGGCCTTCGGCCTCGCCCTGCTGGCCCGTACGGCCGGACAGCGCGCCGAGCCCCGTCAGCCGCTCGCCCTGGTCCTCGTACCGACCCGCGAGCTGGCCCAGCAGGTCACCGACGCCCTCACCCCCTACGCCCGCTCGGTCAAGCTGCGGCTGGCCACCGTCGTCGGCGGCATGCCCATCGGGCGGCAGGCCGGCGCGCTGCGCGGCGGTGCCGAGGTCGTCGTCGCCACGCCGGGACGGCTCAAGGACCTGATCGACCGCGGGGACTGCCGACTGAACCAGGTCGGCATCACCGTTCTGGACGAAGCCGACCAGATGGCCGACATGGGCTTCATGCCGCAGGTCACCGCCCTGCTCGACCAGGTGCGCCCCGAAGGCCAGCGGATGCTCTTCTCCGCCACCCTCGACCGCAACGTCGACCTGCTGGTGCGCCGCTACCTGACCGACCCGGTCGTGCACTCCGTCGACCCGTCCGCGGCCGCGGTGACGACGATGGAGCACCACGTGCTGCACGTGCACGGCGGTGACAAGCACGCGGCGACCACCGAGATCGCGGCGCGCGACGGCCGCGTCATCATGTTCCTGGACACCAAGCACGCCGTGGACCAGCTGACCAGCCACCTGCTCAACAGCGGGGTACGGGCCGCCGCCCTGCACGGGGGCAAGTCGCAGCCGCAGCGCACGCGCACCCTCGCCCAGTTCAAGACCGGGCACGTCAGCGTACTCGTCGCCACGAACGTCGCGGCCCGCGGCATCCACGTCGACAACCTCGACCTCGTCGTCAACGTGGACCCGCCCACCGACCACAAGGACTACCTGCACCGCGGCGGCCGTACCGCCCGTGCCGGTGAGTCCGGCAGCGTCGTCACGCTGGTCACGCCGAACCAGCGCCGCGACATGGCGCGCCTGATGGCGGCCGCCGGGATCACCCCGCAGACCACCCAGGTCCGCTCCGGCGAAGAGGCCCTGAGCCGGATCACCGGCGCGCAGGCCCCCTCCGGCATCCCGGTCGTCATCACCTCCCCGGCGCCCGAGCGGCGCGAGCGCACCGGCTCCGGCTCGCGCAACCGGCGCCGCCCCGCGGGCGCGGCCGCCCGGCGCAGGCCCGTCCGGCAGTCCGCCGCCGACGCGGCGTGACAGTCGTTCCCTCTGCGTGCCTGTTCCCTTCCGTGTCCCCTTCCCCTTGCGAGGCATCATGCGCTGCGTCATCGCCCGATTCCCGTTCGACCTGACCAAGATCGGGGTGCTGGAGTCGATGAAGGGCATCAAGCCCGAGCCCGTCGTCGGTGAGTCCGTGACCATCGGACGCAGGACCTACCCGGTCAAGCAGGTCGGCCAGGTCGTCACGCGCCAGGACCGCCGGGACTTCAGCGCCGGCGAGGTCGTACGTGCCATGACCATGCTCGGATTCACGTGCCACGGCCTGCCGCAGGCTCCGGCCGAGCCCGAGCCCGCGCTCACCCCGTTGCAGCGGGCCTCGGCGATGCTCGGCGCGCCCGCGCCCGTATCGGCTTCCGCCTGACCGCGCACCAGCCGTACAGCAATTGAGGGCCCGACCGCCGTACGCGGTCGGGCCCTCACTGCTGTGCCGTTCGGGAGAAGGTCTTTCACCGTCGACCACGAGAAAATCTATCGCGGTCAGAGTAGACATCCGGCTGTGACGTGCCTATGGTTTCTTCCATAGCCAAGAGCGAAGGAATGGAGGAAGCAGACACCATCAGGATCGCCCGGGTAGGCAGCTCGCGCCCGGGTACCGCACGACCCCCGAATGGAAGGTGGTCCCCGGTCAGGCATTCCCGATCCCCGCACTCCCGCCCGTCTCCAGGGCGCGAAGCGGAAACAGAGAGCCGGCGCAGCACTGAGGCCGGTAGATGGTGTTGAATTTCCTTCAGGGCCTTGGTGCCGTACGGCACCAAGGCCCTTCGACGCGTTCCCACGAAGAGGTGCAGATGACAGCGGATGACTCGCTCGGCGGCCGACTGGACGACGATGACTACCCCGCCTACACGATGGGCAGGGCTGCCGAACTCCTCGGCACGACCCCGGGGTTCCTGCGCGCCATCGGCGAGGCCCGGCTGATCACGCCGTTGCGCTCCGCGGGCGGCCACCGCCGGTACTCCCGCTACCAGCTGCGGATCGCGGCCCGCGCCCGGGAGCTCGTCGACCAGGGCACGCCGGTCGAAGCCGCCTGCCGCATCGTCATCCTGGAGGACCAGCTCGAAGAGGCTCAGCGCATCAACGCCGATTTCCGCCGCGCCGCGACCCCCACGCCCGACGACTCCCGCTGAACCCCTGCCGCACCCGTGATACGACGCCGCGGCGCTCGTCCCGGTGGGATCTTCCATCATGGGTGCGGCGCGTCAGCCCCCGTGCCCGGTGCGCCGGCGCTGCTCGGCGCGGCGGGCGAGCGTGTCGAGGATGCGCTGCCAGGCCGGTGACGCATCGAGATGGATTCGTGAGAAGACCAGCTTCGGGCTCTTCGGCCGGTCGCCGTCCCGTTCGTGCCGTCTCTCCCACGCGTCGAGATCGTCGATGAGCCGGTCCAGGCGGGGATCGTGCGGATCCCAGTCGACGGACCGATCGCACGCGAGATACAGGCGCGTCGTCTCGGGGTCGTCGAACCTGGCGCTCTTGTCGCGTATCCGTTGCGGCATGGAGCTCGGTTCCAGCGCCTGGAGCAGGATCCATGAGTCGCGCTCCAGGCGCACCCTCCGTTCGCTGATCCCGAGGCCGCGCATCCGGTTCAGGAGGGCGACCACGTCCGGGGGGAGGGCGAGCGTCTCGCCGCTCGCCAGGTCGGCGATCCGGCGCCGGTATGCGGTGAGTTGGTCGATCTTGTGCTGGAGTTCGGCGTCGATGTCCGTGATGGCCGATGCGAACTCGCTCTGTTGCGCGTGCAGCAGCGCGTCGATCCGGGACAGCGGAACACCGGCATCGGCGAGGGTCCGGATCCGGATGAGGTCCACCGCCGCCTGCGCGCTGTAGCGGCGGTATCCGGAGGAATCCCGCTCGGGCTCCGGCAGCAGGCCGATGTGGTGGTAGTGGCGCACCGTGCGAACGGTCGCCCCGGCCGTCCGCGCGAGTTGACTGATCGTCAGCACCGTTCACCTCGGATCATCCGGCGTGGTCGAGCCGAGTCCAGGCGCTGTTCAAGGACGGCCCAGCCGGCCGACGACGTCGCGGACCGCCTGGACCACGGCATCGGGACGATCGAAGCAGAGCCGGTGGTGGAGCGTGTCGCAGATGATCCGCTGTTCCCCGTGCGAGACCGCGCTCACCAGGGCGGCGTCCATCCTCGTCCTGCCGTCGCGCAGATCGCTCACCGTCCGCTCCGGCGTCCGCCCCGGCCGGTCGGGGTCGGTGCCCACCACGGTCAGAGCGACCAGCGGTACGTCGGGAACGCCCGGCCCGGCCTTCAGCTCGGTGGCGAGTTCGACCAACCTGCTGCGCTCGGCGATACCGACGTGGAGCCACTCGGCACTCGCCTTGGCATCGATCAGCGGCTGCCTCAGGTGCTCCGGGTGGTCCGCGAGCAACTCGGCTCCCATCTCGCGCAGGGCCGGGCGCATGTGCTCGAGCTGCTCCGGGCCGGGCGCCATCTGCTCGGTCGCGGCCAGGCCCGCCGTGGGAGGCATGAAGTCGTCCCAGTCGCGGTGGAACGCGTCCAACCAGACCAGTCCGGCCACGTCCTGCGGGTACAACTGCGCGAACCGATGCGCGTAGGCACCGCCGAGGGAGTGCGCCGCCAGCACGTACGGGCCGGGCCGACCGCGCCGGCGCCCGGCAGGAACACGACGGCGGGTCCGCCGCTGCCCGACCGGTGCACGAAGACGCGGCGGCCGTCGATCTCTTGGAATCCTCCGATCGGCGGGGCGGGGCGGGCCGAGTCGAGGAAGTGCTGTGGTTCGTCATGCACCAAGGCTCCAACCCTGACGCAGGGGCAGGGTCAACCCCATGTGTCTCCGATCTCGACGACTCGAAGCGGATAGGTGATCCGGATCCGTGTTACGGTCGCGGTAACCGGATGTTCTATCCGGATCTGAATCGAGGGTGGGAGAGCCATGAAGAAGACTGCTGTGGTGACGGCCGGAACGGCCGGCATCGGCCTGGAGACGGCGCTGGGGCTGGCGGCTGCCGGGTTCGCGGTCACCGTGGTCGGCCGTGACGCCGACCGGGGCGCCCGAGCGGTCGATCGGATCAACGCGACGAGTCCGGCGTACCCGCCGCGCTTCCTCGCGGCCGACCTCGGCTCACTCGACGAGGTGCGCGCGCTCGCCGACCGGATCGCCTCCGACCGTGCCACCTCGGGCGATCCGCTGACCGTCCTGGTCAACAATGTCGGGGCGATGTTCGCCGAACGACGGGACCCGGGCGGGATCGAAGCGTCGTTCGTCGTCAACCACCTCTCGCCGTACCTGCTGACCGAGCTGCTGCTGCCCACGCTGACGGCCGGCGCTCCGAGCCGGATCGTGAACGTGACCTCCGGCGCGGTCGGGCTCGCGAAGCGGGTGTTCGACGCCGTGGAGCCGCCCGGCGGCTACTACGGCTTCCACTGGTACGGCCGCGCCAAGCTCGCCCACCTCGCTCACACCCTCGACCTGGCCGCTCGGCTGGAGGGCACGGGCGTATCGGTCTTCGCCGCCGACCCGGGAGGCGCCGCGACCGACATGACCAACGGGACCATGAACGACCCGAGGATCGTCTCTCCCGCCCTGCGGCTGCTGTGGCCGCTGGTGCGCCGCAGGTTCGCCCGCTCGACCTCCGGACCGGCGTCGGTGGCGGCCAGGTCCTCGATCCTCGCCGCCACCGACGAGGCCCTGACGGGACGGACCGGCATCGTCATCGGCGCCCGGGCCACCCAGGTGGCCCCCTTCCGTGCGGCGACCGACCCTGCTGTCGCCACGGCCGTACGGCGCCTCAGCGAGCGGTACGCACCGGTCGTAGTCGCCTGATCTGCCGGGCCGGGCGATACGGAGGGCGCAGATCGCCGACCGGGGGTGCCGACCGGGGGTGCCGACCGGGGGCGCGGACTGAAGGTGCGGACCGAGGGCGCGGAGTCGAGGTGCGGACCGAGTGGGTGGGCCGTGAGGTCATCCGGATGGGCCATCCGATTAACATGTCCCCATGACGACGACACCCCTGCGCAAGGACGCGGCCCGCAACTGGGAACGGATCATCGCCGTCGCCCGCACTCTCGTCGACGAAGGCACACCCCTGCAGCTCAACGATGTCGCCCGCCGCGCCGGACTCGGCGTCGGCACCGTCTACCGGCACTTCGCCACGCCAGAGGCCCTGCTGGAGACCGTCGCCACCCCATGCCTGGAGACCCTCGCCGCCCACGGCCGGCGGGCGCTGGCCGACACCGATCCGTGGCGCGCCCTGGAGGCCTTCCTGACCCGCACCGTCGAAGCGCAGGTCACCGATGCCTCACTGGCCCCGGTCACCGCCGCGGCCGCGGACACGCTGCCGCGCACCACGGAGCTCAAGAGCGCGATGTGGTCGGCCGGCGCCACCCTCCTCGACCGGGCCCGCCGGTCCGGGGCGGTCCGGCCCGACCTGGCCCCGGGAGACCTGGTCCCGCTCATGTGCGGGATCGCCTACGCCGTGCACGTCCACGGCGGCGAGCCGGCCGACCGGATCGACACCGCCCACCGCTACCTGACGACGCTGCTCGAAGGGCTGCGGGCCGCACCTGCGCACACGTAGGGCGCTGATGTGTGGGCGCGGCTGTCGCCCTACGGGCGTGCCACGGCGGCGTCGCGGTCGAACCAGTAATCGCCGGCCGCGAGGTAGCGGAAGGAGCGGCTCGCCCTGGCCGCCGGGGCGCCGGTGGCGGACCCGGCACCGCCGGACCGGTATCCCGCCTCGTGGGTGGTTCCGGTCTGCGGACCGCCGGGCGCGCCCCCGGTCGGCAGCACGAACGCAGCCTCGGCGTCGGTCTGATCCTTGTGATGCTTGCGTTCGAGCACGGCGGAACTCCAGTCCGGAACGGAAGACACGGGATTGCGGGATTGCCTCAGCATGGCCCAGAGACGCGCCCCGCGCAGGTCGATCATCCACCGCGCCGCACCCCCACCATCACCGGTCACCGCCGGGATCCGCTTCAGTCCGCGCACTGGATCCTGCGGAGGAACCCGTCGACGTCCCAGGACTCGGCCCCGCGTGCCACCAGCTGGTAGGACTGCTCGAGGAAGCAGTTCACCTGGGCCGAGTCGGTGATCAGCACCGCGCATTCGTAGCCGATCCGGGTGTCCCCCCACAGCTCCATGACCAGGGTTTCATGTCCGCCCGTCCACCGGGGGCGGAGGCTGATGTCGCCTTCCCCTACCGGGCGGCACATCCCCTCGGACAGCATGTCCCGTTCGAAGTGCCACCGGATGGGAGGGCATCCGTCGGGCATGAAGTCGAACCGGACCGCATAGGGGTCGGACGTGTCGTAGACGGCCTGGGTCCGCACCGGCAGGAGGCTGCCGGCCACGGCCAGATGCGTCGAGATGGTGTCGGAGAGAGAGGACAGCAAGGAGACCTCCACAGGGCGAACAGGTGACCGGCTCTCGCGTACCCGCCGAAGACGCCGGGCATTCTGGATCACCCATGTGAATCTTGACCCGGTCAGGTGGGGCGCCCCTGCTCCGGGGATCCGCACCGGCCGCCGGGCGGGGGCGTGTTGACCACTCCGAACGGGATGTGAACGCTGGGGGTGCCCCGCGCCGTGCCGTTCAGATGGGCGACCTGGTCGTCGAAGAAGATGTGCGGGTCGAGGGCCTTCATGACGGCGGCCTTCTCGATACCACCGAGGAAGAAGGCGTCGTTGACCCGTAGACCCCACTCCTTGAGGCTCAGAAGGGCACGCTCGTGTGCGGGGGCGTCCCGCGCGGTGACCAGGGACACCCGGAGGCGGGGCCGGTACGTGGGATCCTCGCGGCGCCTGTCGTCCTCGAGGCGCTGGACGCGGTTGATGCCCGCGAGGAAGTCCCGTAGTGGCCCCGGGGCGTGGGGCGCGGTCGCGTTGCGGACCTCGTAGGCGCGGAACTCGTCGATTCCGCCGCTCTGGTAGATCCGCTCGGCGGCGTCGCTCGCCACCACTCCGTCGAAGTCGAAGGCCATGCGGAGCTCTGGGTCGCTCTCGTCGTCGATTCGGGCGGTTTTGAGTACGTGGCCCGCCGGCAGTCCGTCCGCGACGGCGTTACGAACGTCCGGTCCGTTGGCCGACAGGAACAGCGACATGTTCAGTGCCGGCATGAAGTGGTGCGATGGGCGGCCCTGGCGAAAGACCGCCCGGCTGATCGGCAGGTTGTGCGCCTTGATCGAACGCATGACGCGCAGGCCGGTGTCCGGGTCGTTGCGCGAGAGGATGATCACCTCGACCAGGGGATCGGACTGATCCGCCAGGTCGTTCAGCGACAGCAGGCGCCTGACGAAGGGGAAGGCCACCCCCTTGGCCAGGACGGTGTCCGCGTGGGCCGCCTGGTAGGTCCGGTAGGCGTCCTCTCCCTGCTCCTGGAACACCGTGTCGCAGTCCGTGAGATCGAACAGGGCGCTCGAGGCGATCCCGACGACCAGACGATGGGACAGGTCGTACCTCATGGCGCCCCCGATCGGCACAAGTGCACGGTTGGCAGGCTTATCTCCCTTCGGCGTGTCCCGAAAACGTGCACGGCCCGAGGCGGTCCGGCTTGTCGCGCTGTGACAGGTCCATTGACAGAAGTTGAATGCAGTCCGAGTCTGAGAGCGCTCTCAGCCGTCAATGAATGGCGTCGGAGCGTCGCACCTGCCCCCCCCACCCTCAGGTGTCCCCCACAAGGAGGAAGAGCGTGTTCCGTTTAGTGAAAGTGCTGGCTGCCGGGGTCGCGGCGACAGCCGTCGCCGCCGGCGTGATGGTCTTCGGACCGCTGGCATCCGCCGAGGCCGTACCGGCCACCATCCCCCTCACGATCAAGAACACTTCGGGCCGCAGCGAGCCCGTGTACATCTACAACCTGGGCACCCTGCTGACCACTGGCCAGCAGGGCTGGGCCGACGCCAACGGCGCATTCCACCCCTGGCCCGCGGGCGCCATTCCCCCCACCCCCGCACCCGACGCCTCGATCCCGGGTCCGGCCCATGGGCAGACCAAGACGATCCGGATGCCCAAGTTCTCCGGCCGGATCTACTTCTCCGTCGGCCAGAAGATCGTCTTCAGGCTCACCACCGGCGGCCTGGTGCAGCCTGCCGTGCAGAACCCCTCCGACCCGAACCGCAACATCCTGTTCAACTGGTCCGAGTACACACTCAACGACGCCGGACTGTGGATCAACAGCACCCAGGTGGACATGTTCTCGGCTCCGTACGCGGTGGGCGTGAAAGCGGCCAACGGCACGGTCAGGAACGCCGGTCGCCTGAAGCCCGGCGGCTACAACGCCGTCTTCAGCCAGCTGCGTTCGGCCGGCTGGGGCGGCTTGATCCAGAACCGCCCCGACGGCACGCCGCTGCGCGCGCTCTCGCCCGGTCACGGCATCGAGGCGGGCGGAATCCCGGCCGGCGCCATGAACGACTACATCAACCGGGTCTGGAGCAAGTACAGCTCCTCCACGCTCACCGTGACACCGTTCACGGACCAGCCGAACACCAAGTACTACGGCCGGGTATCGGGCAACGTCATGAACTTCACCAACGGCTCGGGCACGGTGGTCACCAGCTTCCAGAAGCCGGACTCCGACAGCGTCTTCGGCTGCTACAAGCTCCTGGACGCGCCCAACGACCAGGTCCGCGGCCCGATATCCCGCACCCTGTGCGCGGGCTACAACCGGTCGACGCTTCTGACCAACCCCAGCCAACCCGACCCGAACAACGCCAACTTCTACCGTGACGCCGTCACCAACCACTACTCCCGGATCATCCACGGGCAGATGGCCGACGGCAAGGCGTACGGCTTCGCCTTCGACGACGTGGGCGCCCACGAGTCGCTGGTGCACGACGGCAACCCGGCAGCGGCCTTCATGACACTCGAACCGCTCAACTGACCCGGCTCGCCCCTCCGCCCCCTCCACCCTCTCCGCCTGCCCTCGGGTTCGGTGCCGACCTCACCTGCACGGAGGTCGGTACCGCCCCGGCGGAGCCGTACCCGGATCCCGGATCACCGGCGCCGTCGTGCCAGGCGAAACGGCTACCTTCCGTGCCCGGCAGGTCACCGGTATCGCTAGCTCTTGGGCGCGGCCCGGATGGCGGCGTAACCTGGCCGAACCGCCATAGAACGCGCGTGCCAGAGACATGGTGCGAGCGCCGTGTACCCCGCCGCGAACGATCCAGGGAGGCGGCGCGTGACCGATCCGTTCGGCTTCCTCAGGATTCCCCGCGAGGCCGTGCCGGCCCGTCCGGTCGAGGAGAGGCTCGGCGACTGGCGCGAGGTCTACGCGGGCCAGGCGATGCTGCCGCTCGTCTCGCGGCAGGCCGACCGCTGCATGGACTGCGGCATCCCGTTCTGCCACACCGGCTGCCCCCTGGGAAACCTCGTACCCGAGTGGAACGCCTACGCCGCCCACGGCGACTGGCGCGCCGCCTACGAGCGGCTCCACGCGACCAACAACTTCCCGGAGGTCACGGGCAGACTCTGCCCGGCCCCCTGCGAGGACGCCTGCGTCCTCACGATCAACGCGGACCCGGTGACCATCAAGAACGTCGAGCAGGCGATCGCGGACGAGGGCCTGCGCCTCGGCTACATGACGCCCAGGCCCCCGGAGCGGAACAGCGGCAGGACGGTGGCCGTCATCGGCTCCGGCCCGGCCGGACTGGCCGCGGCGCAGCAGCTGACCCGCGCCGGGCACCGCGTCACCGTCCACGAGCGGGCCGACCGGATCGGCGGACTGCTGCGCTACGGCATCCCCGAGTTCAAGATGGAGAAGGCGCACCTGGACCGCCGCATCGAGCAGATGCGGGCCGAGGGCACGGTCTTCGCCACGGGTGCCGACGTCGGCGGTGCGACGGGCGCCGGAGCGGACGAGGTGCGGAGCGATTGCGACGCCGTGGTCGTCGCGATCGGGGCCGGCGAGCGCCGGGAGCTGCCGGTCACCGGCCGATCGCTCCATGGAATCCACCAGGCCATGGACTATCTGACCTGCGCCAATCGAGTTCGGGAGGGCGACTACCCCGCATCACCCCTCACCGCCGAAGGCAGACACGTGGTCATCGTGGGCGGCGGGGACACCGGCTCCGACTGCCTCGGAACGGCCCTGCGCCAGGGCGCGATCTCGGTACTCCAGCTCGACATCAATCCCGAGCCCGGCGCGGGCCGGACCGATGACGAGCCGTGGCCGGTGTACCCGAGGACCTACCGCATCTCCCACGCCCACGAGGAGGCCCGTGGTCGCGAGGGCCGCGATCCGCGGCTGTTCGCCTGCGCCACCCTGAGCTTCGAGGGGGACGCGGGGGGCCGGGTGCGGGCGCTGCACCTGACCGCCGTCGAGCCGGTGGCACGCAGCCCGGTGGCCGGCACTGAGCAGGTCATACCGGCGGGCCTGGTCCTGCTGGCCCTCGGCTTCTCCGGCCCCGAGCGGGCCGGCGGCCTGCGCGAGCAGCTGGGGCTGGAGTTCGACGAGCGCGGCAACTTCGCTCGGGACGCCGGCTTCGCCGCGGGCGCTGCCCGGGCTCCGGGCGTGTTCGTCGCGGGCGACGCGGGCCGAGGACAGTCCCTGGTCGTGTGGGCCATCGCCGAGGGCCGGGCCACGGCCGCCGCCGTGGACCGCTACCTCACCGGCTCCACCAGCCTCCCCGCCCCGGTCGCCGCCCATGACCGGCCCATGACAGCCCTGGGGCGCATGCGCTACGGGGCCTGAGCGCGGCCTTCGAGCAGACAGGTATCGCGCCACGGCTCCCCTGCTCAGCGCTGTACATGCTGTACATACGGTCAGTAGTGTCGAGCGATCCTTTGGCCAATGGCGCGGACCAGGCTCACGTCGGCCGCCCCGGCCCAGCAATGCCGTAGGCACCGGGCCGGGGCTGCGCGCCCGTGGCAGTCAGTGCTCGCGTCCGGGGCGGCGCCTTTCGCGGGGGGACTCGCCGCTGTCGTCGCCCACCCGATCCAGGCGGCTGGCCTCGTCCGTGTCCGCCGCACGGACGGGCGGCGGTACGTCCTTCCGGGACGCCCCGGACCGAGGTGTGACGTGGGGCGCCCGGTGTCGGTGCTGCTCGTCGTCGTGGTCGTGGAGCGGGACGCCTCCGGCGCCTCCTTGGTCCTCCATGGCGGATCCTTCCTGTGTGCCGGATCGGATCGGATCTCCCCAGTCGGCGCGTGCCCGAAGCCCGCCACGGGAAACCTGCGGATCCGGGAAATCCGAGGCGAAGGGCAGTGCCCGATGACCGCCTGCGGGCCCCCGTCCCCGTTCCCGTTCCCGACGCTGCGCCTGGGCCGGCCCCTGGCGTCGGCCACGAGCCCGCGAGCGTGTCGTTGCCCGCACCGCTGTACGCGATGTGTCCGCCCAGGGCACCGCTGACCGCCGCCCCGCCCAACCCGCCCCGCAGCAGACCGCGGAGCCGATTTTCGGACCTGGCGGCCGGCGGGAACCACCCCCGGACCCGCTCCCTCCCGGACGGCGCAGCAAGGGGCCGTCGAGGGGGCGGAGCGGCTCGCGTCGTCGCCGTAGGCTGGCCCGGTTGTTTCTGCTCGTTGCTGATCGGAGCTGCCGGCATGCTGACCGCCCTGACGGGTGCTTTCGGGGACCGCGCGGACGCTGTGAGCGTCGCGGGTCGTACCGCTTCCTACGAGGAACTCCTGGGCGCCGCCGGGGCCGTGGCCGCCGACCTTGCCGCCCGGGCCCCGGTGCGTGCGTTCGCGGTGACCGCGACCGCCTCGCTCGAGACCGTCGCCGCGGTGGTCGGGGGACTGCTCGCGGGTGTGCCGTGCGTGCCGCTGCCCCCCGATGCGGGGCCTGCCGAACGCGATCACATCCTGCGTGATTCCGGAGCCCGCCTCATCGAGGTGGACTTCGCCCGCCGTGCACCTGCCGCACCCACAGGGCCGGCGGCGGCCTCCGACACCCCGGACCCGGCGCTGATCCTCTACACGTCCGGGACCACGGGCGCCCCCAAGGGAGTGGTCCTCAGCGCCGCCGCGATCACCGCCGACCTCGATGCGCTCGCCGATGCCTGGCAGTGGAGCGCCCAGGACACGCTCGTCCACGGGCTACCGCTCTTCCACGTCCATGGGCTGGTCCTGGGTGTCCTGGGAGCGTTGCGGACGGGGAGCCGTCTGGTCCATACGGGCCGACCGACGCCGGAGGCCTACGCGGAGGCCGCGGAGGCCGGCGGAAGTCTGTATTTCGGCGTGCCGACGGTGTGGTCGCGCATCGCGGCTGCTCCGCAGGCGGCGGCCGCGTTGTCCGGGGCCCGGCTGTTGGTGTCGGGGAGCGCGGCCCTGCCCACGCCGGTCTTCCGTGACCTGGAACAGCTCACCGGGCACCGGCCGGTGGAGCGGTACGGGATGACGGAGACCCTGATCACGGTGAGCGGGCGGGCGGGAGGTGAGGTGCGCCCCGGCGCGGTCGGCACCCCACTCACGGGAATCCGTACGCGCATCGCCGCCGAGCCGGGAGCCGAGATCGGCGAGCTCCAGTTGGTGGGCCCGACGCTGTTCTCGGGGTATTTGGGCCGCCCGGAGGCCACGGCCGCTGCCTTCACGGAGGACGGGTGGTTCCGTACGGGCGATATCGCGGCCGTCGACGCGGACGGAATGCACCGGATCGTGGGCCGTGCGTCCACGGACATGATCAAGTCGGGCGGGTATCGGATCGGGGCGGGCGAGATCGAGAACGCGTTGTTGGACCATCCGCAGGTCAGGGAGGCGGCGGTGATCGGCGTGCCGGATGCCGACCTGGGGGAGCGGATCGTCGCGTTCGTCGTCGCCGAGGGGGTCACGGGCACCGAGCTGACCGATTTCGTCGCCACGCATCTGTCGGTGCACAAGCGGCCGCGTGAGGTTCGTTTCATCGCCGCGGTCCCGCGCAATGCGATGGGGAAACCGCAGAAGCGGCTCCTGTCGGACGGGGAGCAGCGGGGGGAGTGACGGCGGGAGCGGGCTCGGCGGACGGGTCCGGGTGGCAGAGCGTGCGCAGCGCCCCGGTGGGGCAGGTGAGAGCCATGACCGCTTCCGCTTCCTCACCCGCCGCTGACGATCCGGCGCACTACACAGGGCTCGACACCGACGAGGCGAAACGCCGGGCACTGGCACGTGGCTGGACGACCGTACGTACGGTCGCGCCCGGCACGATGCTGACCATGGAGTACCTCGAGGGCAGACTGAACCTCGAGGTGGAGGACGGCAGGGTGCGCAGGGCCTGGAGCGGCTGACGCACCGAGGCGGGGCACCGAGGTGGTCGCGGGCCCCGACGGGGGCCACCGCGCGCACCGGCGGTGGCCGCTTCGAATGGGGCCGCTTCGAACGGGCCGCTGCGAGAGGGTCGGTCTACACGCCGGCCGGCAGCACGTGGTCGCCGAGCTTGTCGGTGCTCAGGCACAGTGAGCAGACGACCGCGTCGTGGGTGATACAGGCGGCGAGGTCGGGGCGCTCGTAGGGCCGGCGGCAGACGTGGCACTCGAAGGTGGCCGCGCTCGGGTTGCCGTCGGTGTCCAGCAGGGGCTCGCCGATGC
Source organism: Streptomyces sp. NPDC097617 (assembly GCF_044761485.1). Classification (NCBI taxonomy): domain Bacteria; kingdom Bacillati; phylum Actinomycetota; class Actinomycetes; order Kitasatosporales; family Streptomycetaceae; genus Streptomyces; species Streptomyces sp. NPDC097617. Next base: position 201,885 of record NZ_JBIWCL010000010.1, read on the forward strand.
CGTCGTCGGTGCGCCGCAGGTAGTAGCGGCCCTTGGTGACCACGGCCATCAGCGGTGTGACGACGAAGGCGATGACGGCCGCGGCCACGGGAGAGTACGGCTGGAGGGTGTCGCCGAGGAGGTGGAAGTACATGGCGATCGACAGGCCGGAGGCGGCGACGAAGGCCACGACGCCGACCGGATTGACCGCGTGGAGCATCCCCCGGCGGAACTCCGGCTGGAGCGGGGACAGTTTCAGCAGGTACTTGTTGATGCCGATGTCGGTGGCCACGGTGACCACCCAGGCGATGGCGCAGTTCGAGTAGAAGCCGAGGATGCTGTTGAGGAAGCTGAACATGTCGGCTTCCATCAGGACGAGTGCGAAAGCCAGGTTGACCAGGACGAAGACCATGCGGCCGGGGTAGCGCCCGGTGAAACGGTCCACCGTGCCGGGGTCGTTGGCGATCAGGTATACGAGCGGACCGACCATGAGCAGCAGCCAGACCGGCGTGGTCCACACCTGGAGCTTGCTGAGTGCCTTCATGCCGTAGACGACCAGCGGGATCACCATGAGGGTGGAGACGGCGTAGCCGAGCCACAGCGGCAGTCCGAGGCCGAGTTCAAGGCCCTGGGCCATGATCGAGCCTTCGAGGGCGAAGAAGATGAAGGTGAAACTGGCGAAGATGATGCTGGTGAGGACCGATCCGTAGTAGCCGAACCCGGACCCGCGGGTGATCAGGTCGAGGTCGATGTTGTACCGCGCACCGTAGTAGGCCAGCGGGAAGCCGGTGATGAAGATGACGAGGGCGGCGCCGGCGATGGCCACGAGCGCGTTGCTGCTTCCGTGGGCCAGGCCGATGCCGGACTGGGAGTCGGGTCGGTCCCGGCGTCGAGGCAGGTCCGGACCCGCCCACCGCGCTGGGGTGACATTTCGTGCATACGTGCCCGTGGGGGCCGCGGCGGTCGTCGACCTATAGTTACGCGCTGCCGCACCCGGCAGCGGTGGGCGGCGGTTCGCGGTTCGGATCGGCGTCGAGGGAGGCCGCTCGTGGCCAGCGTGTTTCAGGAGAACAAGCTCAGGAGGATGTTCGCCGCGTTCGACGCGGACGGCGACGGCTACCTGCGCGAGGAGGACTTCATGGCGCTGGTGGGCCGCTGGGGCCGGCTGCCGGGAGTGGAGCCGGGTACGGAGCTGCGGGCGCGGGTGGAGACGCTGCTGATGGGCTGGTGGGCGGCGCTGCTGGAGGCGGGCGACGCGAACGGCGACGGAGCGGTCGACATGGGCGAATTGCTCGCCCTCGTGGACCGCCTGCCCACCATGGTCGCGGATGTCACCGCCACCGCCGACACCGTCTTCGACGCCGTGGACAGCAACGGCGACGGCGTCATCTCGCCGGAGGAGCACCAGAGGCTCGTGGAGACCTGGAACGGCCGCCCGGTCGACCTGGACGGAGTCTTCGAGCTGCTCGACCCGGATGGCGACGGCCACCTCGGCCGTGAGCGGTTCGCCCTCCTCTGGCGCCAGTTCTGGATCAGCGATGACCCGGCGGACCCGGGCAACGTGCTCTGCGGCCGCATCCCCGGTCCCCGCTGACAAACACCCACCCGCCGCGCGCCCACCCGCCGCGCGGCGCTCGGAGCGGTTCGCGGCTCCGGCGCCCGGCCGCGCCTCGCCCTCAGGAAGCCCGTCACCGGCTCCGCCGACCGCTACCACGCGGAGGTGCGGGCCATGGTCGAGTCGGGCGTGCTGCGGGACAGGGGAATGATCTGGTTCGACGCGCGGCTGTCCGCCTCCTATCCGACGGTGGAGGTCAGGGTGGCGGACGTGTGCCTCGACGCGTCGACCCCCGTCCTGCTGGCCGCGCTCGTACGCGGCCTGGTGGAGACCGCGGCCCGCGAGTGGCGCGCCGGCGAGCCCCCGGCCAGGGTCAGCACCGGGCTGCTGCGGCTCGCGTCGTGGCAGGCGGGCCGCTCGGGACTCGACGGCCCGCTGCTGCACCCCGAGACGCTGCGGGAGACGGCGCCCGAGGCCGTCGTCGACGCGCTGTACCGGCACGTCGGCGAGGCCCTGGCCGACTCCGGCGACGAGGAGCTCGTACGGGCCGGAATCGCCGGTCTCCTGGAGCAGGGCAACGGCGCGCGCGTCCAGCGGAGCCTGCTGCGGTCGGAGGGCGACCTGGGCTCGGTCGTCCGGCACTGTGCGCGCCGGACCACGGCCGGCGCCGACCGGGCGGGCCGGGACGCCCGGAGCTGACGCGGAGCCCCTCACGGAGCCCCTGCCGGGGAGCCGGCCGACGTCAGGTCGTCCGCATAGCGGACGGAATGAATGCCTCCGCAGGGACGAGGGCGCAGGTGAGCCTTTTCGGTCAGGATGGATTCCGTTACTCAGGGTAAGTGGGGTCGCTCGGCGCCCCCTTGGGCCCCCTGCCCTCCCTTGCCTCGCCTGTCCCGCGTTGCATACACAACCGACAGGAATTAACGCGGTTGTACCCCGGGTAGCGCGCAGGATTTCCTGATCCGTGTCCGCAGTGCAGCAAAACAAGTCCGAAAATGACAGGTTTACTTTGACTGTTGAGCGATGGATCCGTGAATGTCGTTCACATGTCCGACACATCCCGAGCCACCCCCGGTGGCCCTCTGCGCTTGCGCGACTTCCGACTGCTACTCGCGGGAGCTGCCACCGGACAGCTCGGTGCACAAGTGACACTGGTGGCGCTGCCCCTGGTCGCCGTCCTCGAACTCGACGCTCCCGCCTTCCAAGTGGGCCTCCTGACCGCCGCGGAGACGGCCGCCTTCCTGCTCGTGGGGCTGCCCGCCGGAGCACTCACCGACCGGATGCGCAAGCGGCCCCTGATGATCCGCGCGGACCTGTTGCGGGCCGTGGCCATGGCCAGCATCCCCGTAGCCGCCCTGATCGGCGCCCTGACCATGGCCCAGCTCTATGTGGTCGCGCTCGTGACCGGCGTGGCGACCGTGTTCTTCGACGTCGCCCACCAGAGCTACTTGCCGCAGATCCTGCCCCGTGACCAGCTCATGGCCGGCAACGGCGCCCTGGAGACAGTCCGTTCCACCGCCCACGTGACCGGTCCCGGTATCGGCGGCGGACTCGTGCAGCTCGTCGGGGCGCAGTTCGCGGTCATCGTCGACGCCGTCGGCTACGTGCTCTCCGCCCTCTTCCTCCTACGCGTCGGGCGGACCGAGGAAGCACCCGAGCCCGCCGCCGCGGGGGGCTCCCTGCGCAAGGAGATCGGCGAGGGCGTCCGCTTCGTCTTCGGCCATCCGCTGCTCCGTGTCATCGCCCTCACGACCGGCCTCGCGAACTTCTGCACGGCCGTCCTCATGGCGACGCAGACCGTGCATCTCGTCCGTGTCGTCGGGCTGCAGGCCGGCGGGCTCGGGCTGGTGCTGTCCGCGTCGGCCGTAGGAGGCCTCCTGGGCGCCCTGTGCGCCGGGCGCCTCGCAGCCCGGCTGGGTCAGGCCCGGGTCATGCTCCTGTCCGTCCTCGTGACCGGCCCGTTCGCGCTGCTGTGGCCCCTGTCCGGGCACGGTGTCGCCGGGGCGGTCCTGTTCGCCGCAGGGTCGGCCGTCGTCTCCTTCGGCGCGGTCGTCTACAACGTCGCCCAGGTCAGCTTCCGCCAAGGGATGTGCCCACCGCGACTGCTCGGCCGGATGAACGCCACCCTGCGCTTCCTCATGTGGGGCACCTTGCCGCTGGGCGCCCTCCTCGGTGGAGCCCTCGCCCAGTCCTACGGGTCGCGCACGGCTCTGGCCTGGTGCGCCGTCGGCATCCTTGCCGTACCCCTGCCGCTGCTGCTCTCCCCGCTGCGCCGGATGCGGGACCTCCCCGGGCCGCAGGACGACGGTGGCGCCGACGCCGGCGCCGAACCGGGGGCGCAGCGGGACACCGCCGCCGCCGAAGAAGACGAACGGCCGACCCCCGCACCCACCGGCTGACCGTCCCCCGGCCACCGCGCGGCCCCCGCCTCGCAGCCGTACGGCGACCGGGGACGACCCCCGCGCGGGCACCGCCCGCCGCCACCGACCACTCACCGCCCTGTCCGCAGGGGCCGCGCCACCCATCCGCGCGACTGCGGCGACGACAAAGAGGACCACGTGCTCAGCATCACGAGTCAGTACCTCGCCCGCTACCGGCGTCTCACCGGCGACCGGTCCGACACCGTGCTGCCGGTCACCGGGGCACAGCGCCGCTTCCTGCTGGTGCGTGCGCTGGACCCGTCGGGACGCCCCGACCTGGTGCCGATGTTCTTCGCGTTCCCGTACGGAACCATCGACCCCGAACGCCTGCGGGCAGCGGCATCCAGGCTCGCCGCCCGGCACACGGCCCTGCGCTCGCGGCCCGCCGTCATCCGCGGCACCCCCGTCCTGCGCGTCGCCGATCCGGACGTCGCCGTGGCCCGGCCGACCCTCGCACGGGGGGAGTCGCCCACCGACGCGCTCCGACGCGCGCTGGACTCCTGGGACGGCCAGGGTCCCCCCTTGCGGCTCTTCCTCGTACGCGATGAGGAGCGCGAGGAGGAGATCCTCGCCGTCGCCCTGGACCACGCCGTCTGCGACGGCCGTTCGCTGGCGCGGATCGTCGACGAACTCGGCGCCGCCTACGGCGAGGAGACCACCGAATGCCGCGTCGCACCGGGCGAGACGGACACCGAACTCGCCGCCTACCGGGACGCGGTGCTGAGCCAACTCGCCGCAGAGGAAAAGGCGGAGACGCCCGAAGCCGCCGCGTACTGGGCGGGCCGGCTGCGCGCGCTGCATGCCCACGCTCCGGCACCCAGTCCGGCCCGCGTGCCCGAGGGCGCACGGCCCAGCGGCGCCGCGCAGGCCCGGCTGCCCGCCCACGACGGCGGCGTGTCCTTCCCCGGACTGCTCGACGCCTGCCGCTCCGCGGCCCGCGAACTGTACGGTCCCGGCCGCGCGGTCCCGCTCGGCTACCCGTGGGGCGGCCGCCCCACCGGAGCGGAGCCCGTCATCGGCTGCTTCCTCAACACCCTCGTCTTCCCCGCCGACACCGGGCACGGAAACGGACCCGGCAGCGGAACCGACCCGGAGGCACTGGCCGACGCGTGGTGGGACGACCTCGACCGGGCCGACGTACCGTTCGACGCCGTCGTGAGCGCCGCGCGGGCCGCCGGCTCGGGCTGGACCGGCGGGCTCGACGGACTGCTCACCGTGGACGACGACAGCCGTCGCCCGCCCCTCGTACTGGCCGGTGTCGAGGGACGGGAGGTCCACGTCGACGGCAGACCGGTCCGCGGTCCCTTCGCCGTCTCCGTCACCCAGGGAGCGGAGATCCGCCTGCGGATGGTGTGGGACCGGGCGGTGCTCGACGACGAGGCCGCGCACCGGGCGTTCGACGCGCTCACCCACGCGCTGCGGCCCTCGGAGCACACCGTGCAGTGACCCCGCAGACCCGCCGACCGCCGACGCTGCGTCGCAGCAGCTCCCCGTCCCACGGCGGCGGCACGGCATCGCCACCGTGCGTCCCGGGAACGAGGCGGTGACGCGCACGCGTGCACTCCCGGCACCCGATGCGACCGCGGCGCCCCCGGGCGTGTCACGGACCCTCGGCCACCGCGCACCGGGGCTCACGCGTACCTCGCACCCCGTACCGCCGCGTACACCACAGCTTCCCCCCATGGCATCCCCCCACGGAGAAAGCGGCACCGCGCGACCCGCGAAGCCGTTCGCACGACCGCCGGACGCGACCGTGACCGGCACCGGATACCGACCCGACAACCTCAGGGATCGCCCATGCTTCCTCTCTCCTCCTCGCAGGAGATCGTCTGGCTGCACGAGCAGATGCAGCCCGGCAGTCGCGCCTACAACTTCACCGCCTCGCTGGACCTTTGGGGCACGCTCGACACCGATGCGCTGCGTCTGGGACTCGACGCCACCTTGGCACGCCACCCCGGTCTGCGGCTCGAACTCGTCGCCTCCACCGGGTCCGTACCGGCGCAGCGGGTCGCGCGACAGTGCGCGCCGAGGTTGCGCACGATCGACCTCAGCACGGAGGAGGACCCCGAGGCCGCTTTCGCCCGTCTCCTGCGCACCGAGGCCGAGACACCGCTCGACACGTTCGAGGCACCTCTGATCCGCTGGACCCTCGTGCGCCTGGCCGAGCGCCACCACCGGCTGATCCACGTCGAGCACCACCTGATCCACGACGGGCACTCCTTCGCGATCCTGCTCGACGACGTCTTCCGGGTCTACCGCGCCCACGTCCTCGGCGAGACCCTCCAGCTCCCGCCCGCGTCCTCGTACGCGGACCACGTCCTGGAGCGGACCGAGGCCGCGTACGCCCCCGAATCCCTCGACTTCTGGCGGGCCGAACTGCAGGGCCGGCAGCACGACCTGCCGCTGCCGGGCCTGACCCGCCCCGGTGCCCGCCGCAAGCACCACGGCGGACAGCTGCGCCAGACCATCGGCGCCGATCTCGCCGAACGCCTGCGCGGGCACGCCCGTTCACGAGGTCTCACCCCCTTCTCCACGCTCCTCGGGCTGTTCGCCGAACTCCTGCGCCGGCACAGCGGCCGCTCCCGGATGGTCATCGGCACCGCCGTCGGCAACCGCCCCCTCGGCTACGAGGACGCCGTGGGCATGTTCGTCAACACCATCCCGCTGCCGCTCGTCCTGGACGGCGCCGCCCCCGCCCAGGACACCATGGACGAGGTCACCGACACCCTCATCCGGGCTCTGCCGCACCAGGACGTGCCGGTCCAGGAGCTGACCCGGGCGCTCGGCATGCACACCTCCGGCGCCGACAACCCCCTCTTCTCCGTCATGTTCAGCGCCCACGACGCGCCGTTGCCCGAGATCGACGTACCCGGCCTCGACATCACCCTCTTCGAGGGCTTCAACACCGGGACCACCCGCTTCGACCTCGACGTGGTCCTGCTCCCGGACGACCGGCGCGGCGTCACCACGCGCCACGGCTCGCCCGGTATGACCCTGGTCTGGGACTACGACATGGACCTGTTCGGGGAGGACGTCGCCCGCTTGATCTCCGGTCGCTTCCTGGACCTGCTGCGCGCCTACCTCGAGAGCCCCGAGACCCCGCTGGCCGACCTGTCTCCGACCGCCGTGGAGCCGGCCGCCGAGCCCGTGCCCGTCCCGGCCGACCGCGATCCGCTGGATCCCGTGGCCGGGCGGCACCCGTCGCTGCCGGCCCTGCTGTGCGGCGCCCGCCGGCTCACCTACGGCGAACTGGACGAGCGCGTCGGTGCGCTCGCCGAGCGGCTGCGCGCCGCCGGTGTGACGCCCGGCCGACCCGTGGCCGTGGTCCTGCCCAGGGGGGCCGACTCGCTCGTCGCCCTGCTCGCCTGCCTGCGGACCGGCGCCGTCTACTGCCCGCTGTCCCCGTCCGATCCGCCGGCCCGGCTCGGCCTGCTGCTGGAGCGGCTCGCCCCGGCGCTCGTCCTCACCGGCGACGGCGCGCCGGCCCTGCCGGAAGGCCTGCCGACCGCCCGGATCGACGCCCCGGTCCTGCCTCCCGCGCGCGGAACCGCCGAACTCCCCGGTACCGCCTACGTCATCCACACCTCCGGCTCCACCGGGACGCCCAAGCCGGTCGCCGTCGGCCACGCGGCGCTGGTGCACCACCTGACGGCGACCGCCGACCGGTTCGGCCTCACCACCGCGGACCGGGTCCTGATGTTCGCCCAGCCGTCCTTCGACGTGGCGCTCGAGGAGGTGCTGCCCACCCTGTACGCCGGTGCGTGCCTGGTCCTGCCCGAGCACGAGGTGCCCACGGGCGCGGAGCTCACCGAACTGCTGGTGTCCGCCCGGGTCACCGTCGCCAACCTGCCCACCAGCTACTTCCTCGCCACCCGCGAGGACCTGCGTCCCGCACTGCGTGACGAGAGCTGGGCGCCCAGGCTCCTGGTCCTCGGCGGCGAGCGCCTTCCCGTCGAGGCCCTGCGCGGCGTCCTCACCGACACCGACGCCACCGTGCTCAACGTGTACGGCGTCACGGAGGCGGCCATCAGCTCGACCGTCCACGAGGTCTCCCGCGACGCCCTCGCCGAGGGCGCCGAGATCCCGCTGGGCACCGAGCTCCCGGGCGAGCGGATCCATGTCCTGGACGCGCACCACCGCCCGCTGCCGTCCGGCGCGGTCGGTGAACTGGCCGTCGCGGGCCCCGGTCTCGCCGAGGGCTACGCGGGCAACGATGAGGCGACGGCCGCCCGGTTCGTCACCGTCGACGCACTCGACGGGCAGCGCGTCTACCTCACCGGCGACCTCGGCTACCGCGGGCTGGACGGTCTGCTGTACTTCCTCGGGCGGCGCGACAACCAGATCAAGCTGCGCGGCCACCGCATCGAGCTGGAGGAGATCGAGGCGGCCGCGTCCGCGGCTCTGGGCGGCCGGTCCTGCGCCGTCGTACTGGACCGGGAGCGCCCCGGCGGGCCGAGGCTCGTGGGCTTCCTCGAAGGCGGAGCCGACGGCGAGGCCTTCGACGAGAAGGCGCTGCACGCCGAGTTGAGCGGCCGGCTGCCCGGTCCCCTCGTCCCCGCCCGGTGGGCACGGCTGGACGTCATGCCGACCCTCGCCGGCGGCAAGCCCGACCGTACGGCACTGTCCCGGCGAGCGGCGGCGCTCGACGCCGAGGACGCCGCTGGCGCCGCGACGCCCGAGCCCGGCTCCGGCACCGGCTCCGACCTCGGCACCGGCTCCGGGCCCGGGAACGACGATTCCGAGCCCGCGGCCACCGCCGTGTCCGACGATCCGATGACGGCCCTGCTCACGGAAGGCTGGCGCAAGGTCCTCGGCCACAGCCGTTTCGACGCGCGCTCCCACTTCTTCCACAGCGGGGGCCATTCCCTGCTGGCCGCCGAACTGGCCGCCTGGCTGGAGCCCCGGCTGGGCACCCGCCCGCCGCTGCGGGTGCTCTTCCGCAACCCCGTGCTCGCCGACCAGGCCGATGCCCTCGCCACCACCACCCTTTCCACGGAGTCGTGATGATCCAGTCCCCGGCCGCGCCCGCCGTCCCCGCAATGCCCCTCGACACCGGCCTCGACACCGGCCTCGCCACGGGCCTCGACACCGGCTCCGTGCCGAGCGTCGCCCATGGCCCCACCGCCGAACCGACCCGTGTGCTGGCCCACTTCGAGGACTGGGCCCGGAATACCCCGCAGGCCCCGGCAGTGATCGACGGCACGCGGATCTGGACGTACCAGGACCTCGACGCCGCGGCCGCGCTGGTCGCCGCCGATCTGGCCGACCGCGTCCGGCCCGGCGACCTGGTCGGCGTCTGCCTCGACCGGTCCACCGCCCTGGTGGTGACCGCCTGCGCCCTTGCCCGGCTCGGCGCCGTCTACCTGCCGCTCGGCCCCCGGCCCGGCGAACGCCGCATCCAGGCCGTCACCGAGGACCTCGACGTCGCCTGCCTCATCGGCGACCCCGGTGTCCTGCCCGAGGAACACCGCAGCGGGGAGCACTTCCCGCTGCCGCTGCCCACCGACGGTGTCAACGCCCCCGCCGTCGCCGTGGCGGCGTTCGCGGACTCGGTCCGCGGCACCCGGCGCGCGCCCGAAGGCGCCCTGTACGCCGTCCTCACCTCCGGTTCCACCGGCCGCCCCAAGGCGGTCGCCGTGGCCGAGTCCTCGCTCTCCGTCGCCCTCGACTGGTACCGGTCCGAGACCGGCCTCGCACCGGGCGACCGCCAGTCCCTGCTCATCGGTGTCGCGTTCGACCCGCACCTGCTGGAACTGTGGGCGGCCCTGACCTCCGGCGCCGCCCTCGTCCCGGCGCCGGACGACACCCGTTGGGACTCGCACGTGCTCACCGACTGGTGGCGTGACACCGGCCTCACTCACGCGGTGGCGGCCACTCCCACCGTCGAACCGCTCCTCGACCGGCCGTGGCCGCAGGACCTGAAGCTGCGTCACCTCGTCGTCGGCGGCGACCGCATGCGCCGTCGCCCCGCCGCCGACGTCACCGCGACCGTCCACAACGCCTACGGCCCCGCGGAAGCCACCGTCGTCACCACCACCCACACCATGCGCGGCACCGACCCGGAGGCCGGCGACCAGTCCCCGCCGCCCATCGGCACCGCGCTGCCGGGCGTCACCCTCGTCGTCACGGACGACGAAGGCCGCCCCGTCGCCCGCGGGCAGGAGGGCGAACTGCGCGTCGGCGGCCACTGCCTGGCGCTCGGGTACCTCGACCCCGAGCTCACCGCACGCCGGTTCACCGCGCCCGCGCCGGAGCTGGGGACGCCCGCGGTCGACCGGCTCTACCGCACCGGCGACCGGGTACGGATGAACAGCGACGGCAGCCTGGACTTCCTCGGCCGCCTCGACGACCAGGTGAAGATCAGCGGGGTGCGGATCGAACCGGTCGAGGTGGAGGCCGCCTTCGAGCAGGACCCCCGGGTGCGCACCGCCGTCGTCACCGTGCTGCGCGACAGCTCCGGTCACGGTCGCCTCGTCGCACACGTTCGGCTCGCCGACGGCGCCGAACCCGCAGCCGGGGACCTCCTCGCCGCGGTCCGGTCCTGGATCCCCGAGCAGGCCGTCCCCACCGCCGTACGGATCGTGGACGGTTTCCCGCTCGACGCCAACGGCAAGGTGGACCGGCCCGCCCTGGCGGCCCGGGCCCATGCCCATGCCCCCGAGTCGCCCATGACGGCCGCTACGGACGACCTTGCCGGGGCGGATGCCGATGCCGCTGCCGTAGCCACCGCCACCGAGCGGCTCGTGCTGACGACCGTGCGCGACCTCCTCGGCCGGCCCGAGACCGGTCTCGACGACCACTTCTCCGACGCCGGCGGCACCTCCGTGGTCGCCGCACGGCTGCTGGCGACGGTCGAACGCGAGACCGGAGTGCGCCTGCGCGCGCCCGAGCTGCTGCGCAGCACGAACCTGCGCGCCTTCGCCGCCCTCCTCGACCAGCGCCTGACCGCGCGCCCGGAAGGAGCCTGACATGACCACCATCACCCCGCTGCCCGCCGACCCGGCGCGCGGCACCCCCGTACCGCCGCACACTGCTCGGACCACCGCTCCCGTACCGTCGTCGGCACCGGCCACCGCCCTGCCCGCGCTCGTGGCGCGGCACGCCGAACTCACCCCCGACGCCCTCGCCGTCGTGGACGGCGACACCACCCTCACCTACAGCCGTCTCCTCCAGGCCGGCCGCACCCTCGCGGCATACCTGCGCGAGCACGAAGTCGAGCGTGGCGACCGGGTGGCGCTCCTGACCACGCGCTCCTCCCGCACGATCGTCGCGCAGCTCGGTCTGTGGCTGGCCGGAGCCGTGTGCGTACCGCTCGATCCCGCCCAGCCCCGCCCGCGCACCGAGGCGATGATCGCCGACGCGGAGGTGACGCTCACCGTCGGCGACGCGAAGCTGCTGGACGCGGCCACCCTGCCCGGGCCCGTCCTCGCCCTGCCCGAGGAGCCGCTCACGACCGGTCGGCCGCTCGACGAGTCCGACCCGGACAGCCCCGCGTTCATCATGTTCACCTCCGGTTCCACCGGTCGTCCCAAGGGCGTCCTCGTGCCGCACGGGGCCATCGCCGAGCTGGTCACCGGACCGGACTACGTCACCCTCTCCGGCCGCGACCGCGTCCTGTTCCACTCGCCCATGACCTTCGACGCCTCGACGTTCGAAGTCTGGGTGGCGCTCGCCAACGGGGCCGCGGTCGTCGTCTGTACCGAGCAGCGGCCCTCCCTGGAAGACCTGGCCCAGCACGTGGAGCGGCACGGCGTGACCGTGGCGTTCTTCACCACCGCCCTCTTCCACCAGCTCGCCGCACGCCGCTCCCGTGTCTTCGCCCAGCTCCGCTCGGTCGTTGTCGGCGGCGAGGCGATGGCCGCCGCACAAGCCCGTGAGGTGCTCACCGCCTTCCCCTGGCTGGAACTCGTCAACGGCTACGGGCCGACCGAGACGACCACCTTCGCCACCGCCCACCGGGTCACCGCGCAGGACTGCGAGGGGCCCGTACCGATCGGCAGGCCCATCTCCGGTGCCACGGCGCACGTCCTGGACGCCGACGGCCACCCGGTCGCCGACGGCGACCGGGGCGAACTGTGGATCGGCGGCAGCAGGCTCGCCCACGGGTACACGGGCCTGCCCGCACTTACCGCCGAGCGGTTCGTCGAGCAGGCCGCAGCCGACGGCCGGCTCTACCGCACGGGCGACATCGTTTCCTTCCGGCCCGACGGCATCCTCCAGTTCCACGGCCGCAACGACGACCAGGTGAAGGTGCGCGGCTTCCGCATCGAACCCGCCGAGGTCGAACACGCCCTCCGCGAGCAGCCGGACGTGGACGACGCCGCCGTCACCGTCGACGGCGCAGGCTCTCCCGAGGCGCGCCTCGTCGCCTTCGTCGTCGCCGCGCCCGGCCCCGTACCGCACGGAGCGGCGCTGCGCGAGCGGCTCACCGCGGTCCTGCCGGCCCACCTGGTTCCGGACACCGTCACCGTGCTGGAGCGGCTGCCCCTCACCCCGGCCGGCAAGGTCGACCGGCGCGCGCTCACCGGACGCGCGCATGCCGGTCGCGCGCACGCCGCCGAGAGCAGGCCCGCCGAGGAGCCGGAGGCGCGGATGACGCCACTGGAACAGGCCGTCGCCGAGGTGTGGAGCCAGGCACTGGGCATCGAGGTCACCCGCGCCGACGACGAGTTCCTCCTCGTCGGCGGCCATTCCCTCCTCGCTCTCGCCGTCACCGACGACCTGCGCGAGGAACTCGGCGTAGAGCTCTCCCTCGCCGACTTCTTCGCCGCCCCGACCGTCGCCGCGCAGGCCGCGCTGGTCGAACGCGTCCTCCTGGCCGCCCACGAAGACCTCCACCCCGAGACCCCGGAGCACAGCGATGTCCACTGACACCGACTCCGCGGCCCGCAACCGCAAGGAGCAGCTCCAGCAGGAGCTGCTGCGCCGGGCCCGTGCCACAACCGCGCGGCGCGCGACGGCCGAGCCCGCCACCGGTGCGGGCGCCGGTGAGGACGGCCGCGCACCGCGGGACACCGCCGGCTCCGTTACCACCGCCCCGGCGGCCGCAGGCGTGGTGCCCCTTTCCCGAGCCCAGCGCCGCATGTGGCTGATGGAGCGGCTCGGCGGCGCGGGCGACTCCTATCACGTACCGTTCGCCACCCGTGTGCGCGGTCCGTTCGATGTGGCCGCGTTCGCCACCGCCCTCACGCGGCTGGTGGCCCGGCACGCCATTCTCCGTACCCGCTACACGGAGCGCGACGGCGAGCCCCACCAGGAGGTGCTCCCGACGCCGCGGACGGTCCCCGTACACGTCGTCGACACCGAGCCGACGAACGCCCCGGGGCTGCTGCGACGCGAGACGGCCCAGCCGTTCGACCTCGCGGCGGGCGACGCCGTACGGGCGCTCGTCCTGCGCCACGGCCCGCAGGACCACACCCTGCTGCTGACGTTCCACCACATCGCCGTGGACGGCGCCTCACTGGAGACCGTGGCCGACGAACTCGCCGTCCTCTACACGGCGGCCACCGACGGGACCGGCCGCAACACGCCGGCCGCGCCGCCGCAGTACGCCGACCACGCGCGCCGCGAGCACGAGGCCCTGCCCGGCTTCGAGGCGGAACTGAACCGCTGGAGCGATCTGCTGGCTGACGCCGTCCCACCGCGCCTGCCCCGCCCGGCGTCGGCAGCGCCGCAGACGGCCGCGCGTCCCGGGGCCGCGCGCAGCGTTCCTCTGGCGCCCGCCGTGCCCGACGCCCTGCGGGCGCTGGGCGCCCAGCGGCAGGCCACGCTCTTCGCGGTGTCGCTCACCGCGGCCTTCGCCGCACTGCACCGCCTCACCGGCGACGACGACCTCGTCATCGGCGTGGCGGGCACTCACCGCAGCGGAACCGCCATGCGCGGCCTGGTCGGCCTGTGCGTCAACACCCTGCCCGTACGGGTGGACGCCTCCGGCGACCCGTCCTTCGCCCAGCTGCTGCGACGCGTGCGAGACGCGCTCCTCGAAGCCCAGCGCCACCGGCACATCCCCTTCGACCTGGTCCTCGAACGCCTGGGCGCCGGAGCCCGCGGCGCCGACGGCACCGCGCTGGTCCGGGTCACCTCCGACGTCCTCGGAGAGCCGACGGTCCTACGGCTGCCGGGTACGTCGGCCGAGTACGTCGATGTTCCCTCCGACGGCGCGAAGTTCACCCTGTCCTACGGCCTGGTGCCGGGCGACGGGACCGCACAGCCACGGGCGTTGGTCCAGTACGACCCGAACGCGCTGGACGACACCGTGGCGGAGGGGGCCCTACGGGACTATGCGGCCCTCCTCCACGCGGTCGCGGCCGACCCGGAACGCCCGCTGAGCACGCTGCTTCTCCCCGGCCCGAACGACAACAGCTCCGGACCGCGGGACGGTGCTGTACCGGACGGTGCTGTACCGGACGGCGCCGTACCGGAAGACGACCGGGAAGGTGCCCTGGAGAGCGCCGAGGCGAAAGGCGCCCTGAACGGCGACCACCACCCTGCCGCGCAGGCTCTGCGCGCGCACCCGGGCGTCGCCGACGCCACGGTGGTCCAGCCCGAGCAGGGACCGCCCCTGGCCTATGCCGTCCTGCACGACAGCGTCGGCGCGTCCGGCCACGAACTGCTGGGCCTGCTGCGCCGGTCGCTCGCGCCCGAGGCCGTGCCCGCCACGGTCACACTGCTCGACGCGCTGCCGCGCTCGGCTGCCGGTCCGCTCGACCACGCCGGGCTGCCCGGGCTGCCCGAGCCGTCCGCGCCGAGTGCCCCGTCCGGTCCCCGGGCCGAAGCCGTCAAGGACACCTTCACCGCTGTGCTCGGTGTCGCCCCGTCGCCGGACGAAGACTTCTTCGCCCTCGGCGGGCACTCGCTGAAGGCCGTGCAGCTCGCCGAACGGCTGCGCACGGACCTCGGGCTGCCGGTCACGGGCCTCGATGTGCTCCAGGCCCGTACGCCGCGGGCACTGACCGCGCTCCTCGACGAACGGGCGGCGCAGCAGAGCGCCGCGAAGGCCGCGAGCAGGCCGGCTCCCCGCACCCGGGACATCCGCCCGGGCACGGTGTTGGTCACCGGCGCGACGGGCGGCGTGGGCGCGTTCGTCGTACGTGAACTCGCCGCGCAGGGCCGCCCCGTGCTGGCGCTGGCCCGGCCCGAGTCCGCCCATCTGATCGCCACCGAGGGTGTCGACGTCATCGAGGGGGACCTCTCCGACCTGGCCGGACTGCGGGACGCCGTCGCACAGTCGGACGCGATCGTCCACGCCGCCTGCACCTTCACCCGGCACGACGTGGACCGGGCGGCGATGGAGACGATGGTCGACGCCTGGCGGCGCGGCCCCTTCGTCTTCGTCAGCAGCGTCGACGCCTACGGGCACCCCGGGACGGACCGGGTCGCCGAGGAGGCACCGCCCCACGAGCCCGTGAGCCCGTACGGGAGGACGAAGCTCGACTGCGAGGCCATGGTGCTGCGCGCCGCGGGGACCGACGGACGCGGGGGCGCGAGCGCCGTACGCTCACCGATCGTCTGGGGCGCGCACGACCGGCTGCGCGAACAGCTGCGCTGGGGCGCACTCGGCACGCTCTACCAGGCCGCAGGCCAGGGTCGCCCGATCGACCTGCCACGTCCCGGTACCGATGGACACGGCTGGTACGGAGCCGCCTGGGTGCACGCGGCCGCCTTGGCCCGTGCGGTGGTCGAATGCGTGGACCGGCCCGTGCACGGCGTGGCCAACGCCTGCAGTGGCCACGTGTCCTGGCACGACCTGGCGCAGGACCTCACGGAACTGCTCGGCACCCGGGCGGAGTTCCGCGTGACCGGAGAGGTACCCCAGGACCTCGACCACCGCTGGCACTACGACAGCGCACGCCTGGCCCGCCCGCTGCGCCCCCGCCCGGGGGAGGACCGGCGGACCGTTCTGGCAGAGATGATCGGCGCCATGTCACCCGACAGGGCCTGACCTACCGGCTGCGCCCGGAGCCTCTGCGGGAGGCTCCGGGCGCAGCGGCGGAATGCGGACTGCTTCGACGGACTACTCGACGGGCAGGAGCGGCAGGGGCGTGATCCGGCCGGGCGGCGGGAGAGTCGGCAGCATGAACGTCGGAAGGGTCGGCGGGGTCGGCGGAGCGGGCGATCGCACGGGCCAGCCGCCCTGCGTGCCGGTGGGCGGGCGGAACGGTGGCGGATCGGTGCGGGGCGGGTGGATGACGGTATGAACGAAGGCGCTCGCCGCCACGACCAGCACCATGCCGATCAGTGTCGTCTTGACCTTGAAGCGCAGGAAAGCCCTGTTGAACCGGGGCGGTTCCATGGACATGGTGCTGCCGGCCGGATCGGGGACCGTGCCCCCGACCGGGCGCATGAGCGCCTGCAGTTCCTCGGCCAGCCGGGGGAGGTCCCGTAGAAGGACACCTGCGGCGGGAAGGCGCGGGCCCGCGGTCGGCCGGTCGGCGGCGCCGTCCGGGTCGCCGTCGCGCCGCAGCGCCGCCAGCCGGATCTCCAGCGGTGGGTGACTGCCGAGCCCGTCCTCGGGGACGACGTTCAACGTCGTGGCTCGCCTGCCGTCGACGAAAGGACCGCCCGCCGGATCGGCGAGCCGGTCCGCGAAGTCCCGGAACACGCCCTCGGGCAGCACCGGTCGGGGCATCGGCCCGACGCCGATCGTTGCGTCCTTCGGCGCCCACGGTTCCTCCGGCCGGTCCCGGTTCCCGCTCAGCCCGTCCCAGATCGGTGCCAGGGCATGTCCGGTCCGCAGGGCCTGCGCGAACGTCTGCGCCCCGGCGATCCGGGCCGCGGCGGCGTCCGCTTCGAGCTCCTGACTGCGCCGCACGGCAAGGGTTCGGCGCAGATAGAAGCCGTTGTACGCCTTGGTGAGCTTCAGGAGGAGCCGCACGGGCGGTTTGAAGGTGGTCTGGTCCGTATTGAGGACGTCCAAATAGAGGACCGTGCGTTCCAGGGCGAAGCTGCCGCGGTGGCTGACGGCAGCCAGCCGGGTGTGCCGGCCCGCGTAGTGCCCCAGCTCGTGGCACACGACGGCGCGCAGCTCGTCCCTGGTGAGCCCGAGGAGCAGGGGCAGACCCAGGTCCAGGGTGCGGGGACCCCCGATCAGGCCCAGCAGCCTGCCGCGCTCGCTCGCGTAGGCGTTGACGGTGTCGGCCAGGCGAATAGTCGCGGGTGGGGCAGTGCCCAGCTCGTCGGCGAGTTGCACGGTGAGGGCCCACAGTTCGGGCTGCTGTTGCGGGGTCAGCACGATCCGGGGACCTTCGGCCACGACGACGGACGTACCGGCGAGCAGCCCGTAGGCAAGAGTGGTGACGGGGACCAGGGTGACGGTGCCCAACAGGGCGATCGGCCAGGATTGCGCACTCAGGATGGCGACGACCAGCAGCAGTTGGACGGCCAGGACGGCGACGGCGACCAGGTGGACTCCGACCAGCAGGGCGCAGCCGAGCAGGGCGCGCGACATGGTCGCCGTCGGCTTCGACCTTGTCATGCGCGCCCCGTGCCTTCGCCTCGCCGGCCCGTGAGATCCGCTCGGGCCTGCCGCTGTGCCTGTTCGTCCTCTTCGAAGGCCGAGCAGAGCCAGGAGTCGGTGGCGCTCAGGGCCGCGGCGAGCCGGTCCCCGGGAGCGGGGCCGCCGGTACCCACCAAGGGCACTTCACCCAGGGGGTTGGTGTCTGGGTCGAGACCGAGCATGCGCCTGAGGTTGTCGCGCCCCTTGCGGAGGTTTCCCCGTGCCGTGGAGGGCGAGATGTTCAGATCATCGGCGATCTCCTGATGGGTCATGGCGTAGAGGCTGTACATCACCAGCACCATCCGCTGGCGCGGCGGCAGGGCGGCCATCGCGGTCAGTACCCGTCGAGCCTGCGCCGTCTCGTCCGGCAGCGCCTGGCGGGGAAGGGACACGTCCAGCGCCGCGCGCTTGGCCTTGAGCCGCAGCCGCAGTACGCGCCACAGTTTTCTCCGCATCACCAGATTCACCCACGCGTTCGGCTGCTCGTAGCCGCTGATCCGGTCCCAGTTCTCCAGCGCGGCGAGGAAGGCGTCCTGGACGGCGTCCTCCGCGTCCTGACGGCTGCCGCACAGCATCACCGCCCGTGCCAGCAGAGCCGGGCGATGCGTCGTGAAGAACACGTCGAAGTCGGCGGGAGCGCCTCCGCTCTCCGCTACCTCGGAGCCTCCCTCCCGCGCGGGCTCATGCGCACCGGCCCGGACACTGCCCGTCCCACCACTCACTGTGCTTCCCCCTCCTGGCCGTTCGAGGCGGCCAATCCATCGCCCCGCACGATCAGGAGGCCCCCGTCCGAGCGGCGGTCCTCCACCTGGACACCGTGACCCGCCAGGCGCACCGCTTCGAGTACCAGTCGGCACCGTTCACGTTCACGGGCCAACTCCCGTCGCCACGCCACTACCTGGAGAGCGATTTTCACCGTAGCGGCCAGACCCGCAAGCACCACCGATTCCCACATACCGGACCACATCCCCTGCCGACCGCGTAATGTCAGCAGATCCCCTGCCGACTCCGACACCGCTGAACACCCGTGACAGGGCTGTGCGTTTACTCGTCGACCAGAATATTTTGGAAGCCGCCGACCGTTGGCCGAGGCTCTGGTGTGTCGCCGCTGGTCACCGATGGCGCTCGGCTGTTCACTTCAGTGGCGTGACAAGGCAGAAGGGGTGGCCGACGGGGTCGGCGTTGCTGCCGCCGTCGGCCTGCCGTCATGAGCTCGGTCGGCCGATTCCGACGCCGATGTAGACGCTGATGGAATGCCGGCGGTTGGTCAGCTGGTGCCGGGCCCCGAGGCGCTAACGGGGTGAGTGAGGGCGAGGGCGGCGGCGTGGCCGTGAGGCGCAGGGAGGTCGAAGAGGGTGTAGTCGGCGAGGGGCGGGGGAGTGGGGTGGGTGCCGACGTACGGGTGGACGAGACCGAGTGCGAGGCCCGTGCCGTTCGCTTTGAGGCAGGCTTCCTTACGGCTCCAGAGCCGGGCGAGGGCCTCGGGGCGTTCGGCCGGCGTCAGGGCGTTGAGCTCAGTGGTTTCGTCGGGGTGGAGGGAGCGGATGACGTCGGTGACGGTCTCGGGGCTCGGCGTCATCTCGATGTCCACGCCCACGGGCAGCGCCGCGACAGCGATGTAGGCGATGTCACCCGTGTGGGAGAGCGAGAAATGCAGGGGATTGCCGGTGACGGCGGGGCGGCCGTGGGCGTCACCGCAGCAGGGGCAGTCCTCGCGGGTGAGGGGGACGGCCTGCGGGGGGAGCTCGAGGTACCCGCCGAGGAGGATGCGCAGTCCGAGGTGCGCGGCGAGGTAGCGGTGGCGAAGCCCGGGCAGGCGCATGCGTGCGGCCTTCTCGCGTTCACCGGCGTCGAGCACGGTGTCTGCGTCCTGGACACGGTGGCCGCCGAGGACCTGGGCGGTGGTGTCCAGGGACCACACGAGGGCGTCGGTGCCGACGGGGGCCGGTCCGGTCGAGGGGGCACCGGAGCCGAGCTGGTTCACGTACTCGATCATCTGACCGAGGGTAGACCAGGTGAGGGGGTACGAGGGATCCGTCGTGGTCCGTGGTGCTGTCGGGCCCCTGCGGACTTTGCCGTGAAGGCCGTTGATGACTGGGCCCCGCCGACCGTGCGGTCCGTGCGGTCCGTGCGGTCCGTGCGGTCCGTGCGGTGGGTACGGTCCGTGCGGTGGGTACGGTCCGTGCGGCGGGGCCGGCCCAGTCGTCAGTACACGCCGTCGAGGCTGGCGGCGGACTCGGCGCGGTAGCAGTGGGAGACGACCTTGAAGAGCAGCATCGGGCCGCCGGTTGTCGATTGCTTGTGGCCGGTGACAAGCACGGCAAAGCCTTCGGCGTTGTCCTCGGCGTAGATTTCCGGGCTTTGGGCCTGGCTCTTGGCCTTGCCGTCCTTGGTGATCTTCCAGCCGCTCGCGGTGAGCCTTTCACGCAGGGTACTCATGCCCGTCTCGACCTGGGCGTCACTGATTTCATAGATGGACCACGGGTGGGAGAGGGAGAACAAATCGTCCCCGTATTCGCTGCACCGGCTGACGGTGGGGCCTGGTTGGGTGACCGTGCCCTTGACACCGGTCATCTCGAGGAGACGCGCGGAAATGGCCTTGGTCTTGGCGCGGGCCGGATCGGGGTCCATCCGCGCCGGTGTGTAGCCGAGTTCCTTCACGTCGGAACACCCCACGGACAGTACGGAAAGGGGCGCGATAACGGCCGTCACGGCCAGAGCCCTGAGGGCGGCACGGGCGCGGGCCGTGCGGGACGGGTCAGCCATGGTGCACGCCGTCGTCGCACTTGCCGACGACCACACTTGCCTGGTTCATGATGCTCAACGAGTCGTCTCTCCAGTGGTTGGTGTGGCGGCCCGGGTCGTCGGCCATGCTATTGGCCCCGAAGTCATCGCCGGAGGACACACGCTGTTCCCGCGGAGCGCATCGAAAATCGGTCACACCACCCCCACACCCCATTCCCTGCTCCGCTGCGCCGGACGGTGGACCGATGTCCGCTGCTGCGATGCTCCGGGATGGCAGCTTCTGACCCACCTCAGACCGATGGTCATGCATCGGACGAATCCGCCGTTGTCGAAAGTAAGAGCGACTGCGGCCTCGAACTCTTCTTTCGGATGGACAGTAGGCCGGGCCGGTCCCCTCGGTCTCCCGGGAGTCCTGGTCCCCGTAATTCTCACTGGCTGTCATGGACTCTCGGCTGCCACCGCAGGAGCCTCCCTGATCCTCTGCGCGCAATTCATTCACCAGAACGAAAACCACCCGGCCGCCGCAACCCTCGCAGACGTATGGAGAGGGCTTGACCGGGTGGTCCTCGACCATGCGTGGAAAACACTGGGAGCTCGGTGGGGACGCCTTCGCCAACCTGATGATCGGCATGCGGGGGCGCATCGTCCCGGACGCCGTGAAGCGCCCTCCGACCGCCTTGCCCACACGTGT
Source organism: Streptomyces sp. NPDC097617 (assembly GCF_044761485.1). Taxonomy (NCBI): domain Bacteria; kingdom Bacillati; phylum Actinomycetota; class Actinomycetes; order Kitasatosporales; family Streptomycetaceae; genus Streptomyces; species Streptomyces sp. NPDC097617. The sequence goes on from NZ_JBIWCL010000010.1 coordinate 222,770, forward strand.
ATGGCCCCCTGGGCGGGCCGGATCCTCGGTCCGCTTGTCTGCGGGTGGAGTCCCGGCGCCGGGGTGTGTGGTTGCTATGCGGTGGGAGTGAGGTGGTGTTCGCGGGCGTTTCGTAGGGCGCTGCCCCACCAGTGAAGGTCGGTCAGGAGGGTGGTTGCGGCTTGTTCGGAGGCCTGCTGGTTGAGGGGTTGTCCGTCTTGGTCGAAGGGGAATTGGTGGAAGCTGAGGGTTTCGCGGAGGGTGGTGGCGTGGAGTTCGGCGAGGACGGGGCGTAGTTGTTCCACGGCGCGGAGGCCGCCGGAGAGTCCGCCGTAGGAGATGAACGCGACGGGTTTGCGGTGCCAGATGTCCCCGGTGGTGTCGATGGCTTGTTTGAGGGAGGCGGGGAAGGAGTGGTTGTACTCGGGAGTAAGGATGATGTAGGCGTCGGCTGTAGCCAGCTGCTCGGTGAACTGGCGTGCGCGGGGAGTGGGGTGGGCAGTCCAGTGGGCGGGGAGGTCGGCGTCGGCGAGGTCGGCGGTGGTGAGTTCGATGTCGGTGCGAGTGGCGGCGATGGTTTCGAACCAGCGGGCGATGGTGGGTCCGAATCGGCCCTCGCGGGTGCTGGCGATGATGAGCGCGGTACGTAGCGGTGTGTTCATGCCTCCAGGTTTAGAACATCAAGTGCGCTTGAGGTCAAAGCCCTGTCCCGCCGGGGGAGTGGCTGTTGACGGGGCGGCGGTGGTTGTCAGGGGTGGCGGGTCAGGGTGGACGGTGCTCCCGCGGACTGCGCGCCTTCTGTTTCGAGGGTCAGTCGGTCCGTCTCGGTCATGGTGAGGACGTACAGGTTGCCGTGCGGGCAGTCGATGACGGCTGCACGGTCGGTGGGATGGGTGGTGGCGGCTTCGAGGACCGCGCTGTTGCCGCGGATCTGTCGTAGTTGGAGGGCTTCGGTGCAGCCCAGGTTTCGGCCGGTGGTGGATTCCTTGACGTCGCTGACCTGTCGGCCCACGAGTTCGCCCACTGCTGCGCTGTTCAGTGTGACGGTTACGGTGAATTCGCCGGTCCGCGCGCGCAGGATGCCGTCGGCGTCGGGTGTTCCGGGACCGGTGCCCGTCCACGTACCGGCCCATGCGGCGGGCAGCGTTCCGGCCGTCGCGGCCGTCGGTGTGGTGGATGGTCCGGAGGAGGACGGTCGGGCTGCGGCCCGGTTGCCGTTTCTGTCGTTGCCGTGGCCGGGGAGCCATATCGCGAGGGTGACAGCCGTGGCGACGGCCAGGGCACCTGCTGTCACGCCGGCGCCGCGGGACGTCAGGAGCGTCCGTCGGCTTCGGGGCGCGGGGACAGCGGGGGAGTAGGGCGGTGCAGCGACTCCGGCGGGCGCTGCCGGTCCCCACCGCGGCGCGGTGCCGCCCGCCCCGCCCGACGGTGGTGGCAACGAATACGACGACGGCGGTGGCATCTGCCCTGGCACCGCCACTTCCCGGTGGGTGGTTTCAGTGATCAGTGCGGCGGGGTCGCCTGACGCCAGCCATCCTCGTCCTCTACTTCCGCCTGGGTGGAGGCCAGTTGTGTGGCGATGTCCGAGGCGCTGGGGCGTTGGCCGGGGTCTTTGGCCAGGCAGTCCCGGATGAGTGGGAGGAGTGTCCGGGGGACGCCGTCGAGGTGGGGGTCGTGGTGCACGATCCGGTAGAGCAGGGCGGGTAGGTCGAGTTCTTCGTCGTCGGTCAGGAAGGGGCTGCGTCCGGTTGCGGCGTAGACGAGTACCGCGGCGAGGGAGAACACGTCGGCGGCGGGTCCGGCGGTCGTGCCGGTCGCTTGTTCCGGGGCGAGGAAGCCGGGGGTGCCGATGATCGTGCCGGTGCGGGTGTGACGTGGGTCGCGTACGGTGCGGGCGATTCCGAAGTCGATGAGGAAGGGGCGTTCGGCGCCGAGGAGGATGTTGGCGGGTTTGATGTCGCGGTGGACCGCTCCGGCCGCGCGTACGTTCACCAGTGCGGCCGCCAGTTCCTGCGCCAACCGCAGCACGGCGGGTGCCTCCAGTGGCCCCCGACTGCGTATCCAGTCGGCGAGTGAGGGTGCGGGTATGTACTCGGTGGCGAGCCATTGCGGGGTCGCGCCCGGTGGGTTGAAGTCCACGACGGATACCGTCCAGGGGCATCGTACGCGGTCGTTGGTGCGTATCTCGCGGTCGAAGCGTTCCGCGAAGTCGGTGTCCGCGCTCAGTTCGCGGTGCACGGTTTTGAGGGCCAGGGCCCGTCCGGATGCGGTCCGGGCCAGGAACACCTCGCCCATGCCTCCGGAGCCGAGCCGTGCCAGGAGACGGTAGCCGCCGATCTCCAGTGGGTCACCGGGCCGCGCAGACTCCATCAACTGCCCCTCGCTACCGTGTCCGTTGCCGGCCCGTGCCGTACGGGCCGCCCGGCGGGTCGTCGTGATGGACCCTAGAGGCCGCGCGCGCCCCGCCCGGCGCGGGGACGCTCTTTCACCGGGTTACGTCTCCAGCACCAGCCACTCCGTCCTGCTTCCGGGCATCCGTCCGGCGCCGGCCTTCGCCCGTTCCCGAGTCGGCTTCCGGCCTCCACGACAGCTGTGCCACGCCCTATCTCTGTGCTTGGTGCCGGGCTGCGTCGGGTTTTCCGTGTGTCGGTGGGTTGGTTGGTGTGGTGTTTGGGTGGTTGGTGGTTGGTGTTAGCGGGTGGTCCAGCCGCCGTCGATGGTGAGGGTGGTGCCGAGGATGTAGGAGGCGCGGTCGCTGCAGAGCCAGGCGGCGGATTCGGCGATTTCGGTGGGGGTGGCCATGCGGGGGAGGGGGGTGGAGTTGAGGAGGGTTTGTTCGATGGTGGGGTTTTCTTTGAGCCAGTTGTCGATCATTTCGGTGCGGGTGGCGCCGGGGGCGATGGCGTTGACGCGGATGTTGTGGGTGGCGTATTCGCTGGCGGCGGCTTTGGTGAGGCCGAGGACGGCGTGTTTGGAGGCGATGTAGGGGGCGGTGACGGGGGTGGCGACGAGGCCGGCGGTGCTGCTGTTGTTGACGATTGCGCCGCCGCCGTTGGTGAGCATGGCGCGGATTTCGTGGCGCATGGAGTTCCATGTGCCGCGGACGTTGGTGTCCATGATGTGGTCGTAGGTGTTTTCGTCGAGGAGGTGGAGGGGTTTGGGGGTGGCGCCGGTGCCGGCGTTGTTGAATGCGGCGTCGAGGCGGCCGTAGGTGGTGACGGCGGCGTTGACGGCTCGTGCGACGTCTTGGGTTCGGGTGACGTCGGCGACGATGTATTGGGCGTGGTGGCCGGCTGCTTGTAGTTCGGCGGTGAGTTCGGCGAGTTGGTTTTCGCGGCGGGCCACGAGGGTTACGGCGGCGCCTTCGCGGCAGAACACGCGGGCGGCGGCGGCTCCGATGCCGGAGCTCGCGCCGGTTATCAGTGCTGATTTGCCGGCGAGTAGAGATTTATCCGTTTCCTGCGTCACGGCGCGACGGTAACACGGTGGATTGGGGTGTGTGGTGAACAGTGGGAGACCGGGTGTGCTGGTGACGGGGGCGGGGGGGTTTGTGGGTTTTCCGGTGGTGGAGCGGTTGTTGGGGTGGGGTGTGGGGGTGCGGGTGTTGGTTCGTCGGGCGGCGGTGCCGGTGGGGGCGGAGTGTGTGTGGGGGGATCTTGCGCGGGTGGCGTCGTTGCGGGGGGTGTGTGAGGGGGTGGGCACGGTGGTGCATGTGGCTTCGCGGATCGGGGGGAGTCGGGAGGAGTGCCGGGCGGTGAATGTGGAGGGGACCCGTGCTCTGCTGGCGGAGGCGCGGCGGGCGGGGGTGGCCCGGGTCGTGCAGTTGGGGACGGCTGCGGTGTATGGGGACGGGGTGCATCGGGGTGTGGTGGAGGGGGAACTGGTGGAGCGGCCGGGGTCGGTGACCAGTGAGTCCCGTCTGGCCGGGGAGCGTCTGGTGCTGGCGGCGGGGGGGACGGTGTTGCGTCCGTATCTGGTGTATGGGCGTGGTGATCGTTGGGTGGTGCCTTCGTTGGTGCAGTTGTTGGCGCGGTTGCCGTGCTGGGTGGACGGGGGGCGTGCCCGTGTGTCGTTGACGTCGGTGGATGCGCTGGCGGGGGCGTTGGCGGAGCTGGCGGTGCGGCGGGAGGTGGCGGGCGGGGTGCTGCATGCGGGTCATCCCGAGCCGGTGTCGGTGCGGGAGTTGGTGGGGACGGTTGCCCGGGAGTTGGGGTTGCCGCTGCCGGTGGGGGAGGTGGACCTGCGGGGGGCGTTGGAGTTGCTGGGTGGTGCCGGGCGGTCCGATCCGGTGCTGGTGCGGGGGGTGCGGCTCCTGGCGGTGGATCACTGGTACGACAGCAGGCGGTTGTGGGCGGGGCTGGAGGCTTCGCCCGGGCCCCGTTTCGCCGATGCGTTCGCCGACTGCGCTCCCTGGTACCGGTCCGTGGCCGCGGGGTGAGCGCACGCCGACGGGCTGCCCCTGCGGGCCGGGGGCCCGAACACACGGCGGTGGGGCGGGTATCCGGCGGCGGGTCCCGAACACGGGGCGGTGGGGTGGGTATCCGGTGGCGGGTCCCGAACACGGGGCGGTGGGGCGGGCGCCCGGTGGTCGGGTCCGGGCAGTCGGGCGGGCATGCGGCGGTCGGGTCCGGGGACCCTGCCCCCTGGCGGGCGCCCCGGTGGTCGGGGCGGGTACGCGGTGGCCGGGTCCCAATGCCCGCTGCGGGGGCGGAGGCCGGTCGGGCGGGTCCCGAACGCGCAGTGATCGGGCCTGGATATCCGGCGCCCGGGTCAACTCCCGGCGCCGGGGCGGGCATCCGGTGGTCGGGTCCGGTCGCCCGGTTCCCGGGTGGTCATCCGGCGGTCGGGTCCCGAACGCGCAGCGGTGGGGCGGGCATCGGGTGGTCGGGCCGGACGCCCGGCACCCGGGCGGGCATGCGGTGGTCGGGGCGGGTACGGGCGGTGGCCGGGTCCCAATGCCCGCTGCGGGGGCGGAGGCCGGTCGGGCGGGTCCCGAACGCGCAGTGATCGGGCCTGGATATCCGGCGCCCGGGTCAACTCCCGGCGCCGGGGCGGGTACGCGGTGGCCGGGTCCCACAGCCCGCTGCGGGGGCGGAGGCCGGTCGGGCGGGTCCCGAACGCGCAGTGATCGGGCCTGGATATCCGGCGCCCGGGTCAACTCCCGGCGCCCGGGCGGGCATCCGGTGGTCGGGTCCGGTCGCCCTGCGCCGGGGCGGGCATCCGGGGTCCGGGGTGCGGGGTGAACATGCGGCGGTCGGGCCGGGCGCCGGGCTCCCGGGCGGGCACATGGTGGTCGGGGCGGACGCCCGGCGTCCGGGTGAACGCCCGTCGGCCGGTCCTGATCAGAGGGCGCCGGGGTGAACACCCGCCGGTCGGGTCCCGAACGCGCAGGGGTGGGGCGGGCATCGGGCGGTCGGGCCTGGATGCCCGCCGCCGGGGTGAACACCCGGCGTCCGGGTGAACGCCCGGTGGTCGGGTCCCGGGATCCTGCCCCCGGGCGGGTATCCGGTGGCCGGGCCCGGACACTCTGTGCCCGGGCGGGTATCCGGTGGTCGGGCCCGGACGCCGTGTGCCCGGGTGGACTCCGTGTGGTCGGGGCGGGTATCCGGTGCTCGGGCTCGGACACTCTGTGCCCGGGCGGGTATCCGGTGGTGGGGTCCGGGGACCCTGTGCCCGGGCGGGTATCCGGTGGTGGGGTCCGAATGTCCGGCGTCGGGGCGGAGACCGGTCGGTCGGGTCCGGACGCCTGGTGCCCGGGGGTTGCTGTGTGTGTTCAGGCGGCTGTGGCGGTGCCGTTCACGGTGCCGTTCACGGTGGCGCGGAAGATGGTGCGGTTGTCCTGGTGGCCGGTGACGGTGACGCGGCCGGGGGCGGTCAGGGTGGCGTCGATCCAGCAGGGGGCGTCGAGTTCGGCGTAGTGGTGGAATTCGGTGGCGATGGCGCGGGGGGTGTAGCCGCCGGGGGTGTGGAGGCCGCAGGCGGCCTGGCGGGCGGCTTCGACGAGGACCATGCCGGGGTGGTGGTCGTTGGCGTGTTCGAAGAGGATGGGGTGGTCGAGGTCGGGGCTCAGCTGCCAGCGGTCCGTCCGGTCGGTGGGGGCCAGGACCACGTCGAAGGGCAGGAGTCTGCCGGCGCCGGTGGCGGCCATGGGGGTGCGGCGGGGCAGTGGGCGGGTCGAGGCCAGGAGGCCGCGGTCGCCGCGCAGCCGGCGGTAGGTGGCGGGGGCGACGCAGCTGAAGCGGGCGGTGCCGGAGCCGGCGAGCTCGCCGCTGCGGTGGATGTCGACCTGGAGGAAGCCGGAGAACCGGTTGCCCTTCCATACGAAGTCGGTGCACACGGCGCTCATCTCGAGGTCGCTGGGGCCGCGGCCGATGCGCAGGCGTTCGGGCCGGGAGGTGAAGTCCAGGTTCCACAGCAGCACGTTGTGGCCCAGCGGCACCCCGTAGGCGGCGTGGCAGAGGTAGAGCCCGACCTGGCGGACGGTCTCGCCGACCTGGACGGGGTCGTGGCTGGTGCCGTCGGCGCTGGTGAAGAACGTGTGGGCGCGCGGCCACTGCCCGGTGAGGGAGAAGGTGTCCTCGCCGGTGCGGTCGCAGCCGGTCAGGAAGACCTCGGCCAGTGAGCTGCGGTGGACGTACTCCCGGGGGACCGTGGTGGTCAGTCCACGGGCGTCGTTGCAGCGCATCCATGGCTGCTCCACCCCCGGAAGCGGCAGGACGGGCGCGTTCTTTCCGATCGTCAGCATGGTCATGACTTCTCCCGCAGAGCCGTTCGACGGTTGGGACGGGTTGCGCTCGCGAGACGCAAGATACGTACTCTCCGGTTTTGTTTGCAAGCGGCTCAGCCGGGCAGGATGCGGCCCCCGCACCGGCCCGACCGGCCCGCGGGAGCCCCTTCCGGACCCCCGTCACGACCCCGACCAGCGGATATCCGACAGGGCGCGGCCACCCGGGACACGCACGCCACCGCCCCAAGTGAGAACCGCCCTTCCGGTCATATGCGCCGGTCGGACAGGGTGCGGGCGTCGACCGTTCAACCAAGTGGATTCCAGGGGGACTTGGCCGGCCGGCCCGCGGCCCGCCGGACCCCGAAAACCATTGGCATGCGGGGCGGGCCGTGTCAGACTCGGGGCCGCCGCCGGTGAAACAAAAACCGGATGGGCGGTTTTGGAATACAGGGTGTGGACACGTCGCTGCACCCTGTCGTCGACCAGCCGCCGTCCATCCTGGAGAGTTTTGAGATGAACCGTCAGTGCCCCTTTGTGATCGACGCCTCCGGTGCGGACGTGCACGGCGAGGCAGCACTCATCCGTGAACAGGCGCCCGCGACACGGGTCCTGCTGCCGGGCGGTGTGGGCGCCTGGGCCGTGGGCCGGCACGCCGACATACGCAGACTCCTGGTGGACCCGAGAGTCTCCAAGGACGCCTACCGCCACTGGCCGGCCTGGATCGACGGCGAGGTCGGCACCGAGTGGCCGCTCGCGATCTGGGTCTCGGTGCAGAACATGATCACCGCCTACGGCAGCGAGCACACCCGGCTGCGCAGGCCCGTCGCCGCCGCGTTCACCGCCCGCCGGGCGGCCGGTATGCGCCCCAGGATCGAGGAGGTCGTCGGGGAACTCCTGGACGGCCTGGCCGCGTTGCCGCCCGGTCGCACGGTGGACCTGCGCACGCGGTTCGCGCACGAGCTGCCCACCCGGATCGTCTTCGAGCTGTTCGGGATCCCCGAACGCTCGTGGGCGCCCCTGCACAGGATCATCAACGCGTTCTTCGACACCAACATCACCGCCGAGGAGGCGCAGCGCAACGCGGACGACCTGGACGTCACGATGGCCGACCTGGTCGCCCACCGCCGCGCGCACCCCGGCGACGACATGACCAGCGCGCTCATCGCCGCCCGCGACACCCACACCGGCGCCTGCACCCACACCGGCGCCTGCACCCACACCGACACCGGCGCCCACACCGGCGCCCACAGCGGCACCGGCGCCGGCACGGATGGCGATGGCGATGGCGGGGGCGGCTGCGGGGCGGGGGTGGGGCTCAGTGAGAAGGAACTCGTCGACAGTCTCATCCTGTTGTTCACGGCCGGGTACGAGACCACCGTCAACCTGATCTGCACGGCCCTGCACGAGCTGCTGCGCGCTCCCGCGCAGCTGGCGCTCGCGCGGGAGGGCCTGGCCTCGTGGGAGGACGTGGTCGAGGAGGCGCTGCGGATCGAGCCGCCGGCCTCCTACGGGCTGCTGCGTTTCGCGGTGGAGGACATCGACATGGGTGAGGGGGTGGTGATCCCGGCGGGCGAGCCGATCCTGGTGTCCTTCGGGTCGGCCGGCCGGGACCCGGCCGTGCACGGCGCGGACGCGGGGGGCTTCGACATCACGCGCGGCACGCGCGGGCAGCACCTGTCCTTCGGGTTCGCCACCCACCACTGCCTGGGTGCGGCCCTGGCCCGGCTGGAGTGCGCGGTCGCGGTGCGGCGGTTCTTCGAGCGGTTCCCCGACGCGGCGGTGGCGGGGGCCGGGGAGTTGCCGCGGGTGCAGTCGTTCCTCTCCAACGGGCTGCGGGAGTTGCCTGTCGTGCTGGGGGCCGCGGCGCCGGTGGCTGATTGATCACGTCGGGGCGGCGCCTGGCCTGCTTGAAAAGAATCGGACCTTCTGGTTGGTTTTAATGGGGCGGTGGATCCGCGCGGTGGATCCGGCCCTATCGGACCGAGCACAACGGAGGCACCGGTGGCACGGCAGGAGCGTGCGGTACGTACGCGTCGCGCGATCTTGGAAGCGGCGGCGGCGGTTTTCGACGAGCGCGGCTACGACGCGGCCACCATCGCGGACATCCTCTCCCGGGCGGGCGTCACCAAGGGCGCCCTGTACTTCCACTTCTCCTCCAAGCAGGAGCTGGCGCAGGGCGTGCTCGACGAGCAGTTCGCCGAGGGCGGGGTGCCCCACCGGGAGAGCAAGCTGCAGGAACTCGTGGACGTCGCGATGGTGCTGGCGTACCGGATGAAGCGCGAGCCCATGCTCAGCGCGGGTGCCCGGCTCTCCCTGGGGCCGGGCATGCGCGACATTTTCGGCGGCGGCTCGGTACCGGGCTGGATCGAGTTCACCCGGACCCTGCTGGTCCGGGCCAAGGAGCAGGGCGAGCTGCTGCCGCACGTGGACCCCGCCGAGACCGCCTGGATCCTGTCCGCGTGCTGGACCGGCGCGCAGATCTACTCCCAGACCCTGAACGACCGGTCCGACATCGAGCAGCGGGTCGCCGCCGTCTACCAGCACATCTGCCCCTCCATCGCGACGCCCGCGATGCTCGCCCGTCTGGACATCGCCCCCGACCGGGGGGAGCGGGTGAGCGCGGAGATGCGGCGCGGGCCGGGTCCGGGGGCGGCGCAGGAAGCCCAACCGGCACTGTCCTGAGGCCGCTTCGGCCCCGCCCCCGCCCCCCGGCAGCCTCCCGGCAGCCTCCCGGCAGCCTCCCGGCGGCCTCCCGGTGGCCCTCCGGCGGCCGGGACGGCGGGGGCCGGTGGGGCCGGACGCCTCCACCGGGACGCGAGCGGGACTCCGGCGCCGCCGCCGACTGTGACCGAAACGATCTTTACTCCCCCTTGGGCAAACCGCGTTGGCGGTTTGTGGAGACTCCATGGTCAAGCAGGAACGTGCCGCTCGTACGCGGGAAGCGCTGGTCCGTGCCGCCGCGGAGGTGTTCGCCGAGGAGGGGTTCGTCACCGCCTCGATCGCCGCGATCAGCCGCCGGGCCGGGGTGAGCGCCGGGGGCCTGCACTTCCACTTCGCCAGCAAGGACGCGCTCGCCCGCGCCGTGGAGGACCGCGCCGCGCAGTGGCTGCGCCGCATCACGGTCGCCGCCGCACCACCGCCCGCCACCGCCGCCGGTGAGGCCGCCGCCGCGGGCGCCGCATCCCTGCAGGTGCTGGTCGACTCCAGCCACGCGCTGATGGCCCTGCTCGCACGGGAGCCGGTGGTGCGGGCCGGCTTCGGGCTGTGCGCGGACCCCTCCTGGAGCGGCGGGGTGGACCTGCGCCGCCAGTGGCGCCTGTGGGTCGAGGCGGTCATGGCGGACGCCGCCCGCGAGGGCGCCCTCGCCCCCGGACTCGTCCCGCGCGACGCGGCCCGCGGGGTGGTGGCCGCCACGGTGGGACTGGAGGTCCTGGGCGCCTACGACCGGGAGTGGACCGCCCCCCACACCCTCACCCGGTTCTGGACCCTGATGCTGCCGCGCCTCGCAGCCGCACCGGCCCTGGAGGCCCTGCTGCCGCAGGGGTCGCACAGGGCTTCCCCCGCACCGCCGACCGGAACCACCGAATCAGACTGAACGGTCTCTTTCAGGTAGGGTCCACCGCACTCCTGTGACCCTCATCGAGGGACGATCGAGTCTCCCTGGAGCCGCACGACGCCACCCGTGATCACCCGAACTCCCAGGCCAGCGCACAGTTTTGAAGATGTGTCAGACATGACCGACCATCAAAACAGCACGACCGGTTTGATATTGACAAACCGCCGGTCCTGTTTTCTACTGGCTGTACTCATCCAAGGACAGGGGAGTACGGCGTGGACATCGATGTACTGGGCGCGTTGGCCGTGCGGGAGAACGGGATCTCCATCACGCCGACCGCCCCCAAGCCCCGGCAGGTCCTGGCCCTCCTGGCCCTCCATGCCGATCAGGTGGTACCCGTATCGGCACTGATAGAGGAGCTGTGGGCGGGCGAACCGCCGCGCAGCGCCCGCACGACACTCCAGACGTACGTCCTGCAGTTACGCGCCCTCATCGCCGGCGCCCTGGAACGCGGCACCACCGGCACCACCGACCCCACCGGCGCCGGCACCGGCAGCACCGGTACCGGCAGCACCGGTACGGGTGCGGTTGAGGGCGGGGCGGGGGCGGCGCGCACCGCCAAGGACATCCTGGTCACCCTGCCCGGCGGATACCTCCTCAGCAGCGGCGGCGGAACCCTCGACGTACGCGAGTTCGACCGCCTCGCCGGTACCGGCTACCGCGCCATGGACGCCGGCGACTTCCCCGGCGCCGCACGGCTGCTGCGCGAGGCCCTGGCCCTGTGGTCCGGACCCGCCTTCGCCGACGTACAGGGCGGCGTCCAGCTCGACATGGAGACCCGCCGGCTGGAGGAGACCCGGCTGTGCGCCCTGGACCAGCGGATCGAGGCCGACCTCAGACTCGGACGCCACCGCGAACTCCTCGCCGAGCTGACCGTCCTGGTCACCCGCTACCGCACCCACGAGAACCTGCACGGGCAGTTCATGCTCGCCCTGCACCGCTCCGGACGGCGCGGCGAAGCCCTCGACGTGTACCAGCGTCTGCGCGCCACCCTCGTGCGCGAGCTCGGCCTGGAGCCCTCCGTGGCACTGCGCCGCCTGCAGCGCTCCATCCTCATGGCCGGCCCGGAGACCCTGGCCGAGGCCCACGCCGAACCCGGCGGCGAGCGCCTCGTACGGGTCTGAGGACCCGCCCGCTCCCGGGCACCCGGGACACGGCACGGCACACCGCCCGGGACACGGCACGGCACACCGCCCGGGACACGGCACGGCACACCGCCCGGGACACGGCACGGCACACCGCCCGGGACACGGCACGGCACACCGCCCGGGACACGG
>NZ_JBIWCL010000010.1:234464-246282 GCF_044761485.1 Streptomyces sp. NPDC097617
ACGGCACGGCACGGGGCCCGGGACACGGCACGGCACGGGGCACAGAGAACGGTCCGGCGACCGCACGTTCGGGACTCGGTCGGGGCGAGAGGAGACGGCTCGGTGCAGGAGAGGTCGGAGCGGACCCGGAGGCGGCTGGTCCACGCCGGGGCCGAAATGTTCCAACGCAATGGCTACGCCAACGCCACACTCGGCGGGATCGCGGCCGCGGCCGGAGTGACGAAAGGGGCCCTGTACTTCCATTTCGCCTCCAAGGACGAACTCGCCGAAGCCGTCCAGCAACGCGGATGCGCCCTGCTCCACGACGCGGTCCGCGCGCTGCGCGAGGACGGCGTCTCACCCCTGCAGGCACTGATCGACATCACCCACTGGCTGGCCTGGACCCTCCACGAGGAACCCGCCATCCCGGCCAGCTTCCGCATCACCAAGGAATGCGGCGGACCCGGCCCGCGCGGACCCGCCGGAGCCAGGCCGGTGATCGTCGACTTCCACGGCGCGTGGATCTCGGCCGTCTCCACCCTGCTGCGCCTGGCACGCGACGCCGGCGAACTCCCGGCGGCGGGCCGCCGCTGGGAGAGCGCCCAGGCCCTGGTCGCGGCCGCCGCCTGCGGCATCGAGACGATGTCCGCCACCGGCATGTCCTACGCCGAACTCCAGGGCAAGGTCGCGGCACTGTGGGCCCTGCTGCTGCCCAGCCTCGTCGCCGTCGGACGCGAACGCGAATACCAGACCGAGGCCGAGTACAGCGGAGCACAGGCCGTACGGATCGGATGGTGAGGGCCGCAGCCGGACCACCGCACCCCCGCAGACCACGACCGGGGGACACCGCAGCGTGAAAATACAGGTACTGGGCCCGCTGAGCGCCGAGGTCAACGGCGGATCCATCGTCCCCACCGCCCGCAAGCCCCGCCAGCTCCTCGCCCTCCTCGCCCTCCACCCCGGACGCGTGCTGCCCATCCCCACCCTCATGGAGGAGATCTGGGGAACCGCCCCGCCCCAGAGCGCACTCACCACCCTGCAGACCTACATCCTCCAGCTGCGCCGCCGCCTGGGCACCGCCATGGGCCCCGACGGCCCCGACGGCGTCAAGGACGTCCTGGCCACCCGCCACGGCGGCTACCTGCTGCACATCCCGCCCGAAGCCGTCGACGTCCACACCTACGAGAGCCTCGCCGCCCGCGGCCACGGCGACTACGGCCGCGGCGACGACCACAACGCCGCGGCCACGCTCCGGGCCGCGCTCGCCCTGTGGCAGGGCCCCGCACTGGTCGACGTACGGGCCGGACCCGTCCTGGAGATCGAGGTACTGCGCCTGCACGAGAGCCGCCTGGGCACCGTGGAACGCCGGATCGACGCCGACCTGCGCCTGGGACGGCACACCGAGCTGCTGGCCGAACTCGCCGAACTCATCGCCCGCCACCCCCAGCACGAGGGCCTGCACTCACAGGCCATGGTCGCCCTCTACCGGTCGGGACGACAGGCCAAGGCCCTGGACGTCTACCGCAGACTGCGCGGCCGCCTGGTCGAGGACCTCGGCGTGGAACCCTCACCGCAACTGCAGCGCCTGCACCGCGCGATGCTGACGGTCGACCCGGCACTGGACGTACAGGCCGGACCCCGACGCGGATCGACATTCGACCTGTACGCCGTCTGACACCCGCCGCCCGACACCCGCCGCGAACCAGGCCGACCGCGCCGTGAACCGCGCCGTGAACCGCGCCGTGAACCGCGCCGTGAACCGCGCCGTGAACCGGGCCGCGAACCGCGCCGCGCGCCGGGCCGCGGGTCGCACGGTGCACGGCCGGCCGACCGGCCTCGCCAGGGCCGCCACCCGTGCCGGGTCCGACCCGGGTGGAGCCCCGGCCCCGCGTCTTCGTGGTTCCGTACGGGAACCCGCCGCCGGGGGAGCGGTCCGCACCGGACGTGCCCGCGCCGCACCGGACGTGCCCGCACCGTCCCCGCCCGCCCGGCCGCGCGAGGCGCAGCCGCACCGCACCGGCGTACCCGCCTGCCGCCGCCGTACCGCTGCAACCCCGTGCGCCCGTGCGCCCGTACGTCGGCGGCCGGGCGGCGGCCGTCACCGGTTGCGGTGGGCGCCGCGCCGGCTCTCGCCGAAGGCGCCGACGCCGCCCCCGGCCGGGCCGCAGCGCCCCGGCCGGGAACCCGCACCCGCACCCGTACCCGCACCCGCACCCGCATCCGATGCCGTACCCGCACCCGCATCCGATGCCGTACCGGCCTGCCGGGAGCGCCCGTTGCGCCGTCCCGCTCCCTCCCGCTCCCGCTCCCGTTCCCGTTCCCGGGGCCCGGGTCGCGGCCCGGGTCACCTCTTCGGCCAGCCGATGTCGTCGTCCGGCTGCTCGCCCCGCTCCGCAAGGTTCGGGTGGAGGGCGGCCGCGGGGACCGCGGTGTGTGCTGCGGGCGTCGAGGACGCGCGGGATGCGCACACCGAAGGCCTCATCGTCGACTCCAAGGCGCTCAAAAACGAATGGAGCAGGGCGCCCGGCCGGTACGCCGGCCGGATTCTGGAGAGTCTGCCTCGACCGGGTCGAGGACCGCTCGAGGAATGCCGGAGGTCCGCACGAAACCCGGACGAGACCGGCCCCGAACCGGTGGCAAAGGTTTGCCCGGCTGTTGCCGCGGACCCTACGCTCGGGGCCGGTTCCCGACAGATTCCTTGCCCACGACCCCAAGGACGCCGCCCATGCTGCGACAGCCCGCTTTCGGACACCGCCTCAAAAAACTCCGGCTGGCCCAGGGCCTGTCGCAGACGGCGCTGGCCGGCGAGGGCATGTCCACCGGCTACCTCTCCCGCCTGGAGTCCGGCGCCCGCCAGCCCACCGACCGGGCCGTCGGCTACCTCGCCGGCCGACTGGGCCTGCAGAGCGCCGACTTCGAGGAACCCGCCACCGGCTCCCTGGCCCACGCCCTGACCCTCGCCTCCTCCACCGGCTCCCCGGACGCCGTCGTCGCCCTGCGCCAGGCCCTGGCCGCCGAGGCCCACGAGAGCCCCGTACTGCGCTGGCAGGCCCTGTGGATCCTCGCCCGCGCCGCCCGCGTCCAGGGCGACCACACCACCGAACGGGACTGCCTCACCCGGCTCGTGGCCCTCGGCGACGAAGTCGGCGTCAGCGAGCTGCGCGTGCGCGGCCTGACCCGGCTCGCCCGCTGCCTGCGCTCCATCGGCGAGATCACCCCGGCCGTGGACGCCGCCGTCCAGGCCCACCGCACCGCCCTGCACGAGAACCTCGGCGTGGAGGACCGCGCCACCGCCCTGCTCGCACTGGTCTCCGTACAGGCCGAGGCCGGCCGCACCGGCGAGGCCCGCGGCCACGCCGACGAACTGACCGCCCTCGTCCGGGGCCGCGGCGACGCCCTCTTCGCCGAGGCCATGTGGACCGCCGCCGCCGTCCGCATGCGCCAGGGCGACTACCCCGGCGCACAGGCCTGCCTGAACGACGCCCTCGAACGGTTCGACAGCCAGGAGGACCTGATCCTGTGGATCCGGCTGCGCCTGGCCTCCGGCCGCCTCCACCTGCAGAAGATGCCCGCCGACCCCGCTCAGGCACAGCACCGCGCCGAGGAGGCCGAAGCCGCCCTCGCCCTGGTCGGCACACCCGCCCTGCGCCAGGACCTGACCGCCCTCAAGGCCGATCTCGCCTTCGCCACCGGCCGCTACGACGACGCCCGCGCCCTGCTCGGCGAACTGGCCGCCGACCGGCCCAGGATGACCTACCGCGGCCAGGTCCGCCTGGAGATCCTGCGCCACCAGCTCCTGATCCTCGCCGGCGACCCGGCCGGCGTCCAGGGACTGCGCGCCCTGGCCCAACAGGCCCAGGAGGACGCCAACATCGACCTCGCCGCCGAGATCTGGCGCGTCCTGGCCGACGCCCTCACCCAGACCACCACACCCCCCACCGTCCCCACCACCGCAGCCGACGCCCCCACCGTCCCCGCCCCCGCAGCCGACGCCCCCACCGCCCCGGCGCCGGCGCCGGCGTCGGCCGCGGGGGGTTGAGGAAGCCTCTAGCACCCTCGTGCAGGGTGGATACACCCGCACACACGATCAGGGGAGGTGCCTCTCATGCCGTCGCAGCGCGTGCACACGAGCGAGCACACGGCGCGGATCGCCGCCCCCGCCGGCGTGGTCTACGGACTGCTGGCCGACGCCGTGCGCTGGCCCCTGCTGCTGCCCGCACCCGTCCACGTCGAGCGCATCGACTTCGACGGCGTCCACGAACGCCTGCGCCTGTGGGACGTCCGGGACCAGCGCATCGGCTCCTTCCACCTGCGCCGCACCCTGCACCCGCACTCCCGGACCATCGAGTTCGAGCAGGAGGACACCGCCCGCCCCGGCACACCCACCACCGGCACCTGGACCGTCGAGGACCACGGCGACACCCACGCCCTGGTGACACTGCGCCAGGACCGCACCGTGGAACGGCAGCCCGCCGCCACCACCGGCCACAGCCGCCGGCAGTGGGAACGCGAACCGGCCGAGCGGCTCACCCACCTCGCGGCCGCCGCCGAACGCTGGGACCGCCTGGACCGACTCCTGCTCTCCTTCGAGGACAGCGTCCACCTCGACGGCCCCGCCGAGCTGGTCTACGACTTCCTCCACCGCATCGCGGACTGGCCAGAACGCCTCCCGCACGTGGACTCCGCCGAGGTCAGCGAGGACGTCCCCGGCGTGCAGCTCGCCGCCCTGGACACCTGCGCCACCCCCGACGGCCTCACCCGCTCCACCCGCACCGTGCGCCTGTGCTTCCCCTCCGCCGCACGGATCGTCTTCAAGGAACTCCTCACCCCCGAGCCGATCGCCGCCCACACCGGCGCATGGTCCCTGGCCCCGGACGGGGACGGCGTACGGGTCCTCTGCGCCCAGCAGGTCCTCCTGCACGAACCCCCCGGCACCCCGGGGGACGCGGCCGGCCTCGCCGAGACCCGCCGCCACGTACGGATCTGGCTGGGACGCGCGAGCACCGAGACGCTGCGCCTGGCCGGCTGGCGGGCCAGAACCGCTGTGCGCCGCCTGCGATGAGCACGCCGAGGAGAGCACCGATGGCACTCACCCACCCCGCCGAACGGGCCCCCCGAGCGCCGCTGTACCTCCACGGACCCGAGGGCTCCGAGGGCCTCGAGGGCCCCTGGGAGGAGGCGGGGGAGCGCCTGGAGGACGCGGGCCGGGCGGTCGTCTGCACCACCTGGGGGCAGTGGCTGACCGCCGTCCTCCTCGACCCGGGCCTGCGCCCGCTGCTGGGGGAGGACTGGCCGGCCTACCGCGGGATGCCGGCCGCGGCCGGGCGGCTGCGGTTCGCCGTCTCGCGCTACGTCATGAAGTACGCCGCCGCCACCGCCCTGGACGTGCCCGTGCACAGCGTGCAACTCGGCCGGGGTCCGGGCGGACGCCCCGTGGTGCGCGGGCCCGGCACCGGCGTTCAGATCGCACTGGCGCACACCGGCGAGCTGATCGTGGTCGGCGTCAGCCGCACCGGGCGGATCGGCCTGCACGCGGAGCCCGCCGACCCCGACCTGCGCGCCCCGCTGCTGCGCGGCCCGGCCGGCCCGCAGCAGCCGGGCGCCGGCGCCGGCCCCGACACCCTCACCGGCAGCGAACGCCGGGCGCGGCTGCTGCGGGAGCTGACCCTCAGGGCGGCCCGCACCGCAGCGACGTACGACGCAGCGGACCCGGACGCAGCGAAGCACGACGCAGCGGACCGCGACGGGGCGACGCACGACGCAGCGGACCGGGACGGGGCGGACCGGGACGGGGCGGACCGGGAGGCGGCGGCGCGGTGCGGGGCGGCGCGGTTCACGGCGGCGGGCACGCAGCCGGCGGGGGGCCCGCCGGAGGCGGTGGGGGAGTGGACTCTCGCCGCGCACCTCGTCCAGGACCGCTACCTGGTCGGCGAGGCGCACGGCCCGCGCCCCTGACCGCCCCCGCCCCGCCCCCGGCCGCCGGGAGCGCTCTCAGGCGGCGAACAGGTCGAACGTGGAGGTGTGCCGCGCTCCGGCGAGGACGTCGAGCTGCGGATCGACGGCCAGCATGGCCTGGTGCAGGCGCTGCAGCTGGGGTGAGGGCTCCACGCCGAGGTCCTCGATCAGCCGGCCGCGCAGCCTGCGGTACACGTCCAGGGCGCTCGCCTGGCGCCCCGACCGGTACAGGGCCACCATCACCTGCGAGTGGAGTCCCTCGTGCTGGGGGTGGCGTGCGGTCAGGTCGGTGAGTTCGGCGATCAGTTCGGAGTGCCGGCCGAGCCTGAGGTCGGCGTCGATCCGCCGCTCCACGCTCACCAGGCGGCTCTCCTCAAGGCGCAGTACCTCGATGTCGAGGATCGGGCCGACCCGTACGTCGACCAGCGCGGGCCCCCGCCACAGCCCCAGCGCGGCCCGCAGGCGGTCGGCGCAGGTGCGGTCGTCGCCCTGCTCGAAGGCGCTGTGGCCCTCGCGGGCCAGCCGTTCGTAGTCGTGCACGTCGACGCACTCCTCGGGCACCTGGAGCAGGTAGCCGCCGTGCCGGGTGGCCAGGACGTCCTTGGCGCCGCCCGGGGCGTCGGGCCCCATCGCGGTGCCCAGGCGCCGGCGCAGTTGGAGGATGTAGGTCTGCAGGGTGGTCAGCGCGCTCTGCGGCGGCTGCGTCCCCCAGATCTCCTCCATGAGCGTGGGCACGGGTATGACGCGCCCGGGATACAGCGAGAGCAGCGACAGCACCTGTCTCGGCTTTCCCGCGGACGGAACGATGGATCCCCCGTTGACCTCGGCACTCAACGGACCCAGAACCTGAATCCTCACGGTCTCCCCTCCGTAACTCGTGGAGTTCCCCGGCGTTTTTCTGCCACCGGTGGCGGAGGTACTGCCCCCCTGACGCGCACGCTAGCCGCGGTGGATGTTTTCCATCCCTTTCCTCCAGCGGCTTTCGAGCCGTCTTCGGTTACGGCCAGTCGATCAGGGCGACGGCCGGGGCGCTGCCCGGGGCGACCGGCCAGTCGATCGGGCCGGCGGCCGAGGCCGGGGCGACGGGCCAGTCGATGGGCCCGGCCTGGGCGGCGCCGCCCGCGGTGAGCACGGCGGCGCAGGCCAGAGCGGCGGTGGCGGCGAGGCGGGCGATGTTCCTCATGGTGACTCCTCCGGGGCAACAGTTTGATTCTTCATGGCAACTCTTCTGCCAAGAAGATTGGCAACACCCGCTCGGGACTCACTCGGGAACCGCTGGAGACGGCCTGGAGAACCCCGCCGCAACCGCCCCGACCTGCAGCGAAATCGGCGAGAAAACAACCGGGCAGGAAATTGCCGGGAGTTGCCAACACGGGGGAACTAGAGCCTCGCCGGAGCGGCCGCCCTCCCGCATTGCCAAAGCCGCCAACCGTTAGGCAATGTATTGCCAAGCCTATTGGCAATGCTCGGTACATGAGGGCCGTGGACATCCCGGCCCCAACCGCGGGGGGAGGCCCCTGAAATGAACGCGCCGACGTACCACGGGGAACGAACGGCCCACCTGAACACCGCCGGAGCCGGCCGGATGCCGGACGCCGTGCACGCCGTACTCGCCCGCTGCACCGCCCTCGACGACCGCTTCGGGCCGGCCGCCGTGCACGAGAGCCCCGACGGGCGGGCACTCACCCGGGTCCACGAACGCCTCGGCGCCCTGCTGGGCGTCCCCGCCGACCGCACCGTCCTGACGACCGGCGCGGCCCCGGCCTTCGAGGCCTTCGCCGCCGCCATCGCCCTCGGCCCGCGCGACCGGATCTGGACCACACCCCACGAGGGCGTGGCCAACCTGCACGCCCTGCACACCCTGCGCGAACGCACCCGGTGCCGGCTGGAGGTCGTCCCGCTGCGCCCGGACGGCGACCTCGACCTGGACTGGATGCGCACCCACCTCGACCAGGACGTCGCCCTGGTCTCCGCCGTCCACCTCTCCGCGGCCTGCGGAACCGTCAACCCGGTCCGGGACATCGGCCGGCTCCTGGCCCACCACCGCGCCCGCTACACCGTCGACGCCTCCCACTCCGTGGGCCTGCTCCCCCTCGACGCCGCGCGCATCGGCTGCCACCTGCTCACCGCGGACGGCTGGAGGTTCCTGCGCGGCCCCCAGGACACCGGATTCGCCTACCTCGCCCCCACCCCCCACCCCACCCCGCACAACGCCCCCCGGCGCGCCTCGCAGGACGCCCCGCACAACGCCCGGCAGGACGGCCCGCACAACGCGCCCCAGGACGGCCCGCCCAACGCCCCCCGGGGGGGCGCGTACAACACTCCGCAGGGCGCCCCGCAGGACGGCTCCCGCAACGCGCCCCAGGACGGCCCGCTGACCGCCCCCCACAGTGCCCCGCAGGACGGCCGGCAGGCTCTTCTGCAGGCGCCCGCGCCCGCCCCGGCGGCCGTCGCCGCACTGGAGGCGGCCCTCGCCCACCGCGCCGACGCCGCCCACCGCGCCGACGCCGCCCACCGCGCCGACGCCGCCCGGCCGGCCGGCGGGGACCTTCTGCCCCTGCTGCGCGACGCCGTCCGCCGCACCCCGGGGATGGAACTGCTCGCCGCGGGACGCGAGCAGGCCGCCGTCCTGGCCTTCCGGCACGCCGAGGTCCCCGCCGCGGCCATCCGCCGCGGCCTGGCCCGGCGCGGAGTCGTCCTGGCCAAGACCGTCGCGCACGAGCACCCCCTGCACCCCGCCGGCCGGGTCGCCGCGCCCGCGCTGCGCGCCTGCGTCGACCAGGACAGCACCGCCCACGACATCGACCGGTTCCGGCAGGCCCTCGCGGAGGTCCTGCTGGAGGAACGCCGCGCCGCGGCCGCCGTCCCCGCCCGCGCCGTACGCGCGGCCGCCGGGTCCGCCGGGTCCGCCGGGTCCGCCGGGTCCGCCGGATCGGCCGACCCCGATCCCGGCCCCCCGGCCCCGTCCCCGTACCGCACCGCCCGGCCCGCCCGCAGGCGCGGCGGCCACCTCACGCTGCACCGGGCGAACTGAGACCCGCCGTTCTTCAGACCTGGAGGAGCCACATGACCATCACCGACGCACCACCCGCGGCCCCCGACCGGATGGCGGAACTCGCCGCCATCAAGGCCACCGCGGTGGCCGGCCCCGACGAACGGGCCACCGAACGCCAGCACGCCAAGGGCAAACTGACCGCCCGCGAACGCATCGGCCTGCTCCTGGACGAAGGGTCCTTCCACGAGATCGAGGCCCTGCGAAGGCACCGCGCCACCGGCTTCGGCCTGGAGGGCAAGAAGCCCTACACCGACGGCGTGGTCACCGGCTGGGGAACCGTGGACGGGCGCACCGTCTTCGTCTTCGCGCACGACTTCCGCATCTTCGGCGGCGCCCTCGGCGAGGCCCACGCCGAGAAGATCCACAAGGTGATGGACCTGGCCCTGGCCGCCGGCGCCCCCCTGGTCTCCCTCAACGACGGCGCCGGCGCCCGCATCCAGGAGGGCGTCTCGGCGCTCGCCGGCTACGGCGGCATCTTCCAGCGCAACACCCGCGCCTCCGGCGTCATCCCGCAGATCAGCGTGATGCTCGGCCCCTGCGCGGGCGGCGCCGCCTACTCCCCGGCCCTGACGGACTTCGTGTTCATGGTCCGCGACACCTCGCAGATGTTCATCACCGGCCCCGACGTGGTCCGCGCGGTGACCGGCGAGGAGATCACCCAGAACGGCCTCGGCGGCGCCGACGTGCACGCCGCCGTCTCCGGCGTGGCCGCCTTCGCCTACGAGGACGAACCCACCTGCCTGGAGGACGTACGCCACCTGCTCTCGCTGCTGCCCGCCAACAACCGCGAGACACCCCCGCGCGAACCCACCGCCGACCCGGCCGAACGGCGCACCGACGCCCTGTCGGCCATCGTCCCCGCCAACCCCCAGCAGGCCTACGACATCCGCAAGGTCATCGAGGAAGTCGTCGACGACGGCGACTTCTTCGAGGTCCACCCGGCCTGGGCGACCAACGTCGTGTGCGCGCTCGCCCGCATCGACGGACACGTCACCGGCTTCATCGCCAACCAGCCCGCCAGCCTCGCCGGGGTCCTCGACATCCACGCCTCCGAGAAGGCCGCCCGCTTCGTGCAGTTCTGCGACGCCTTCAACATCCCCCTGGTCACCCTCGTCGACGTGCCCGGCTTCCTGCCCGGCGTCGACCAGGAACACGGCGGCATCATCCGCCACGGCGCCAAACTCCTCTACGCCTACTGCAACGCCACCGTCCCGCGGATCTCCCTGGTCCTGCGCAAGGCCTACGGCGGCGCCTACATCGTCATGGACTCCCGCTCCATCGGCGCCGACCTCGCCCTGGCCTGGCCCACCAACGAGATCGCCGTCATGGGCGCCGAGGGCGCGGCCAACGTCATCTTCCGCCGCGAGATCGCCGCCGCCGCCGACCCCGACGCCATGCGCGCACAGAAGATCAAGGAATACACGACCGAGCTCATGCACCCCTACTACGCCGCCGAACGCGGCCTCGTCGACGACGTCATCGACCCGGGCGAGACCCGCCGGGTCCTCGCCGCGGCCCTGGCCATGCTCCGCCCCAAGTACGCCGACCTGCCGTCGCGCAAGCACGGCAACCCGCCCGTATGACCGCCCCGGACGCGGCCCCGGACGCGGCCCCGGACGCGGCCGCCGGCCCCGGACAGACCTGGCTGATCCGCCGCGGACACCCCGACCAGGACGAAACAGCCGCCGTCCTCGCCGTCCTGACCGCCCTGCTCCACCACCGGACCGCACCCCAGGCACCACCCCCGCCGCCCACCGCCCCCGCCCCGTGGGACCGCCCGCGCACCGGCCGCCCCCACCGCGCCGGCAGCTGGCGCCCCCACTGACCGCACCGCCTCCATCCCCCTTCCGCCGCGCCACGAGTTCCCTGCGACACGCTGCACACGGCACAGACGGGTGACGGAGGGACGAGGATGACGGTCAAGGCGATGGACAAGGCCCCCGAGCGGCCCGTGGCCCTGGTCACCGGGGCCACCAGCGGCATCGGACTGGCCATCGCCCGGGACCTGGGCGCCCGCGGGCACCGCGTGTTCCTCTGCGCCCGCACCGAGGTCAAGGTCAAACAGACCGTCGCCGACCTCCAGGCCGAAGGCCTCAGCGTCCAGGGCACGGCCGCCGACGTACGCGACCGCACCGCCGTGCGGGACCTGGTCGCCGCCGCCGTCGCCGCCTACGGCGCACCCGTCAGCATCCTGGTCAACAACGCGGGCCGCAGCGGCGGCGGCGCCACCGCCGGCATCACCGACGAACTGTGGCACGACGTCATCGACACCAACCTCAACAGCGTCTTCCTGCTCACCCGCGAGGTCCTCAACAACGGCGGACTCGGCGCCGAACCCTGGGGCCGCATCATCAACATCGCCTCCACCGCGGGCAAGCAGGGAGTCCTCCTCGGCGCCCCCTACACCGCGTCCAAACACGCCGTCGTCGGCTTCACCAAAGCCCTCGGCAAGGAACTCGCACCGACCGGCACCACCGTCAACGCGGTCTGCCCCGGCTATGTGGAGACCCCCATGGCCGCCCGCGTGCGCAGCGGCTACGCACAGGTGTGGGACACCACCGAGGACTACGTCCAGGAGCAGCTCGAGTCCAAGATCCCCCTCGGCCGCTACTCCACCCCCCAGGAAGTGGCCGGCCTCGTCGGCTACCTGACCACCGACCTGGCCGCGTCCATCACCGCCCAGGCCCTCAACGTGTGCGGCGGACTGGGCAACTTCTGACCCACCGGCCGCCATCCCCGTTATCTTTTTCGCGGTCCTGCAACGGGACCGCTGGCCTCCGGGCCCGGCATGGCTGTGTCCCCCTGTCGAAGGCATGACCTGGGGGGTGG
>NZ_JBIWCL010000011.1:0-239151 GCF_044761485.1 Streptomyces sp. NPDC097617
TCAAGAGTCCGATCGACTACGAACGCGAGTACTGGACCGGCCTCACTGTGGGGCTGGCCGCATAGGAAGGACTCCACACTTCGAGGGGATTGACAGGTGCGAACTTGCCGCAGGTCGGGATCCACGGGCATGCGAGCATCTCGCGGCCACCGCGCAGGCTCAGGCAGTTCTCCTTGCCGGGACGGTAGGTGCCGGCGGAATCGAGCCAGTGCTGTTGCGCGCACCCGTAGGCGAGGTGGTCGACGTCACGGCGCCCTCGCTTACCCCATTCCCCAGGCGCGTCAGGATCCTCCTTGACCAGGGACGCATGCTTCAGGGCCCGTTCATGCCGAGAAGAAGGTGACATCAGAGGGGCACAAGTCGCCAAGTAGGCCGTCCTGTCAGCCCGGTGCAGGATCTCAAGGTCGCGGCTGATGTCCCAGACGGAGGCGAGGGTGGCCTTGACATCGGGAACGAGCAGCGTCACGCGGTAGTCGTTGAGTGCGGCCCACGAGCCCAGGATCCGTACCAGCACGGACTTTCCGGTTCCGGTAGGTGCGTGAAAGATGTGGGTCCGGCCGGCCAGCAGATCCAGCACGTCGACGGTGTCGGTGTCGCGGGCCTTGACCCGGTCAAGTAGACCTGTCAGCACCTTGTACAGCCAGGGGCCCGCCTCCGTGTCCTCGTATTGGGTGTCCAGGAGCTGTGCGATGTCCTTGAGTTCCTGGACAGTGACGCGAACCGTGTCAAGGCTGGGCCGGGTGGTTAGCGCGGGAAGTGTGTCGTGGCCCAGGGGCTGGGTGTAAGCGGGGAAGCGGGGGATGGTGACGCGGCCGTGGACGATCTCGTTGCCATCGGTGCGTTCACTGGTTTCGTACGTCTGACCCGGCGCTGCGAAGTCGTGGGGCTTGCGCCGGTTGCTTGGCCGCCGGTAGGGCGCGAGGAGGCTCTTGGCGTAGCCGAGGTAGTCGCCTCCCAGTAGAGGATGGGCTGCGGTAGCGGTGAGGGGGTCGCCGACCAGTTTGAACAGCTGGAGAGTGCTCTCGTCGTCCTCCTCGTCGATGCTGCCCATGGCGCCCAAGGCAATACGGGCGGCAGAGGAAAACCGCTTCTCGTCGGCGAGGGTCGGATTGCTGAGCTTCATTACCTCGGCCACGAGCAGTCGTTCCTCACGGCTTAGCTCATTCCATCTATCCCATGCCT
This sequence comes from Streptomyces sp. NPDC097617, assembly GCF_044761485.1. Lineage (NCBI taxonomy): Bacteria > Bacillati > Actinomycetota > Actinomycetes > Kitasatosporales > Streptomycetaceae > Streptomyces > Streptomyces sp. NPDC097617. The sequence goes on from NZ_JBIWCL010000011.1 coordinate 1,183, forward strand.
GAGGCTTGCAGCTGGCGAAGAACGCCGCGTTACGGAAGGAAGCCAGCGGCTTGCCCTGGTCATCCTGCTGCGGGAAGTAGTGGGCAGCCAGGGCGAGCGCGGCGCGGACAAAAGTGTCCCTAGAGGTCATCTGGCTCATGCCCACACCACGCCGGCGCTCCGGCAGACCATCTTGGCGAAGTCGGTCATGGTTGCGGCCTTCATTTCGTACTGGTGGCAGGTCACGGTCAGTAGGGGGATCTGGTCGGCCCGGTGGTCGGGAACGACGAGCCACTCGGCGCCGCCCTTGTCGCCGTCGTTACGATGCAGGCTCTCGGCTAGGACACGGCCGTGGGTGTAGTCCTTCACATCTACGGTGAACACGTGAGTGCTCCCGTCCCTGCCCTTGACCTCGATGCGATGGTCGTAGGCGTCACTCATCGGCCAGAGCATGACGGCTTCGTTCACATCTGGTATCACGGCGGCCAGGCGCTCCTGCAGAACAGTGTGGAGGCGCAGCTCGTGTAGCCCGGGGACGCAGGTGTAACGCCATACGCCACGCTTGAGGGCCAGATGCCCCTCAACCGGCTTGGCCTCCGGTACGGCACCAGTGGTTTCCAGCGCGAGCGCTGCCTCGTGTGCAGCGGGGGTGTCGGGGCTGTCGGGGTGCAGCTGCGGTGCATCGCCTGAGGTGGGCCGGAACATGAAGCTGGCGCCCGTATCGGCGTGCCGAGCGTAGAGGCAGGTGACGCGGTAGTACTCGCGGCCCGCGCTCATTCGCTTGCTGATCTTCATGGGCCACTTGCACACCGTGCAGGGGAACCACCAGGTGCGGTAGATGGCGTGGTACGGGATCTGCTCGTAGAAGCCGATCGCGTTCAGGGGCAAGCCACGCTTGCTCAGCTCCGCGGCGGTGCCGGCCGGGCATTCCACCAGTGTGGTGCGGTCCACGACGTACTGGGCATCGCCGCGACCTTTGAGGATCTCGTACATCTGATCCTGGTCGATCTCGTCTTGGAGCTGCTCCTCGGTGAACCGCATGCGCCCGATTCGTCGCAGTTTTTGCAAGATCCGATGGAGTTGTGCAGTCTCCCACTGCAGATCGAAGGCGCTGCTGGTAACGCACCCCTCAGAGTCGACGACCGGGAAGTCGAGATCGTCGAAGCCGGACCTGTCCAGCCACGGAGGAAGTAGTCCCTCAACGGGCCCGCGCAGCCTTCGGCGAAACTCGCCGAACGACAGTGGTACTCCGGGGCCGTAAGCGGCAAGCAGGTCCCCGTGATACTGCATTAGCTTCTCGGCCCGGTGGCGCGGACTTAGGTCCGGGGCGGTGATCGTCTGGCAGGCTTTGATGAAGGTGAAGTTGATCAGGCGGAACGCCTCGAAATGGGAGAACGTCAGGCCGTCGTCATCGACTCGTGTCGTCACGAGAAACGACCGTAAAGCATGGGTCTGACAACGGGCCCGAAACCCTCAAAACGATCACTTCTGTGAGGATGCCGCGCGCGGGTACATCTCCTTATACACATGGAGGTAGGAGGCAATGTGCTGCTGCCCCAGCGTGGTGACGTGCCACCGGTACTCAAGGACGTGCGTATCGCCCGGCGCCATCACTGGCCGCAGCTCGATGAAGCCTCTGCTGGGGTGCGCTTGGCGCTTCGGCCGGTAGCCGACCGCCAGATAGAACAATGACTTGCCTGACAGCTCACTCTCGTGAAGACCCTTCGGGCCGACTGCGGCGACACGCAGCACAACGCCCCACAGCCATTCCGACAGAAGATGTGCGGGAGGCGGGGGATCGACGGGTTCACCTAGTCCGGCCCGGGCCCACGCACGGCCGCGACGCGTGATCTCCACCAGGGTTCGGTCCACCTCGCCAATCCCAGGAACCTCCATACGGTCCTTGGCCACCTTGATCAGCCGTAGCCGTTCCAGGGAGTGGAGGGTTGCCCCTGCACCTTGATCGTGGACACCTGCGCTTCGCAGACGCTCCTGCAGGCGGGTATAGCCGACCGCTTCGGCTGGCGCGTCCAGGGCGAACGGCAACTTCCGCCACTGCTTGGCCGGCGGAACGCTCGCGCTGCTTTGCCTGCGCATCCACATCTCGGCCTCGGTCATCCGGTCATCCCGCAGGATCTCCGCCAGGTACATACGCTGCCGAGCATTCAACCCATCCCAACCTTCGACTGCCGACTCCGGAGGAACGTGTTGGTCCCGCTCAGGCAGCCATGGGGGCTCATCCTCCGGCCGCGTACGCATCCACGCGTCCATCACCATTCGAACCGGCACCTCGTACAGGGCGGCTAGCTGCTGCACGAGCCGGCCCGTGTGTTCCGGCTTGTTCCAGTCCCAGCCGGGCACCCGACGATCCCGCTCCAGACGGCGGATCTTGTTGGCATCGACGAACAGGTCACGGCCTACTGCGGTCACGAGAAGCCGGCTGGCAACTTCCTCCGCGGTCAGGCCAGCTCCATAGCGAAGATCAATTAGTTCCTCGGCGCCGCTAGGGGTGCCCGTGAGGTCCGCAGTGGTGCAGCCGAGCGCGTCCGCGAGTCGACGGACGTTTCTGGCTTCGGGCCTGTATCTTCCCTCTTCCCAGTACGCGACCACGCGAGAGGTGACGCCCACGCGATCAGCAAGAATCTGCGTGGTGACTCCAGCCTGTTCGCGCAAAGTGCGGATCTTCGTGTGCTCCACGGACAGCAGGTGCCTCGGCATACCGATAGAGAACTGCAACGAAGTCTTCGTGGCAACTAGCGTCGCGCCGCAACATGCAGGCCTGACGTCCCCTCTCGCTATGGAACCCCGAACAGCTGTCGAGCCGCCGTAGCGTGGGTGACACACAGGAGGACCCTTGCAGTCTGACGGCGTCGTGCGTCGAGAGATGGCGTCAAGAGAAGGCCGCCCCCGACCACTGAGCAGGTCGACTTGGAGTAGTAGACCAGCGTCACGGTCACGCGCACAGCGCCCATAAGTCCCCACTTTCAACGCTCTGACCTGCGACTATTTTCTACCTGCTTGCGTTGTATCCAATTCTGATGACCCATCATGTCGAGTGCGTCGCGATCCTTGAACCCGCCGGAAAGGGCCTCTGACCTGCAGGTTAGGCCAGTGTGCGTTATGTGCACTGTGGGCGTTACGGGCGATATCTTGACGCAGATTTGACGCTCGTGACGCACGTTTGACGCACGCCTGACGCATTTTCTGATGAGTCGTCAGTATGAAAAAGCCGCCCCACTCGACAGGTCTTCAGCCTGGAGGGTGGGGCGGCTTTTTCATGCCGGTCGCAGTCGTGGAGTCTTCTGCCTAGGACGGATACAGAGTTTCCCGGGTTGCTACTTAGAGTGATCGTCGAGAGTGGATGCCGAGGCATCAGACCTTCCGGAAATAGATCTGGCTGACTGCGTGTTGGCGGTAGGTCGGTACGGAGGGGGAGGTGTCGGACCTGAAGTTGTTCAACACAAAGGACGGCGTGGCGGAGGTCGCGCCGCGTCTGGCTGTGGTCGAAGCCGATGTGCAGGACCTCGTCGAGGCGCACATGGAGGCGATGCTCGGAGTCCGGTTCCTCGCGAGCGAGTACAGCACCGGGCCGGTTCACGGCGGCAGGATCGATTCGCTGGGCATCGACGAGAATGGTGCCCCGGTGATCGTCGAGTACAAGCGGGGCACCGACGCGGGCGTGATCAACCAGGGCCTGTTCTACATGGCCTGGCTGCTCGACCACCGGGACACGTTCCGGCACCTGGTCCGCGACCGGCTCGGGGTGAAGGTCGCAGACCAGGTGCTGTGGAGCGCGCCGAGGCTGATCTGCGTGGCCGGCGACTTTACCCGCTACGACGTTCATGCCGTGCGCGAGCACCGGCACGCCATCGACCTGGTCCGCTACCGCTACTTCGGCAGCGAGCACCTTGGCCTTGAGGCGGTGGCCTCCTTTGCCGGCCGCGCGGCCGGGGTCCGGGTGGGCAGCCGGAACCGGGGCACGGCGAAGGTCCAGCGGACCGCAGCCGGGGGTGGGGGCATGGCGGAGCTGGCGGTGTCCCTGGGTGAGGTGCTGCTCGGGCTCGGCGAGGACCTCACCAAGGTCACCAACCAGACCTACACGGCCTACCGGCGGATGCAGAACTACGCGTGCCTGGTCCCGCCGAAGAAGGCGAAGCTGCTGGTCTACCTGAAGGCCGATCCGGCGACGGTCGACCTGGTGCCGGGTTTCGCACGGGACGTGACCGGGCTCGGCCACCACGGAACCGGCGACCTGGAGCTGACGCTTCAGTCCGAGCGGGATCTGGAGCGGGCGGCCGACTACTTCCGGCAGAGCTACGCGCTGGCCTGAGGTGTCACGGGACGTGGAGAGAAGGGTGGCTGGGTTCGTGTTGCTGCCTCTCGATGGTTCGGGCGTGGGTGGCGGTGGATTTCCAATGGTCCAGAGATTCCCCGGTTTGGCTGACCGGGGATCTGCTGCTATATTCCCCGCGCTTGTGGCTCTGGGATGAGATGAGGACCCGTTCGCCGCCGGCCGAGGGTCTGGTCCGCTCTGTGGCTTTGTTCACGAGTTCCGGCTCTGGCCTACGTAGCCAGCTCTGCAAGCAGGCTGTCGGCGTATCCAGGGAGGGGACACCGGGGGTGGCGCCGGTGTGGTCTGCTTGACGGCTGGATCAGGTCTGTGAATGCACCTGAGGCTTGATGACCGCCAGGTCTCCGTCGGAGACATCGCCGTCACGCCAGGCGACCTCGCCATCGACCGCTCCCCGGGCGGCATCCTGTGTGGTCACCGTGATCCAGACCTTCGGGGAGGCTAGCCCCCACCCGTGGGTGCTCGCCCACTCCATGACGTCGTCGGGGATCACCACACCCAAGGGACCGGGGTCGACTAGGGGAGCGAACCGTGCCTCGCCGACCATGACGGACCAGACAACGTTCATAGCTTCCTCCTAGGGTGTGTCCCGCAATGAGGCCGCCACGGCTCAGTCGGTCAGATGTCCTGCATCCCGCCATTGAGGTACCAGGAACTGTCCGCGAGAGCGGTTAGTAGCGCTACCTGCCAGCTGTTGGGGCTGTAGTCACCGTGTTCGTCGGCGTCGGCAAGGAGGAGGTTGCGCAACGCCTCGGGACCTGCGTCGGTGAATGTTCGCGTGTCCCTCCTCTTCCGTCTCGCGAGGGCGTGCCCTGCTTCGTCACGGTACCGGTCGGCAAGGTGGTACTTGTCGAAGTGCCTGCGAATTCGCGAGGCCTTGATGCCTGGCCACGTTGCGGGTGGTAGGGCTTCGAACAGCGCGACGCCCCCAGCGGAGGCGTCGATCTGCGCGAAGAGCCATCGGTCGGTACCAAGATCGTCGAAGTAGGGATGCAGTGCTTCCCGGGCAGGGTCCTCGTCGAAGGTGTTGGACTTGGCTTGGTTGCAGGTCCCGCACACCGCGACGAGGTTCAGAGGGGTCAAGGCGAGCAGAGGGAACTTGTCCTTCGGCGCATGGTGGTCAACCTGCGCAACGGCCTGGACACCACACAGGGGGCATCGGGTGTCAGCCGCGAGAGCCTTGATCGCGTCGTAGAGCTGGCGGCCCGAGGCGCGTCCCACCACAGCCTGTCCGTAAGTCTCTTCGAACATCACGCGGTCTTTGTGGTCGGACTGGGTGATCTTCTCGACGATGAGGAGGGACCGCAGGATTCCCAACTGGCCCGCCTTCAGGTACCTCTGTTCCAGTTCCCTGAGTCCATGCAGGTGTTGACTGAACCTCTCGGCGTACCCGAATTTCTCCAGCCAGACCGAGCAGGCCTCCACGACCTCCTTGACCCCGAACGGTGGTCGTTGTGGCTGGAGCATCAGTTGCTTCCCCGGGTACGCGCGTAGGTCATCGCCCGCAGGAGAGACCTCCCTTCCGAGCCCAGCCCGGTGAACCGCGCAGAGATCTCCTCGAAGGAGCCGCCTTCCTCCACCGCTTCGGCGATGGCTGCATGGAATCCGGTCGAGGTGGTCTCCAGCCCAAAGGCCTCATGGGTCAGCTCGCCGATGCTCTCGCCGTAGGTCTCCATGGTCGGCCTGCTGGCCGTAAGTTCCGCGCCGTTGCGGAACATCCTCCAGACGCATGATGCGGGTACTTCTTGCAGTACGACGGGGGAGTGAGTGGCGATGATGGCCATGCCGTTGCGGTCCGCAAGCAGGTCGGACAGGGCCCGAGTGAGGGCGGCAAGGAGGGGCGGGTGTAGATGCGTCTCCGGTTCGTCGATCAGTACGAGGGTGCGTTCCCTGACCACTCTCACCAGCCGTGTCACAAGGAGGAGTACGGCTTTGTGGCCGGAGCTGAGTCCGTCGAAGATGCGCCCCATCATCTCTTCGACGTGCCCCAGGTCGGCATGCCTCATGAGTTCTGTCAAAGTGTCGGCGTGCGCGTCGAGAAATCCGCTGCCGGGGTAGTTCAGCGTGTCGATGGCCCTCTGCCAACGTTCACCTGTCGCCCCGATGCGCACTTCGGTGAAGTTCCTCGTGAACTCGCCGCGCAGGTCGGCATCGGATTTGAGTTCCAGTCCGCTCTTTCTGAGACCGATGTAGGTGAAGCGAAGGTCCTCACCCAAGTCGTCGATCTGGTAGGGCCGGTCGAACGGACTGAAGCTCGCGGTCACGCAACCGGTGAAGCTGTCGTCCTCACCTCCGGAAGCGCTCTCCACCGATACAAGTCCGGCCATCACTTGCGCGGCAATGGCGTGGAGAAGATGAGACTTGCCAACACCGTTGCGGCCGATCAAGGCGTGCACGTTGGTGGCCGGCCGGCTCCCGGGTGAGGCGTTGAAGGCGAATTCCTGGGCGTAGAGCAGGCCGTCCCTGGGTGGGGTGTAGGACCACGCGAAGGGCACCCGGTGTTCACGCATACCGCGAGCAATACGCTGAAGGCGGCGCAAGTCCTTGTTCGTTTGGTCGCGCAGCAAGGACCGTTCGAAGACGGGATGCGAATGGAAGAAATCTTCCATTTCCGGATTGTAGGCGATGTCGTTCAGGGCCCGCAGGATGGTGCGTCCCGCACCCGACGGCAAGTCAATCAGGGCCGCGTAGTAATCATCTTGATGTCCAAGGCTGGCGAACTGTTCTGAGAGCGACGTGAACACCGGGGGCAACACCTCCTGGGTGGCCCAGATGCCGCCCTCTAGCCTGGGCTTCAGAGTGAGATGCCCGATCCGCACGTAACCGATGCGGGACATCTTCCCGGCCAGGCGTACCCGTAGGTCAAAGGTTGTGGAGAACCCGTAGTCGTTCCAGTTGTCCTTGATCAAATAGGCCCCGTCGCGGGCTGGCACCCTTGCTCTGTACTCCAGGACCTCGAAGCGCACCGGGCTCCCTCGGTAGACGTTGATCGACACTGACGATCAGACTGCCGCACGAATCCCAGGTGCGGCTACGACCCTGCGCCTGACATCCACCAGACACTCCGCGACTGAAGGCGAACATCCGCGTTAGAGGAGGACGGCAGGCCGCTTCCCGGGCACATTGATCAGGCGGCCCTGGCAAGCACCAACGAGTCTCCTGCAAGGCCGATCTGCAGCGCGACGGCGGAGGCAGCATCCCTAAGGTGCGGGCGGGTGCTGGAACTCCAGCGCCCGTGCGGCCCCTCGAAGAGCAGATGATGATGCCGAGTGTAGAGGCCCGCGTGTATCTGGACGGGCCTGATCCTGGATTTACCGTCGGGGGGTGGTGCGGGGCGCCGGCACCGCAGGACGGACGACGCCTGCCTGCGGCAACGGGCGGCTTGTGCTTGGGGCTGTGCGGCGCTGCGGCGGTCGGACGGCCTGGCCGTGGGCGAGCGCGAAGGCGATGTCCTGAATGAGCGACGTGGGGGCGTGCGTCGAGAGGCGGATGGCCCAGTGGGGGCTGTCCGCGGTGTTGCCGCCCCAGATGGTCCAGGCCGGCAGGGGATGCCCCTGCTTGACGAAGCTGTCGAAACGCAGACCGGCTGCCCCGTTGTAGGAGGCGGGGGTGGTCCAGTCGATGAGCCGGGGGCCGACCGCCACGGGCCAGCCGACGTCACCCAACGGGCGCGAGGCGGATGCGAGGTCTGCCTCCGTCACTGGACTGTTCGTGCCCGGGCCCCAGGCGTCTTCGGTACTCACGCTGTCGAGCAGGACGCCCATGATCTCGACGGGTGTGGTGGGGGTGGCGGTGGCGTGCCAGAGGCGCTCTCCGACGGGTGACTCGTAGGTTGCGACCGTCCAGGCGTTGTCTCCGCGGAGGGCTTCGTGGAGGAACTCCACGCGGACGGTCAAGGACTCGTGGCTGGCGATGGTCGTCTCGTCGTGGGGCCGCCACTTCTCCCATCCATGCTTGGCGAGGAAGTCCTGAAGGAGCGCTTCGTGGTCGCCGGGTTCGGCGGCGTACGAGGGAAGCGTCTGCGAGACCATCTCGGGCGGAGCATCGGCCTGCCTGGGTGTCCTGGTTGTTGTCAGCGGTTCCGCGGAAGGTGCGGCAAGGGCTGCGGCTGCGGCGAGCTCGATATCCGTAGGGGGCGCGGGGCCCGGCCGGGCTGCGACGGGGTAGTGGCGGAGGAAGTCGGCTATGGCCTCGGTCTCGGAGTCGAAGAGCATGGTCTCCTGGCGCACGTAGTTCTCGCCGTGCAGGTGGATGCTCTCGCCCCCGCGGTAGGTACCGACCGCGACGGTGGTCCAGCCGTCGTTGGCGTGCATGTGGATGACGAGGCTGCCGTCGGCGATGGCATCGTGGATGGCCTGGGCGTCGGCGCTGACCTCGCGGATCTCTTCCCTGGTCAGCCAGGTCATGGGGTAGTTGCCGTACGTCCACTCGGTGTCGATCTCTTCCTGCAGCGCGGGATCGATGTCCACGGTGGTGCCGTCTTCGCGGAGCGCTTGGGCGGCCATGTCGGCGTAGTGGGCTTCTTCGCGGTCGATGCGTGCCAGGACCATGGTCGTTTCGCTGGTCGCACGGAATCCGTGGATGGCCAGGGCGGTGCGCGTGAGGCTGTGGGGGCTTGCGGTGATGGTGGCGATCACGGCGTTGCGGTGGTCGGGATGAAGGGCCAGGCGGACATGGGCGGGTGACGGGCTGGGCATGTGGCTCATTCCTCGGGTCCGGCCGACAGGGGGCTGGCCGGACCCGGTCGGGTGGGCTTATCGGGAGGACCGCGTCGACACGGCGGGGGTTCGGGGTGAGCGGGTGTTTGGTGGCCCGGCCCGGGAGGCAGGGGTCGGCCGAGGGCGCGGGCGCTCGGTAGCCGTCTGGCCGGTGGCGTGCTGCCAGCGGGCTCGCACTGCGGTGAGGTCGGCGAGTGCGCGGCGGCTGCCCGTGACCAGCTGGTGCACGGAGTTCGCCCGGTCCTGGGTGAGGGTCTGGGTGTGCATGCCGGCGGCGTGGGCGTGGTGGAGGAGCGAGCGCCGCAGGATCTTCTCCCCCCAGTGCTCCGGGACCCCCGCCCCCGCGGAAAGCAGGTCCAGCGCGTCCTGCGCTGTGAATGCGGGGGTGATCAGGCCGTGCTGCTGGGCCTCCCAGAGCACGGTCACCCCGTCGACCGGATCCCCACGGGCGGTCAGCGAGCTCAAGCATCGGTACAGGGCGCCGTGCAGGGGGACGGCGAAGTCCTCCGGGCGCAGCCACCGCATCGACCCGAGCTCGGCCGGGTACGCGACGGCCGTGGACACCAGCAGCTGCTCTTCGCTCACCGCGTCCGGTCCGCTATCGCGGGCGGGGGGCGGCGGGGGTGTGGTGCGGGGGAGCGAGCCCGGGTGGGAGGGGAAGGCGGTTGCGAGGTGGTCGAGGGCGGAGGTGAGGGCGTCGGCCTGGGCCAGGGCAACTGCTACGGGGTCGGGCCGGGCGGTGTCGGTGGCTGCCTGGACGAGGAGGTCGGCGTGGGTGCGAACGGTTCGCCGGGCGTGGTCGGCGCGGACCATCCGCGCGTAGGCGGGGGCGTGTGCGGGCTCGGGGCAGGCCGCGGCCAGGGTGTGGAGGTAGGACTGGGCCAGGCCGCGGGCGTGGGGGAGGGCGTGGGCGTGGACGGCGTTGATCCAGACGGGCTCCTTGGCGTGGAGGGAGGGGGTCGGCGGAGTGAGGGCGGCCATCGCCGCGAACAGGGCACGGTGTCGGACATTGGCGAAGTGGCCGGCGTCGAGCGTGCCGAGGTTCTTGATTCCGTAGGGATCGAGGAGGAGCGCGCCGAGGAGGGCCTGCTCGGCGTAGTGGACTGGAGGGCTCGCGGGGATGTCGCCCAGGCCGAAGTCCGGTTCCGTTACCCGGTTGTTGGCCATCAAGCCGCCAGGACGAAGTCGGACCGGGTGAGGGTCTTGCCCAGGTGCGGCGCCACGAGGTGCGCGGCCAGCAGGGGAGGCACGGCGTTGCCTATCTGCGAGAACTGCTGGCCCTTCGTACCGACCCACGGATAGTCGGCCGGGAAGGTCTGCAACGCACCGGCCTCGGCGGCGGTGATCCGGATCGGATCAGGCGCCGGATCCAGTCCGCCAGGTGCGCTCGGTGAGGGTTCGGCGACCCACATGCACTCGTTCGCCCGGTGCCCGAAGAACAGGGTGCCGGCGGGCTCGTGCGCACCGCGGACGGTCGCGTTCGCCTGGTTGTTGCTGCGCAGGGACCAGGACCAGGGACAGTTCCCGCAGGTGCACGACGGGGTCACCACCCGGGAGGTGCGACCGCGCCTGGGGCGCGGGGCAGCAGACGGCGCGGGCGCCTTCCAAGTCCCGCGGTCCCGTGCATCGGTGAGAGTTTTGCGAGCTCCCGAGGGGAATGGCTCGGGTCCACCGCCCGGGCCGCCGCCGGCGCAGACGGTGGGAACGGGGCGGTCGGTGGCGCCCCAGCCGAGGGCTTCTGCCATGGACACCCACCTCTCGCGGCCCGGCCCGAACAAGGACTCCTGCTCGGCGCGCTCGGCATGCGTCGGGGGCGGAGGTTCGGCTTGCCGGGTCCGGGAGGCGAGCAGGATCGCCCGCTTACGGGTCTGCGGCACCCCGTAGTCCGCCGCGTTGAGGATCCCGGTCCAGACGGAGAAGCCCCAGCCGCGCAGGATCACCGCGTACTGCCGCCACAGAGGCAGGACGTCGGGGACCTCCTCCATGAGGATCCACTCCGGCTCGCCCCCCTGGCGCAGGGCGTGGAGGTAGCGCATCGGCTCAGCGGCCAGCAGGGACCGCGGATCCGCGCACCGGGCCAGCAGTTCCGTGCGGGTGTCGCGTCCTGCGGCGAGGTCGGCAACGGCCTGGTGAACGAGCGGCTGGTCGAGCAGGCCGAGCCGCTTACCGGCCATCGACCAGGCCTGACACGGTGGCGAGGCGATCAGCCCGCGCACCCGCCCCCGGAAAACGTGCGCCGGGTACATCGCGACGTCGGTGCGGATCGTCAACTGGGCAGCCTGAGCACGGGTCTTGCAGGCCCACTCGTCCCACTCCAGGCCTACGTCGCGCACTCCGAGTACTTGGAGCGCGTGGCTCCACCCGCCCGGTCCGGCGAACAGGTCCAGGACCATGCCCTTCAAGAGGCGAGTCCGAAGTCATCCTGTTCCGCGACGGCGGAGCCCCGGCAGGCCCACGGGGAGCATCCGTCGACCACGCCGGCTTCGAGCTCCTCGACGTCCGGCGCCGCACCTTCGGACTCCTCCTGGAGCGCGGCCCATTCGGCCGCCGTCACGTGGTCGATCGGAGCCTCGGAGAGAGGGACACGGGAGCGGTGCAAGAACGCCTCGCCCAGCAGCGGGTTTCCGGTCGCGTTGGCGCGCGCGTTTCCCTTGCGGATTTCCGCATCGAACCGCACCACGTCGTCCCACTCGGCCGGAGAGGTGTCACGGATATTTCGCCACTGCGCGTTGCCGTGGAAAGGGCATCCGAGACAGCTCGACTTCGGAGTGCTGGCGAGCCCGATCGACTTCAGGTAACGGATGCAGTCGGAGCGCGACCAACTCATGTCGATAAGCGGGTGCCGGTTGCGCATGTACTTTACATCGGAGTCCTTCGCGCGATGGAACTCATCGGTGGATATCCCCACCCACTGCTCCACGAAAATCCCAGATGGGATGCGCTGCGGATAGGAATAGCCGAGGAGCTCGCGCACCTTCTTCTTGATCGGCTTGATTTTATATTCCCCGGTGCATTGGCGCCGGGTCATACCAGCCTTTCCCTCCTTATTTAGAATGTAGAGGGGCATGGATGCGAAGCGCTTGGAGGGGTTCAGGGCATCATCGCGAATATTGCCGGACGAGACGCGGAGTATAGGTATGCCAGCCGGTTCCGCTATTTCGCGTTCCAGGCGGTCAAGATGGGAATACACGGCGGCCGGTTCCCAGCCTGTGTCAGCGACTCCGCCGCAAGTTCGCGATTTCTGAAGGTGCTGCGCGGTGAACTTGCGGGTGTGCGGGTGGGATATCGGGGGTCGGGGGCGCGGGTTCGAGCGTATGAGGGCAGGGTGGGGCAAGGAGAGGACACCAATCGGTGAGGGGGAGCCGCGAAAGTGTCGAAAGCGGCGTGGGGCTACTGCTCGAGCGGTGACTCGAGGAATGCTCTGGCGGCGTTGGCGTAGCGCATCGCGGCGCGTTCGCTGATGCCGAAGACGACGGCCAGGTGGAGGGCGTCGGGGCCGCGGGTGAGCGCCTCTTCCAGCTGCCGGTCCTGGCGGATCTGGTTGAGGGGGACGCCGACCTCGCGGAACTGGGAGCCGAGCCACGTCGGACTGACGGGGATCTGGGACTGGGCCGTGCGTTCCGAGACGATCAGGTGCTGGTTGACCGTGTGGGGCCATCGCTGATGGCGGTAGCGCAGGTAGGCGTTGATGATCTGCTCGGTGAGCTCATCGAGCCGGCGGGGATGGCCGCCGACGGTCAGGCGGCGCTTGTCGAGATCGACGTCGCTGAGGCCGAGGGTCTGTAGAGCGGTCGGACGAGCGGCATGCACTGCAGTGAGGGCAAGGATCAGTCGGCGGAGTGGTGTGGTGGCGTGGGCAACGAGCGCGTCGAGCTGATCGGGCTCCAGCCGTGGCGGCAAGCTCGGCTCGACCAGGCCGCCCTTGAAGTGAGCGGTGGGGTTTCGGAAGACCCGCCCGGCGGCCTTGTGGAACTGGAAGATGGACCGGAGGGCGACCAGGACGCGATTGCGCTGCAGGCCAGTGAGGGTCTTCGTGGCCTCCTTGATGTCCTCGCGGGTGACCTCGCGCAGGTGCTGATATCGGCCCGACCAGTCGACGAGTGCGGGCAAAGCGGCACCCAGGTAGTTGCGGATGGTGCTCGGGTCGCGCTGCAGGGTCCGAGGGCCACCGTCGCGGAGGGTGGTGGCCCAGAGCTCGATCTCCGCGGAGACGGTGGGGTTGAGCTGCGTGAGCTTGCGCTCAAGCCAGGCGTCGAAGGCGGAGACCCGGTCGTCGTCGAGGATGCCGAGGAGGTCGAGAACCTCTGCCGTGTGGCCGACCTTGAGGTTGAGCTGGTCGAGTACGACGAGGTCGGAGTAGGCGATGGTGTCGCCGGCTGCGTGCCCGGAGAGCACCACCGGCAGGGTGTCGTTGATCTTGCGCAGGACCCACGGAGCCCAGCCGCGGCCTTCGGCGAGGCGCCGTGCGGCCTCCTTGGCCTCGATCAGCGTGGGGTTGTCCGGGTTGGCGTGCAAGGCACGCTTGAAGCGGAGGTAGTCCGGCCGCGCCGGAAAGAGTGCCTGCTGCCCGGGGATCTGCCAGGTCAGCGGGATGATGACAGGCGGCGGCGCCTTGTGGGGCCGGCCGAGAGCGCGGCGAGGGCCCAGTGGGAAGGAAAAGAAGAGCTGCCAGGAGACGAGGTCGACCGGCGGCATGACTTCCCGAATGCGCTTGCGTTCGAGCTGCCGTAACGCCTGCGCATGGCAGAGGCGACAGTATCCGCGCCTCAGTGGCGCCTGCCGCTGACAGCCGGTGCACAGCTCGCGTCGCCAGACCCGCCAGACGAGGCACTCCTGGCACATCCGGCTGCCGACGATCGGGCCCCAGGCCAGACAGTAGCGGCAGCTGGCCACCGGGATCGGCGCACTCACTCCGGTGGCAGGGACCGGCCGCTCGCGGGCCGGGGCCGGACCGGAGGCGGTGGTGCCCCGACGGCCTGTTGTGACGCCACGTCCGCCGCCGGCGCTGCCACTGTGTTCGGTTCGGGGATGAGCAGTTCCGCGATACCGCAGCCGAGGACGGCGCAGATCACATCCAGGTCGGCGAGCTTGATACTGATGGGCTGCCCGGACCAGAGCCCGGACATCTTCCCGGCAGAGATCACCAGTCCCCGCTCGGCGAGCATCCGCTGCAGTTCGCTGGCCTTCCAGATACCGCGATTCGCCGCGGTCAGCCGCAGGTTCCACTTCATCGGGCCAGCCCTTCCAACCGGGAGGCGGCACGCTGCTGGCCAGCGAGCCAGGCGTCCTCGACGTGGGTGTGCAGGACGTGTACGTAGCGCATGGTGGTCGCCACCCACCAGTGGCCGAGAAGTTCCTGCACGGCCACCAGGTCCATGCCGTTCCGATAGAGCTCCGAGGCGCAATAGTGCCGCAGGACATGCGGGGTGAGCTGGCCAGACCATGTGGGCAGGTGCTTATCGACGGCCTGCGTGAGGCCGCGGCGCAGGGAATCCAGGCCGGCCCGGGGAGCCGATCCGTCGGCCATGTGTCGTTCAGATGGGAAGAGCGGCGCACCAGGGCGCGTGTGGTCGTCATCGAAGTGACCCCATACGTCCTCGATGTACCAACGCACCAGGCGGTCCGCCCCGTTGATCAGTGGCACCACGCGGGCACGCGGGCCTGAGCCCTGAGTTCCCTTGCCGAAGCGGACGTGCAGCTTGCCGAAGCGGCCGAGCTCCCAGCGCACGTCGTTCAGGTCCAACATCCGGGTCTCGTTGATGCGCAGGCCCACCAGGGTCATCAGCTTCGCCGCGGTGTAGTTGCGGGCTGCAGGGGCGAACTTCCGGCAGCCCGCCAGGTCCTCCCGCCAGCCCGCGAACAGGAGAGCCACCTCCGGGTCGGTCGGGGGGATTCGCAACCCGATCTCGCCTCGACCGCGCGGCCGGTTCATCTCGTCCAACGGGGATGCGATCACATCGCCGGTCAGCGCATGCAACTCGGCCCGGTGACGCAGCTCCAGGAAGGCGAAGAAGGTCGACAGGGACTGGGCATGCGCCAGTCGCGTTCCCTGCGAGGACGAGCGCACCACCCGCCCGAAGTACGCATCCGCATCCGGCGGCTTCATCTCCCACAGCGGCCGGCCGAACCACGAGCGGACCTGCTCCAGATGCGATACATCGCCGCGAATCGTGCCGTCCGCCAGCCCGGCCGACGCCCGCGCCAGGACGAAGCCCGCCAGCACGTCGGTCTCGAACGCCTCCAGCTCCTCCGGGCTCGCCGGGGTGCGCTCTGTTCTGATGTCCCGTACGACCGCCAGACTCATGTCGCCCCTCCGCATCCTCAGCAAAGCTGACAGTGCGAAGACTAGAGCGAGAAGGCTTCAGGAATCCTGAGAATCCATCAACTCGGCCTGTGAGTACGGGGAACCCACGGGTGCCCTGGTCAGCTGGTTGTAGCCCCGCACCGGCTCCGCGCCCCCACGAGGGAACCTGCTGTATATCCCACAAAACGGCGTAGTCGACCTTGGGGAGGATGCCCTCGGCGGACAGGGCGAGAAGAGCCGAAGACTGGATGCCGGCACCCAGCGACAGGATGCGCTTGGCAGGGCTGTTGCCCGAGTCGGCGGATCCCGGAGAGGTGGCGGTGGGCGGTGTCCGGCGGGAAGTGGAGGCGGTGGGGATAGAGAGTCCTTGGGGGTGACGGTGCACGGCCCGGGCGGGGAGGACGTGCGACGAGGAGAGGAAGATGAGCGGTCAGCGGGTTCGGGCTGGTGCCGCGGTGACGTGGGTGCTCGGTACCGGAGTTGTGGTCAGCGCGGAAGCGTGGGGGGCGCGTCCGAGTTGGGAGGCGACGGTCATCGCGCCGCTGAAGGTGAGGCGGACGCGGTCCGGGGGAGGCCCGCCGTCAAACGCCGGTGGAGCAGAAGCGGGTTCACGTGAGGTCAGGCCCCGCTGCTCCAGAACGAGCACGGTGTCGATGCGTACGGAGTCGGACCGGCTGTGGACGTGCTCACGGTCTCCGCTACCGCCGATCGCGAGGTGACCGCGTGCGGCGGCATGCAGCGCGGTCCGCTCGGCCGGGGTCAAGTGAACCGCGGCGGTGCCGGGGCTGCTGCGGTTCATCTCCACGGCGATGGCGGTCGCTGCCTCCACCGCCGCTGCCGGGCCCAGGGCCGTCAGCTCTTGCGCGAGCGCTATCTGTCGGCTGACCTCCCGGGTCGCGCGCGCCTGGTCCGGCACCGATGCCGGGGCGCCGAGGCATCCCTTCGCCTCGGCGAGGTGATGGGCCGCTCCGGCCGTCAGGTAGACGAGCTGCTTGATACGGATCGCGGCCTCCTCTACTACGGCGGTCGTGGGGATCGGATGGCCCTGGATGGCCTGGACCGCTTCCGTGCAGGCGTTCGCGAGGAACGCGGCGGAGGCGTGCCCGCGGGCCGCACCGTAGGCCGGGCGGAGTCGGGAGAGGAGGTCGTTGTGCTGGGTGAACTGGTCGGCGAGGGCGAGTAGACGCACGACCGGCGAGGCCGTTCCCGGGGAGGGCGGAGCGGGCAGGGCAGGGGCAGAGGCCACGGGCAGCACGGGACCAGGAGGCGCCGGTGGGGTGGGTGCGGTGACTGCGGGTGGCGTGGGTGCGGCGCGCGGTGGCCGGCGGGGCGCGGCTGGAGCGGGCTCGTTGGGGAAGGAGAAGAGGACGTCGTCGGTCATAGGTGGGATGAACCCTTCGGGGAACTGGTCCCGGACGGGGTTGGGGCCGTGGTCAGCGCAGCGCGGATCGTGTCGTTGCGGCAGGGCGGGGCGGCATCCGGGCGGCCTGGACCGGAGCGGAGGGCTGTGCGGTCTTGAGAGACGGAGCCAACTCGCGCAGCTCAATGCCCATGTGGTGGGCGCTGTCTTCCAGCATGGAGAGGCGGATGGCCACGTGATCGGGCAGCTTGTGGCTGTGGGTGTACCGGGCCCGCTGGATGAGTGCGAAGGCGGCCTCCATCTGTGCGGCGACCTGTTCGAGGATGAGGTCGTGTTCGTCGCCGGTCTCGGTGGCTTGGAGCAGCTCGTCCAGTGCGCCTGGCAGCGCGGGACGCTCGATCGGTAGGCCGTACAGCTCGGCGTGCAAGGAGTTGGCGAGGGAGAGTACGGAGCCACCAGTGCTCCGGTATCCGTAGCGGGGTGCTGCGTTGCGCAACAGACCGAGGTTGTAGGTGACGGCGTGCGGCGGGGGCGGAGGCGTGGTCGAGATGTGAGTGGCCAGGGCGCGCGCGATGTCGAAAGGGGTGGGCGCACCGGTGGGGGAGGCGTCGGGCGGGGGCGTACTCAGGGGTACTCCAAAGGGGGACGGATTGTCAGCGTCGTGCGGTGCTCCTCGGTGCGGCAACGGCGGGCGGCAGTACACGGGGAGCGGGGCGCTGCAGGGGGCGTGGTGCGGGATCAGGTCGTCGGACGGTGAGGACGAGGCCTTGGCCGGTGCCGTCTGCGGTACCGAGGACGGTGTCGCCGGCGCGGAGTTGGGCTGCAGGGATCTCGATCAGGTCGGGCAGCGGGCCGGCCGTGGTGCTCGGGGTCCAGCCCAAGGCCTGGAGGGCCGCGTCCAGGGGGAGGTCATGGTGGTCCATGGCGTAGCGCAGGACACCGGAGGGAATTTGAGTGTGCCGGGCCCAGTCCTCCAGGCCCATGCTCAGCCCGTACGCTCGGTGGGGAACACCGGAACCCAGGGTGCTGCGGTTGTGGGGCTCCTCGGCGATGGCCTGCTCGGTATCCCACCCCTGCACGAGACGGCGCCGCATGGTGGTGACGGAGCAGCCTGCGCGCGGGTCGACCGCCCACTGCGCCAGGGGCTTCGTTTCGCCGAACGCGGCGACCTGCAGTGTGAAGTCGGCGCCCTCCGCACCCTTGAGGAGAGCCTCCTCGAAGGTCATGCCCGCCGTCGTGATCCGGCCGTAGAGGGTGTGGTACTTGATCCCGGACTGCTCGGCCCAGCCCCGAAGGGTCAAGGTGCGTCCCTGATAGGTGTAGTCCAGGGTCGGCTTGTCGTGACGCTTCCGGGTGATCGCGTCCTCCGGAGACCAGCCGAGAGCGAGCCGGGTTCGCAGAGCCTCGCGCTTGACCGCGCAGCGTGGGTCCGTGGCCCAAGCGGCCAGGGTCTTGTCCTCACCGAACGCGGTGATCGGTCCGCGGGCACGCTCCCAGTCGTACCGGTCGAAGCGCTCCTCTCTCGGGCGGGCGGCGCGCTCGCCGTGCACGGGGCCACTGTCCGGGCGCACACGAGGATCGCCTTCGAGGCGAGCTGAGGGCGTCGAACTCATTGTCCCTTCAGCGTGGTTGGTTTGGTTCCGGCTAGCAGGCCGCTGCCGTGCGCGGTGGACCGGGTCGTCAATCAGGCGTATCCGTTTCTGGTAGGCCGGTCAGGGCCGGCGGGACTGTGCCCCGGTTGAGGGCGGCTGAGGGATCTGGGCGAGTGCGTGGTGTACGTGGGCACCAAGGCCAGGGGAGCGGGCGGGTGTGATGATCGCGGATCCCAGTTCGAGGGAGAGAAAGGGAATCTCGCGGTACTGGCGCTCCACGGGCGTGCTGGACGCCACGTGGGAGAAGAACTGGGCGACCAGCAGCGTGGGCACCGCGTCGGTGAAGGTGGCGCTCCAGTGCGTATCGAACCCGTCGTACACCGAGTGCTCGAAGGACCAGCCGACCCCGGGCCGGGGGCGGTGGTGCACCGAGCAGTGGCTGTCCGGGGAGCTGTAGGCGCTGTTGTCGGGCGCGCGCACCCACCGGTTGGTGACGGCGATCTCGCGGAGCGAGAGCGGGGTGATGGCAATCTGTTCGGCGTGGCGGTGGTCGCCGAGGATCTGCGGCAGACTCTGAGCGAGGGCCGATACCGCCTCGCTCGGTGCCTGGCGGCTGATCTGGATCTGCCAGTGGGGCTCGACGTTCTCGATCTTTCACCACTGGCCATCGGGGCTCTCAGGGGCGAACTCCAGCGCTGCTGCGCCCTGGGGATGGGAGACCCTCACACGTTGCGGGTTTTGTTCTGCCTGCCAGTCGAAAAAATGGACGAGCGACCCGATGACGTCGGAGATCTTGTCGGTGCCTGCCCCTGCGAGATAGCGGGGAGAGACAAGGACGCGGTCGGTGGGTGCGAAGTCCGTCATTTGCGCCCCAAGCTGCGAGGCACGGGAGCTGTCGGTGGGGGCGCAATCGTGGTGGAGCTGCTGGCCGGGAGGTCGGTGCGGGGCGTTCGGTGCCCGGCTGCGGCAGTGGGTACCCGAACGGCGTGGGCCCCGGCGGCGGGTTCAGCCGACGGGCTGAGGTCTTCATGCGGTGGCGCGTCGTTCCTCGGGACGCCTGTGACGCCGGGGCTGCCCGCTGCCCGGCCGATGAGTTCCTGGTCCTCGCGCTGTGCAGCGAAGGAAGCCAGTCGGAAGGACAGCTGGTGCGCCAGCCGGCGGTACGTCTTCGCCGCGCCATCCAGTTCCTCGGCGGCCTTGGTCAGGCAACTGCGGCTTGCGGCCGAGGTCTCGTCGGCGTCGTCGTACAACAGGACCTCGGTGCGACTGTGGATGGCGAATGTGCACAAGTAGGCCGCGCTGGAAACCAGGACGCTGGCTTCGACGAGTTTGGCGAGGTTCTCGTGGCCGTCCTTCATGGCGGCGTACTGGCTGGTCGACAGGGTGAGGGCCTGCTGGGTGCACTGCATTGCGAAGTTCTGTACGCGGATGGCGGTCGGCCCGATCTCGCGGACGGGTTTGGCTATCTCTCCCGCCCTCACGCTCTCTACCTCCTCGCGCAAGGTCTGCAGGGTGGGGGCCACTTGACCGAGGAGGCGGGTCTGTTCTACGAGGTCGATGATCTGCAAGGCGAACTTCCATGAGGAATCGGGGCGGGGTCCCGGCCACGGGCAGGAAGGTGTCGGCACCGTTGCCTACGGGCGGTCCGGGGTGTTGTCGCGCGGTCCAGTTAGCGGGTTCGGGCCGCCGGCGGGCGGACAGGACGTACGGGAGTGGAAGCCGCTGCGGGCAGCGGGGCCGGGCCGAGGCTGGCGAGGGCCTTCTTGCCGTCGGGAGTGAGGTGGAGTCGCTGGCCCATGACGAGGGGGGTGGCGAAACTGCGCGTCACCAGGTTCCTAGCCTCCAGGGCCTCCACCGTGCGCATGGTGAACCGGTGAGGGCCGGGCTGCTCGGAGAGGGCCAGCTTGTGCTTGCGCAGGTACACGGTGATCTCGTGCTCGGCGATGGTCTGGAGCGCGCGGTGCTGGGCGTCGTTCAGCTTGGACTGAACCTGGGGTGCGGATGGTTGCGGACCGCGGTCGGAGCTCGAGTCTGTCGGCGAAGGGGCGGGGTGCCCGGATACGTCGTCGATTGCGCCCGCCCGGGTGGGAGAGCTGGGGGCTTCCGACGGCTGGGGGGCGGCCGCGTCCGGACCTACGAGGTCACGGGCCTCGGACAGTGCCCGGCGGATGAGGGGCAGGTACTGATCGGCGGCCTCGTGGAAGTCGATGCGGTCCATGGCATCGTCGACCGTGCCGTAAGGGGTGGGCTCGGAGGCGATGGTCAGGGGGGCGAGGATCTTCGTGTAGCCGGACAGCGCCTCGGCCAGCGAGACGGAGGCCAGCGAAAGGATGTGGGTCGGCCGCCAGATGCTGGGCTCGGTGTGACGGTGTGCGTGGTCGCTGTGGGCGTCGGCCGCACCAGCTACCCGTGCGAGGACTGCACTGAGCGCGCTGATGTGCCGGGTGACGGTACTGACGGAGATGCGGTCGATGCCGATGGGGTGACGGCGAAGGTCCTCGATGATGTCGTCGATGAAGTCGGACAGGCCGAGGCTTTCCAGGGGTGGCGGGTTCGAAGCAGGCACGAGAGTCTTTCTGTTTGCGTGGGCTGGCTGTTGCAGGCCGGGGCGAGACGCCTTCCGGCGCTTCTGGGGAGGTCAGCGCGACCGATACGGTGCGTGTCTCGGCGAGCGGTCCGGTTCGTTCATGCCGCTTTCCCGAAGTCGTCCTTCTTCGGCGAAGCCTTGGCGACCGCGCGTTCCGTGATGCCCTTCGACGCAGCGGCGGAAGCGGCAGAGAGGGTGCTGGCGCCGGGTTCCAGGTACCAGGGGCGAAGGTCGAGCATGGCCACGCGCATGCCGGTGGCGAAGCAGAGGGCGGTCCCCTTGGGGAGGGCGCGAATCGCGTCGGCGGGCAGGATCCGCTCCTGGCGCATGCTGATACTGGTGGACTTCCCCGAGTCGGAGATGGAGGTGGACTTCGTCTCGACGTCGTGGTCGCCGATCAGCCGGGAGAGCTTGTCGGCGAAGTCAGGGTCGTCGATGCCGGAGCCGATCACCTTCACCGTGCTCGCGGACCACATGGCGTCCATGCCCGCGTCTCCCCACACCTTCTGGCCCTGGCGGTAGGACTGCAGGATGGTGATCGGGATGATCCCGCGGGATCCCAAGTGGGAGTACAGGTCGGGGAGGTCGCTGATCTTGCACACGTTCGCGGCCTCGTCGAGGATCGCGAGCATGGGCGGGTCCAGGCGTCCGCCGGCCCGTTCGGCCTGGGTGGTCGCGGCCCGCATCACTGAGTCCGCGCACGCCGCGATCAGTGCACTGGCGCCGCCGCCGCCGTCCTTCGAGAGCAGATACAACGTGTCCTTGCTGGTCACGAAGTCGGCGGGCTTGAATTCGGGGATGTTCTTCTGCGGGGTGACCCACGCGGCGATCTCCGAGTTCAGGAGTGCCGAGGCGTACTGCCTCGCCGTCTCGTAGATGCCGTCGCGTGTTTCCGGCGGGCCTTCGACGGTGCCCTTGAGCTGGGCGGCGACAGCGGAGAAGCCGTGGTCGCGGAGGATGTCCAGGGGCCGGCGGTCGGCGGGGAAGGCCAGCCACTGCATGACGTCGGTGATCGGCCGCTCGTCGAGGGCCGCAGCCAGGAAGAGCTGCGAGAGGATGTTGGATCCGGCCTTGGACCAGAAGTCGCCCTGCTGGGAGGCGTCCACGGACGCGGCGAGAAAATGGCCGGCCAGACGGCCGGCTCCGTCGAGGGATTTGGCGGTGGCGAGCGGGTTCCACCACATCTCGCGGGCCGCGTGGGCGATCTGCTGCGGATCCATGCTCCAGGTCTGACCGTCCTGGCCACGGGCATCGAGGGTCGCGGTGTAGGCATCTCCGGCCGCCTTATTCGAGGTCAGGAGCACGGGGCCGGGGGCCGCGAGAATCGCGGGGATGGCCAGACAGGTCGTCTTCCCGGAGCGGGGGGCCATGATCGCGACCGCGACGTCCTCGTATCCCATACGGACTTCGTGACGGCCGCCCTGGAGGTTGCCGAGGAGCACGCCGGTATCGGAGGCGTTGATCGTCTTGGCGTCCTTCAGGCTGGGACGCAGCGAGCGGGCCTTGGCGGTGATGGCCTTGGCGAGCAGCGGCTCGATGTCCTTCTGCTTTGCCATCCCCGCGATCCGCTTCCGCTTGCCGCTCGTGCCCTTGTACCGGGACCACACCCGGTATCCGGCGGCCGCCAGGGCGAGGAGGAGTACGGCGGGCAGGATCCGGGTGCCGATCAGCAGGGACGTTTCTCCTGCTGCGGGCCAGAGGCGTTCGGGATGGAGGAGTGCTACGGCCGGCTGGTAGGGGACCCAGGGGCCGGCAGAGGTGGCCCATGCGGTGGCATTGCCGCCGAGCCAGGCGAGCGTGGACAGGGGGAGCGCGATGGCGACGATGACGAGGAGGGCCTTGAAGGCAATGTCGTAGCCGTCGTTGGAGGTCTGGGAAGGGTTGGACAAGAGGGCGGTTCCAAGGGACGGGGGCGGGGAGTTCGGCGGTGGAGGGCACCTACCTGCGTGGGCCTGCGGTGCTGCGAGGGCTGGGGAGAGCCAGGGTGGGGGCAGTCGGCCGTGGCCGGATTAGCTGAACTGCGGAGTGGATGTCGAGGACGGCGTGGCCGTGGCGGGACCATTCGTTGAGGTAGTGCCAGGCCTCGGCGTTCCGTTCGGCGAGCGGTCCGTCGTACTCCTCGACCCCGGGCCGAGCGGACCCGGGCAAGGTGGCCCGAAAGTCGAGCCAGTCGCTCTGCAGGGAGCTGATCTCGCCCGCGGCAGTGTGAAGGCTGGCGATCTGCCAGGCCCAGCGCGAGTTGGTGCTGTCCTTGGGGAGGGCGCGCAACTGGGCTACGGCGGTCGCGGTCAGGTCCTTGGCGCTGAGGCGGATCCGGCTGTAGGACCGCCAGGTGTCGCCGTCACGCCGAGCCTGGCGAAAACCATAGGACGTCTCGTCCAGGGGCCAGCTCTCGTTGTCGACGACGTACTCGGTGTAGTCGTCCCAGGCGTTGAGGATCTCCTCGGCCTCGCGGAGGTAGAGGGCGAGCTGCTGCAGGAGGAGCTCATGTGCGGAGCGGGGGGCGGGGTTCATGACAGGTGCCTTCGGGGCGGGACAGTGGCCGGCGCCTACCGGGTGGGTCTGGCCGTCGTGGTGGTGTTCGGGAGGGCGGGGGCGGGCGCAGAGGGGGTGCTGGGAGGCTTGGGCCGGTGGCGGCGGGCTTCGGCCAAGCGCTGCTTGTGTGCGGCGACGACCTGGTCGCCGATCGCGAACTCCGCGCTCTGTGTGAGCAGGTCGCTGGAGTCGATGTCGAATCGGGCGCGTAGGACCGGCGCGGGGTCGCAAACCGCGGCGGCGACGGCGGCCAGCAGGTGCGCGGGAGTAGCGTCGTCGAAGTGGGCCCGCCACAGGAGCTGCTGCGGACCGTAGGCCCCGCGTTGGTGCCCGGCGTCGAGCTCCCAGCCCATGAAACCGAGGAGCGGGGAGACGTATCGCGTCATCTCCACGATGCCGTCGGGGGAGGCCAGCGTCTCGGAGCCGGTCTCGGCGGAGGTGTACTGCCATCCTCGGCTCGTGAGGAGTTCGGTCACCGACGGGGCGGGTTCCTGGGGCGCGGGCCGGATCATCGCGTCGGTGAGTCCGGCGACGATCTCGGCCGGGGTGCTGCCCCCGAACCGGGCCTGCCAGTGGGCCGGCGGCGAGTAGTTGTTGTCGATGCGCCACACGTAGGGGTCGATGCCTGCTGGGCCGAGGCTGAGGCGGTGTCCGTGGTCGGGGCTGGTCATGTGGATCGCAGGGTGCAGGGTGTCGGAGTCCAGGCTCCAACCGCAGGACCGCAAGGCGTGGGTCACGTGCCTGGGGTCCCCGGCGCCGGCGAGGTAGCGCGGGGCGATGGCCGAGCCGAGGTTGCTCTCGTGGTCGTTCGTGAAGGCGGCGAGCTGCCGTTCGGTGATGGACATGGGGACGGCTCCTTGGTGGACCGGTCGGGCCCCGCGTCAGCGGCGGGACTTGCTTGCACCGGTTGTCGTGTAGCCAGTGGGGGCCTGCCGGCGGGGGCGGGTGGCATTCCAGGAGTTGCGGGCCCAGGTGGCGGCGCGGGCGGCGGTGATCCGGGCCTGCTGCCAGTTCCCGAGTTGGGAGGGCAGCACGGATACCGAGGTGGTGCGGATCCACTTCGAGCCAGGGACACTGCCGCGGGGGCGCAGGAGCGGGGTCGGGTCGGACAGCGCTGCCGAGAATCCCTGGACGAGGTGCATCGGTGTCGTGGGGGTGAAGACGGCGTCCCAGCTGCGGCCGTGCTCCGTGCGGGCGCCGGCCCACCAGTGAGCCTGACCAGGCTCGTTCTGGTGGTACTGGAGCCAGGCGTTGCGGTCCGGTGAGACCGCCGTGAAGTGCTGTCCGCGTTCGGTCTCCCACCCGTTCTCCTCCAGCGGCGCCCACACGTTCGGGGCGTGGGCGGAGCGCGGTTTGGTCAGGGCGTCGGTAAATCCGGCGACGATCTCGATCGGTACGGCCGTGGTGAACGTTGCATGCCAGGCAGGCTGCTGCCCGACGGCCTGGCCGGAGACGGTCCAGCCGCCGGGCATCGTCGTGGGGTCGAAGCCGACGCGCACCGTGCGGTCGGGACTGTCGAAGACAATCGGGCCGCCGGTGCGGGAGAGGTCCTTCCAGCCGGAGGCGCGCATGTACTCGGCGACGAAGCGCAGGTCGCCACCGCCGCCGAGGTGGCGGGGCTCGACCAAGTAGTGCTGCTGGGGCTGGTCGGCGCCCGCGCCCCAGCCGGTCCAGTTGTTGCTCACCTGTGCCTCCGTGCGACGAGCGCGGACGGGACCGGCGGGACGGTGGCGGTCTGCTTGGGCCGGGCGATCCGCTGGATGTCCTCGGCGTGGTCGTCGAGGTCGAGGGCGACGTCGTGGAGTTCGTTCGCGGCGCGGCCCAGGGCGAGCCAGACCTCAGGCGGGAGAAGCCCGGCGCTCGCCCGGTCCTGCGCGAAGCGCGATCCCGTGGCCACCAGGGTGGTCAGGGCCGCGAGGACACCTGTTTCGGGGTCGAGAACCTGGCCCAGAATGCGGGCGACTTGCTGGGGCGGGGCTACGGACAGGTGCTCGTTGAGCAAGGCGATCTGCTGAACGGTCTGGTGGGCGAGGGCTTCGGGGTCGTGGACGGTCATGGTCCTCCAGGGCTTTTGGGGCGGGCCCCGGAAGGACCGGGGGCGGGCGGGATGTGCCGGTCGGCGGAGCCGGCGGTCACGGCGCGCAGGTATCGGCGCAGGACGAAGACGGCCAGGCGGGGGCTCAGGGCGGGCGAGATCGGCGGCGGTGGTCGGGTGGAACGGTGGCGGATCGTGGTGCTCCGGTTGGTCAAGGGCGCGGCTCCCGGTCCGAAGGCCGGGAACCGCGAGGGTCAGCGGGAGCGCGGAGGCGCGCTGGACGGCCCGGGCGGGGCGACAACTGGAGCCGAGCCAATCTTGGACTCCGCTTGCCGGGCACGGTGTGCGGCCATCGCCTGCGCCCACGCGGTGACATCGAGCAAGTCCGGATCGATGTTGACGTTGTAGTCGGCGATCATGAGCGGGAGTGCTGCGCGGGTGACCGTCTGCTTCTGGGCCTTCTCACTCAGGCCCTCGGGGGTCTCGTGCCAGATGTCGGCGGGGGCCGTCGTCGCCTCGGTGTGCCGTTCGAGGCCGGCGCTGTCGAGGAGGCGCAGCAGTTCTTCGGGGGCGTCGCTGCGGCTGACGACGTGGATGGTGTTGGGATTGTGGGCGAGGCGGTAGATCTCGACGTCGGTGCCGGATTCATCGGCCAGATTTCCCACGGGGATCTCCTCGCGGTGGTGGGTGGATCAGCGGGTCGGGGAAGCGGCAGCCGTAGCCGGAAGGGCGGCAGGCCATACCGGGGGAGTGGCCGCCAGCCGGGCGGGGCGCATGGTGACGCCGACGCCCATGCCGGCCAGGCGCTGCGAGACGGCCTGGACGCGGGCGATCTGCTCGCGGTCGCCGTAGGAGGCAGGCAGCAGGAACTGCCGGTCGTAGGGGTGGTACTGGAACCCAGCGCGGTACAGAACCACGGTGGCCTCCCGTACGCCCGTGACGGCGCCGACGGCCCCGTCCGGGTGCCAGGCCATGCTCACCGAACCCGCGATCAGGCGAGGTTCGGGCCGGCGGGGAATGGGATGGGCGGTGTTACGCCGGACCTGACGCAGCGCGGCATCGTGCCGGGGCAGCAGCCTGCGGACGATGTGAGCGCTGGCGCGAGCCGGATCGGCGGGCACGGTGATGCCGTTGGGCTCCGCCACCATATGGAAGGCATCGTGGGGAGCGTCTTCGGGTTCCAGCGCGCCGACCATGAACTGGTGCGGGTATCGGGGGCGGTCGAAGAGCAGCAGGCGGGCTCCGTCGGAACGGCCCAGGACGGCCTGGTGGCCGAGGACGAAGTTGGAGGTGGCGAAGCCGATCGCGCCCATGTCCCAGACCTTCGACGTGGTGGCGATCTGGTCGTGGTAGGCGGCGTGGCGCGTGTACGTGCTGGTCCAGTGATCAGGCAGGCGGGCGGCGAGGCCGTCTGCGAAGGCGGCGAGGTCGCTGCGGTGGCGGTGTGGGGGCATGGTCATTTCACAGGGGGAGGGCCGCAGGTTCAGCGTCTACCGGCGGACGATGCTGAGGGGCTTGGCGGCGACGGGGGGCTGCGCGACGGCCGGTTTGGCGGCGGTGGCCTGGTTGCGGATGTGGCGGATCTCGTCGCCGTGGCGTGCGAGGCCGCCGGTGGCTTCCATCAGCTGCATCGAGAGCTGGTCCTTGTACAGCGCGCCGTCCGCACGCTGGTCGCGCTCAGACCACGTCAGCCAGGCCATGGTCAAGGTCTGTGTCAGGCGGGGGAGTAGGCCTTCGGTGGGCGCGGCCACTTCGGCGAGGACTTCGGAGACCTGCTTGTTGGTGGTGGCCTCACGGGCTCGTTGGCCGAGCTGGTCCAGGTAGCGGTGGGTTGCCGCCCGGTCGTCGTCAGGGGCGGCGAGAGTGTTCAAAGAGGGGTCCAGGTAGACACTGAACCCTGCTACCAGGAGGGCTTGGGCCGCGGCGGTCGCGTAGTGGCGCTGCCGGTTGACATCCAGGCCCTGGGGCTGGCGGTGAAAGGGACCGCGAGGTCCGGGGACTTCGACGAAGTGGCCGACGGTTTCCAGGATCTCGGCGGCTTCCGGGGTGCAACCGCTGGTCAACACCACCTCGGTGCGCGGGTCGCGGGTGATGGTGACGTAGCTGAGGATGGCGAAGCTGGGCTCGTCGCCGTCCTTCACCGGGAGCGCACGGTGTTCGGCGCGGCCGGGCGAGGTGCCGGGAGGGGAAGCGTCGTCGGGGCACCCCGCATCGGTCCATGGCGCAGGGTGACACCGATGTTCAGGGCGCCCAGCGCGCTGCCAGCTGCGCGGACGCACTGCGCCTGGTGGGCGCTGTCGTCTCCGGAGGCGGTGTACGTCTGCTGGCCGTCATGGACGAAGCCGTGTGTGGTCAGGATGCCGACGACGTCCGCGCGCTCGGTGGCGACGGCGAGGTCGCCGGACTCCGTCCAGGTCATGACGACCGTGTCCGGCTGCACGGAGGGGCCGGAGAGTCGGGCGGCGTTGTCCTGGACCTGGGCCAGCGCGGTCTCGTAGCGGGGCAGGAGGGTGGTGAGGATGTTCTCGGCGGCCTGCTCGGGGTCGGTCGATATCGCGATGCCGTCCGGCTCGCGCACCCCGCGGAACGCTTCGGCCGGTGTGCCGGCGGGGGCCATGGCGGCGATGAGGAGTTCGTCGTCGTAGCGGGGGTGGTCAATGAGGAAGAGGCGGAGGCCGTCGTTGCGGATCAGGACGACGTCGTGGGCCGGCGGGTGCTGGGCGAGGGCTTCGGCGATGTGGTTCATGTCCCAGACGTCGGCTGTCAGTTCCTGCTGGTTGTCGTCGCCGGTGTGCTGGCGCAGTTCCTGGGTCCAGGTGCCGGGCAGGTGCTGGGTGAGGATGCCGGCGAAGGAGTAGAGCTCGTCGGGGTGGCGGTCGGCGTGCATGGTTCCTCGGGGGTTCGGGGTGGGTCAGCGGCGGCGGCCGGCCGGGGCGGGCGGCAGGACGGCTGGTCTGGTGGGAGCGGGGCAGGGGCAGGACGCCGACTTCTCGCGTTCGTCGGCGGTGACCTCTTGCGGGCAGGGAGCGCGGTGGGGGTGTGCTGCCTGCCGGTCGGCGAGTTTGTTGCGGACGCCCCCCAGGTCGAAAGCGATGAGCCGGAGCTGCTCCTCCGACAGGTTCCGCAGTCCCCCGGCGGTGTAGGGGTCGGATGGACCCCCGAGATCCCGCATGAAGTCCGCTGTTGCGGTGAGGACTTCGGCGAGCGCTGGGAGGATCCCGTCGTGGGTGGCTGTCAGCTCCGTCAGGGCGGCGGCTACCTCGTCGGTGGTCTCCGCTTCGCGGATCCGGACCGCGAGGTGGGCGACCTGGGCGCCGAGCGTCAGGTAGTGCGGTTCGTGCTGCTCGGTGGCGAAGGCGGTGTCCGCGGTCACGTCGTAGCCGACGGCTTGCAGGCGGGAGACGGCGCGGGTGGCCAGGCGGATTTCCTCGTCTTGGTCGAGGCCGGTGGGCAGACGGTGGTACGTCTCGTGGTAGCGGACGACCGGGACGAAGCCGGAGCGCTGAAGGATGCTGTGGGCTTCGGGGTCGCCTCCATGGGCGAGGACTTCACCGGAGTGCGGATCACGCCGGATGGTCAGGACTCGTTGGGCAAGGGACAAGAAGAGAATGCTTTCTGCCAGGGGGCTGCCGGTCAGCGTCTCCAGCCGGAGCGGGCCGCAGGTCCGGCCGGGGGTGCGACCGGGGCAAGCGGTCTGGTTGGTCCGGAGGTGGCGTGAGGACGGCCGGGAACCAGTGCGGCCAGGTCGCCTTCGAGGGTGTGGGAGCGGCGGGCGAGCCACTCCAGCTGGTGGGCGAGTTCCGGCCCGGCCGAGGGCGAGATGTGTAGCTGGTGCGCGGCCTCCTCCACGAGGCGGCGGCCGGCGTCGAAGTAGCGGATCGCTTCGTCCGTCCAGTGCGTCGCGACTTTGGGGTCGGGCTCCCCGGTGTCGCGCTCCACCAGAACCATGTTCCGTTTGACACCGGCGCCGTGGTCGCCTGGGGGGAGGAGGCAGAGGTCGGTTTCAATCCGTCGGCATTCCGCGACCACCTTGCGAAGAACCTGCGGGGGTGGGGTTGCCCGCACGCCGTCTTCGCGGATCAGGTTGGCCAGCAGGTCGAGGCGGTGGTCTTGTCCGCGAACGGCGATCCATCGGCAGGAGTCGATGTTGCCGGGCGGGGCGATGCCGGTGACGCGGGCGAGGCGGTGGCCGATCTCCGACCATTCGGCGTGGGTGAGTTTGCGGTCCTTGGGATTCAGCCGGACGCTGACGTGCAGGATGACGCGGTCATCCCCCGTGGGGTCGGCGGCGAAGGGGTGGAGCCTGTCGGGGTCACCGACGTGCCGGGCCCAGTCCACCGAGGTCCAGCTCCGGTCCTTGTCGGCGTAGAAGCCGAGGTGCTGCCAGTGCGCGACGATCGCATCGTCGGTAGTCAGGACTTCCTGGTCGCTGACGGGCCGGCCGAGCGCCTTGGCGAGCGCGTCGGTGGCGGAAGAGCCCAGGGCGTGCTGGGTGGGGATCATCGGCTGCCGCCCCGGCCGTCGGCCACGTGGACGAGCTGGCCCAGCTCGGTGATCGAGTACCAGCCGACATCCACGGCCTGGCTGCCGGTGAACCTCGGTACGAGGTAGTCCTGCAGGGCCCGCTGGTAGATCAGGCAGTCCGGGCAGCTCTTGGAGAGATGGACGAGGTAGCGGGGGTGGCCGGTGACGAAGCTGCGAGTCCCGCCGTCCGCATCCCGCAGCCGCCACCCGTCCTCGTTGGTCGGGGTGTGCCAGGACGGGGTCACCACCGTCATGGCATCCCCCCACAGGATGCCGTCGTCCACTCCCTTGATGACCACGATCCGGTCGCCGGGGGCGAAGTGCTCGTGGGTGATGTCCCGCTCGGGGGTGATGGTGTCAGCGGGTATGAACGCGGCACGGGTGGCGTCGGGCACGGCAGAAGTCCTTCCACGAAAGAGCCGCCAGGAGCGGCGGGTGAAGTACTTCAATGGTCTGGAGAATCCCCGGTTTGGCTGACCGGGGATCGTCGGCTATACATGGGCGCCCACGCTCACCGGAACGGGTTCTCCGTCCCCCGGTCATCGGCGCTGGCCGCGTCCAGGAGCTCGGGCAGGTCGCTGCCCTCCGCGTCCCGCTGATCGATCCACCACCCGGCCCGGGTGACGGTGCGGACCTGCTCCTCCAACGAGGCCCAGTCCGCCTCATCCCAGGTGCCCTCGGTGACCAGCGCGGCGTACGCGGCTGTCACCAGCTGGAACCGGGAGCGCTCTCCCCAGGCCAGCGCCCGCTCGGGCCCTTCCAGCGGAGGCATGTCGAACTGGCCGGCCCAGTCGAGCGCCGCCTGCTGCTCCTCGGCGCGCTTGGCCGCCAGCCACGCTTCCTTCGCCTCCGTGTCGGAGTCGCGCGATGCCTTCCAGCAGTCGGTGCAGTCGCGGCCTCCGAGCCAGCGGGCGTACCCGGCGCGCTTGTCGGCGGGACGGTTGGACAGGTCTTGGGTTACCTCGTGTCCACAGCTGTGGACGATCTTCCAGGTGTTGCGTACTGCCACGTGGTTGTTCCTTCTTTCTGATTTCTGGGTTGTCTCAGCGGGTTCTGCGGATGGCGTTCGTGGCCGCCGTGGCGATGGCGGCGGGAGCGCTGGAGGGCCGGGGCAGGTGCAGCAACGTGGTCCCCGGCAAGTGACGGGACCTCGCAGTGAGGGTGAGCTGGAGTACGGCGCAGCCGGCGGTCGTGAGCTGCTTGACGCGGTTGACGGCTTGAGCGGTTTCGTCGCTGTCGTACTGGGCGTCGGTGACGATCACGAGGAGGCGGCCGGCGCCGGGGCGGCTGAGTTCGAGGCCGTGGTCGAGTGCGTCGATGGCGTTGCCGAGGTTGTGGGCGCCGCCGTTGGCCTTGAACGTCGTCACGCGCTCTGGCGCTCGGTGGGTGGGTCGAGTCAAGGCGGTCAGGTGCCTGTCGTAGGCGATGGTGGCGGTGCGGGAGTCGGGGTCGGTCAGGGCGGCTGCGCGTGCCACGATCCAGGCAGCGGACGCGACGGGCGCGCAGGCGTCACTCATCGAGCCGGAGACGTCTACGGCGATACCCACGCGCAGCGGCGGGGTGGGGGAGTTCCGGCGGCGGGTGCGGGTGAACGGCTCCGCGGTGGGGACCGATCCGGCCGCGCGCTGGGCGTCGCGGGCGAGGGCTGCGCGCATGTTGAGGCGGCCGGGCGGGGTGGGGCTGGTGGTCCTCTCCTCGATCCTCTCCCGGTAGGCGGCGGCACGCAGGGCGCGGCTCAGGCGTGCGGCGGCGCTCTGCTCGGCGGCGGTGGGCCTGCGCGTACCGGTAACCGGGTTGCTGCGGGGTGCCGGTTTGCCGTCGGTGGTGACGGTGGTGCCGCTGGGGTTGAAGACCGACTTGGCGGTGGCGGCGGCTTTGCGTCGCTGGCCGGCCTGCTGGGCGCGGTCTTGAGCCTGCGCCTTGGACTGCGCGGCCTTGGCGTTGGCCGCTGCGGCCTGTGCCGCGAGGTCGGCGGCGTCGGTTGCCGCCGTGCTGTCCATGACGACCCCAACGGCGCCGGACAGCAGATCGGCGAGGTTCTCCGGCATGGGCAGGGCGGGAGTCGCGATGTCCAGAGCGTCGCACCATTCCTGACCGCGCGCGAGCATGGTCGTCGCGTCGTGGTCGGCGCTCTGGTGGGCCGCGGTCCAGATGCGGGTAAGGGTGGCCAGCAGGTCCGCGCCCAGCACCTTTTCGCACAGATCGGCGACGGCCCGGGTCTCACCGGCGCCCAAGATGCCGGCGTCACGGCGGCCGAGGATCAGAGCCGCCACGGAGGCGGCGTGCTCGATGCCCTGGAGGGTGGGATTGGCGATGTCGGGCACGACCAGGGTTCGGGCACTGGTACGCAGGTAGGCGCGGTCTGTGGGCCGCCGGATCAGGTGTGCGCCTTCGACACGGCTCTCTTCCAGCAGGTGGGCGGCCTCGACGACACGGGGGTTCGTTCCTGCCGGCGCCGTCCAGACGGAGTGGGCCGCGTGCGCGGCCTCGTGGACGAACACTCCCCAGGCGGCGGGATACTGCTCCTCGTCGCCCAGGATCCGCGGATGGATCTCGTGGGGCTGGAGCGGGGCGAACAGGGCGGCGTCGAACTCGACTTCGCCCAGCGTGGGGAAGAACGCGGCCGGAGCGCCGCTGCGGGTGCCGGGGCGGCAGGTGACGAGGAGGTCCTGGCGGCCGGAGAGGGCGACCAGCCGGTCGCCGAGTTCGGCTCCCACGCGTAGCCACGCGTCCGGGGAGGAACGGGGTTGCGCGGGCGGGGCGCCGTCGTCGTCCCATCGCGCGAGGTCGGCGTCCGCCTCCGGCGTGGTGGCGGGGAACTGGACGTGCTGGTGGGCGCTCATCGCGAGCGGCCCCGGGACGCGGCGCCGGTGACGGCCGGAGGCTTGCGGAGGGCTGAGGCGGACAGCTGCTTGCCGAGGGTGAGGGGCGCGATCTTCTTGACGCCGACGGCCTTGATAACGGCGTCGGCGACGGCATCACGATCCTCCAGCGGAGCGATGCCGACCAGGTTCGCGAGCGCCGCGTTGGTGCCGAGTACGGCCTCGGTCTTCTGGTAGCTGAGCAGCTCCCGCAGCTGCGGGGCCCAGCCCAGCTCGCCGAGCTCGACTTGGCCAGCGAGGTGTCGGGCGACCCGGACGACCCGGTCGTCGATCTTCAGCGCCAGGGCGAGGTCATAGTCCGTGCCGATCTGGATCTGCACGCTGAACCGGGACGACAGCGCCTCGGTCAACACCGCGCCGTGGACGCCGGGATTGTGGCCCGCCACCACGTAGAAGCCGGGCTCGGCCTTGATGGTCTCGCCCTTGTGGGCCTTGACCTGGATCTGCCTGCGCCCGTCCATCGCGGGATACAGCGCCGCCAGGACCTTCGGCGAGATCAGGGTGGCGTCGTCGATCAGCAGGGCGCGGCCCTCGGTCATCGCGGTGACCAGCGGACCGTACTGGAAGACGTAGCCTCCCGCGTCGGCCTGGGTGTACTCGCCGATCACGTCGCCGACCGTGGTGTCGCCGTCACCGGCGACGGTGAGCAGGTCCGGGAACGCCGCTTCCACCAACGAGGTCTTGCCGGTGCCCGGAGGGCCGTAGAGCAGTACCGGCACGTCGGCGTCGCGCAGCCGATTCAGCGCTTCCACGTCGGGCAGATCGGCCAGCTTCCGGGGGTGGTAGAGCTGGCCCCCCGCGCGGCGGATCGGCCCGGTCGTCTGCCTGGGCGTGGCTGCTGCGGGACTGGTCGTGCGGGCTGCAGCAGCCGCCTGGGCGCGGGGAGAGTGGGTGCCTGGTGGGCTGATCACAGCGCTCTGCGCGGCTGCGGCGGTTTTCGCGTTCGCGCGGAACTCGGGTTGCCCGACTCCGCTTTGGTCCGCCTCGCCGCGTCGCACCAGCGTGAGGGCGGCGTTGCGGACGGCGCCGTGGGAGTGGCCCAGCTGCCTGGCCATGTCCCCGATGGTGATCGTGTCCGCCGGCCGGTCGGCCAGCAGTCGGGCCACCTTGGCCCGCAGTTCGCCGCCCTTGGTTCGCGCTGAACTGCTAGGTGTTCCGGGTGTGGTCAAAGCGGGCCCCCTCAACAGGCGCAGGCACGGCCGGGATTGGCGAAGGTCTGGAGAGGCTGGCCCCGCTCTCGAAGCGGACCACGGACTGTGCCGGCATCGGGGGCCGGGGCGGCCGGGGCGTACGGTCTGCGCTCACCGGCCGGCCGACGGCTCGGTCCAGGTGCACGGGATGCCCAGCGACGAGCACCTCGCCGGCTGCCGAACGGGCCCGTGGGTCTGCTCCGTGCCGGGGTCCGTCGCTCGGCAGGTGCATTCTGGCGTCTCTTCGAAGCCGGACTGGAGCAGGATCCGCCGGGCGGCGGAGTTGTAGCCGGTGGTGGTGATCTCGCCGGTGATGGTGTGCCGGATCGGCATGAACGGCTCTGCTGGTTCGGGCAAGGCGAACCTCCTATCGGTGGTGGCGGGTCCGGCGGTGGCGGCCGGGTCGTCGGCCGGGGCCGAGCTTGCGGCGGGCGAGGATGAGGATGGCGAGGGTGGTGGCGGCGCCGGCCGCGGGGAGCGCCGCGAGTACCGCGGTGTGGGCCGAGAGCGCTCCGGCGAGCGCGGTTCCGCCAGCCTGGCCGGTACCGACCGACAGGATCAGCCAGGCGTACGCCTCGGTGGTCCGGGAGGCGGGCGCGAGGGCGTCCACGGTATGGAAGGCGTTGGTGATGATCAGGGTGAGGAACAGCCCGGGGACCACGGCCAAGGCGATGGCGGCGTGGGGGCGCAGGTGGGCCAGTAGCGGGAGCCAGCCCAGGAGGAACAGGGCGGCGGTCGTGATGAGGTGGCTGGTGGTGGTGCCGGGCCAGGTGCGGCGGGCGTAGAGGAGGCCGCCGAGGAAGCTGCCGGTGGAGAACGCGGCGGGAAGGACCCCGGCGAGCATGTCCAGCCCATGGGCGGTGGCCATGCCCGCGGCCCACACGTTCATCGCGCCGAGCGTGAACCCGGTTGCGGCCAGCCCGGTGAACAGCAGGACCAGCCCGCTGCTGCGCAAGCGCCCGCCTCCCGCCGCCCCGACCGTGGGGGCCGGCCGCCAGGTGCGCGAGGGCGCGGCGGTCAGGACGACTACCGTGCCCGCGAGACCGAGGGCGGAGGTCGCGATCAACGCGGTGCCGGGACCGTGCGTGGCTGCCAGCCACGAGGCCAGCAGGGGGCCGGCGATGTAGAGCAGGCCCTGCGACCCGGTGTCGAGGGCTTGCGCGAAGCGGCGTTGGGCCGGGTCGGGAAGGACCGACGGCCAAAGGGCCCGGAGCCCGGCCTCCAACGGGGGCGTCATGAGACCCGCGAACCCGACGACCGCCGCCACCGCCGCCGGGTGTCCGCCTGCCCCGATGAGGGGCAGGGCGAACAGGCATCCGGAGTTCAGCACTGCTGCGGGCGCCGAGACTCGCGGCTGTCCGAAGCGGTCCATCAGCCTGCCCTTGACAGGCTGGGACAGGGCGGACGCCAGCCCGTACAGCGCGGCGAGCAGCCCGGCGAAGGCCAGGGTGCCGCCGGCGCCCGTGATCCACAGGACGAGTCCGACGGGGACCATGCCGTTGGGGAGGCGTCCGGTCAGCGTGCCGCCGAGCAGGCGGACGACATGCCGGCTGCCGAGTACGGCTCCGTACGTGGCGGGTGGTGGGGTGATGGTCGGGTGATCGGCCAGGGTCAACAGGGCAGGGCTTTCCGTCAGCGGGCAGGGCGGGGCGGAGAGAAGGGGTTGGGCGCGGGGCTATCGGCGGCGCGCGGGCGCGGCGGAGCCCGATGGCGCCGGTAGGACCGGCGTGGTGCCCACGCTGGGTGGGCGCGGGGAGGGCAGGTGGCGGGGCGCGGGCGTGCGGTGCGGTGGCAGGACGGCCACCGCTTCCGCCAGCTGTCCGCCGACCGCCGCGAGGTCCTGGACCAGGTGACCGGTCTGCGCGGAGAGCATCCGCAGCCGCACGGCGATCTCCTGGCCGGCCCGGGTGTCCAGAGCGGTGGCCCAGGTGGCGCAGGTGTCGAGGAACTCCGACAGCTGGGCGATGTGCCCGGCGGGGGCGTGCGGCGGCCGCTCGGTGACGTAGAAGATCGCATCGGCGACGGAGCCGCTGTGCTGCGCGTCAATGACATCGCGGGTCAGCTGTGCCAGCGGCAGCCCAGGCGGCGGCCCGGGCTCCGGTGGGGCGCCGTTGGGGTAGAGCACGCCGGGCGGCACCGCTGGGGGGAGGTCCCGGATTGCTTCGTCGTCGGTGTCGTAGCGGCCGATCACGCGCATCTCGGGGCTGTCGATGTCCCCGGCGAGGACCAGCACCACCTCCTCGTCGAGGTCATCGGGGCGTGGGATGAGGGCGACGGTGAGCTGGAGTCCGGTGGCTTCATAGCGGGATTCGAGCGGCTGCAGCAGGCCATGGCTGCGGGCGGTGCGGGCCCGGTCGGTCCACCACGTCTCCTCCTCAGCCCAGAGCCGGGCTGCGGATTGCGGGGGATGTGCCGGCTGGAGGGCGAGGTCGCGCAGGAGTACGTGGTGCTCGCCCCAGGTCCTCAGGTAGGGCCACAGCCGGTCATCGCGCGCAGCGGTGTCCTGGCCGTCGGGATGCTCCTCGTCGAGTATCCGTCCGGCCTGGTCCGCGGCGTGGGCGAGGTCGGTGATCAGCAGGTGCCAGCGGGCGTGGTGCGGGGCCCTGGGCATGGCGTCGATTCCGGCTCGGGCGTGGGCGATCAGTGTGCCCAGGTGGGGGCGGAGATCGAGGAAGAGGCCGGCGAGCTCACGGTTGCGGGCGGCCTTCGCGGCCTCGGCGGCCGTGCCGTTCGCGAGGTCACCATGGCGGTTGCGGAGGTCGTCCAGGGCGGTGTCGCAGCGGAGCTTGATCACCGAGAACTGGACGGACCAGCCGGTCAGCGCGTTGACGGCCTGGTGCGGAGGTGGCGTCGGGGGGAGGGGGATAGAGGCTCCAGTGGTCTATCGGCGGTTGAGGGCGGCCCCGACTCGCGGGGGAGGGGAGGGAAGCACTCCGGGTGCTTCCACGGCACGGACGAGGCCGAGGGCGGTCTGCGCGGGCGCGGTGCGGACGGCGGCCCGGGCAAGTTCGACCAGACCCTCGCCCTCGCTCATCCACATCGACAGCAGATCCAGGCTCGGGTTCTCCCGCGTCTCCCCTGCGTCCTCGGCGCCCGGTCCCGGCTGGCGGAACGCAGCCCCCATGTCCTCCAAGAACGCCTGTTCGTGCGGGTTGAAGGCGTGAGCGTCGCTGTTACGCAGGGCGGTGATGATGTGCGGCGCGATGGAGGCGAAGCGGTCGAAGGCCTCGGCCAGGTCGCGCTGTGGAGGATCCTGGACGGTGCCGGGCTCGAACTCCTCCTGTGCCCATGCCAGGTCATCGCCCAGGTGGTTCAACTGCATTTCGAGGACGGCCCGGTGGTAATCGGTGAGCAGGCTGGAGGCGATCTTCCGGGCGGCAGGGACAGGAGCCGGATGCACGGTGATCATGGGCGGCGGCGTGACGCTCTCGTCCAGGTACATATCCGTCGGGACGAGCATCCCGACGTCGTACACGCGGTGGCGGGGGTTGTAGACGATGGCTATCTCGGCCCCGTCCTCTGCTTGCAGGATGGCCGCAGCGGGTATCCGCCGGTTCCCTAGGAAGCGGAGGTTGGAAGCGGTCGTCCACAGGCAAGAGGAGAGGTCGCCCTGCGCCGCCGGGTGCGGGTAGTTCTCGACCCGTACTTTCCACTGACCCGGCAGGTGCCTGCTGACATCGAGTGCGAAGTCGCCGATGTAGCGCTGGTCGGCTGCGATGACGGTGCTCTGGCATGAGCGCGAGGTCTCCGCGAGCGCGGCCAAGGCCTGGCGGGCGCGGCCCGCGTCGATCAGCGGCATGACGTAGTTGCCGTCACGGTCTGTGTCGAATCCGGCGAGTTGCAGGGCGGTGCGAGCCCAGCGGAAGGATTCGCCGGAGACGAGGGCGACGATGCCGTGGTGGTGGCTGGTGTAGAGGGTGATCTCGGAGGACGTCAGGTCGACACTCCCTCGTCGCTGCCGACGGAGGCCGACGGCGGCTTGGACATGTCCGGCCCGGTGGCATGGGCGCTGGCCAGTAGGTCAACCCCGAGCTGGAAGAGGGTCCGGTCGGCGATCTCGAGGAGGTCGCTGGTGCGCTCGTAGCGGGTGGCGAGCTGGCCTTCGCCCTGTTCTCGGCAGCGGGTGCCGGCAGCGCGTAGGAGGTTCCGCAGCGAGATCAGCCCGGCGTCCTCGCCGCTCGCCGCGAGTTCGGTCAGTGCGTGGACTTCGGAGGGGGTCGATGCCTCGGACATTGCTTCGGCACATGCGCGCAGCGGGGCGGCGGGGTCCGCGGACACCGGCAGGCCGCGCAGGAATACCGCGGCCTGCTGGCGGGCCCGAAGCCGCAGTTCGGCGCTGCCGGGGTGGTGGGGGGCGGTCTGGGCCATTTACAGGAGGGCTCCTTTCTGGATCAGCGGGTGCGGCTGGTGTGGGCGGTCGGGCTCGGTGCGGATATCACCGGTGAGGTCTGCGGTGGCACCGAGCTCCAGGCTCGTGTGGTCGCGTACTGGGGCGGGGTGGTGGCGGCGGCTGCCGAGACCCGGTACCAGGCCCGCGGATCCTGGACGGGGGCCGGTTGCGCAGATGGCTCGTTGGCGGGGTCGAGGGAGTAGTCGGCGTAGACCTTGTAGCCGCTGCGGCGCAGGCTCTTGACCGCTTCGCGGGTCTGCCGTGCCCCGTCGTTGCCGGGTAGCGAGAGCAGGTAGATGCCGTGGGCGCTGTGGGTCGTTCGGAAGCCGAGTTGGGTCAGGTACCAGTGGCTGATGTGGTGGGGAATTCCTTGGGCGGCGGCGACGAACCCGTACTGGGGGTGCGTGCCGACGACGAACTGGCCGGGCAGAGGGAGGCTCCTTCTCGGATCAGAGGCGAGCGGCCCGCGAGCGGGACGTGGCGGCGGGCGGGCTCGCAGCGACTGGGGTCGTGGTCAGCGCGGGTTCGGTCCGGGGTGTCTGGCCACGGGGAGGCCCGAGCGGCTGCCACTTCGCCGGGTGGTCACTGAATGGGGACAGGGGGCTCGTCGTCCATCCGATGAGGGGGCCGCGGTCCTGTTCGTAGAGGCTGATGACCTCGATGCCCTCGGTATGCAGGACATAGCCCCACTCCAGCTCGGTGGAGTTGTGGGGGGTGACGGTCATGCGCACCGGGGGAGAACCGTCGAAGGTAAAGAGGTTCTCGGGCTGGCGGCTGGACCAGGTCTCGCCACCTGTCAGGGCGACGAGGAGCTCTTGGGGGGCCCGGTCGAGGAGGTCGGTGCCCAGGTAGTCCCAGCTGACCGTCACATCGTCGATCAGGTGCCGGGACATGGCCTCCAGGTCTCCGCCGAACCTGTACTGGTATGCGGCCAGGAGGAGGGGGAGTTGGAAGCTGGGATTCCCTTCCATTTTGACGTGGATGCCGTGGTATTCGCCGGACTCGGTCGGGCGGGCGATGAAGGAACGAGTGGTCAGGGGGCTGCTCCGGTGGTGTGCGAGGGGTGTGGGATCGGTGGGGAGAGCGGTGGTGTTCCTGCCGAGGGCTCTCCGGGGTCAGCGGGCCCGGCCCGGTTTTCCGGGCGCGGGCGGCGGAGCGGCCGCTACGGGGGCGGTCCTGGCCGGGGGGTGGGAGGGGAAGTGGATCTCCAGTGGGTTGCGGTCGGTGAGGACAACCTCGAAGCCGAGCTGGCGGAGCCGGTCGCCGGCATCCTGGACGAGGACTTCGGGAGCGACCG
This sequence comes from Streptomyces sp. NPDC097617, assembly GCF_044761485.1. Taxonomy (NCBI): domain Bacteria; kingdom Bacillati; phylum Actinomycetota; class Actinomycetes; order Kitasatosporales; family Streptomycetaceae; genus Streptomyces; species Streptomyces sp. NPDC097617. The sequence continues at coordinate 40,927 of NZ_JBIWCL010000011.1, forward strand.
GCTCTTTGATGTCCGTCACGCACAGCCCGGTTCCAGGGTCGAGGCGCCAGCGTCCGTCCTCGTGGAGCAGAACGCGGATGGCGCGGGGCATCACCGCGTCGGCGATCGGCCGCCCGTTGGAGGAGCGCCCGATGACCACCCTCGACGCCTGCTTGAACCGGGTGCCGCTGGCTACCCGTAGCGCCGCGTGGCGGTAGTACGGAAGCAGCCTGCGCCGTACCGCGGCGCCGGCGCGGACAGGGTCACCGGACACCGCGATGGCCTTGGGGTGATCGGTCGTGTCGTACTCGAAGACGCCTGCTGGCAGCATCGCTCCGACAAGGAACTCTCCTACTCGGTGGGGCCGTTCTATGAGGCAGAGCTGCAGCCCGTGGGCGTGTGTCAGGAAGGACCGCGCGAGCTTGTGATCACCGTGGCGGCCGAGGGCCCGCCACAACGTCCCCTCCTCCCTCTCCCAGACTCGGTCGTCGCTGTGGCTCCACCGATACCGCGTGGGGATGACGTGGTGACTCCATGCGGCGCCGAGCCGTGGCGCCAGCGCGGCCGTGAACGCCTCCAGCGAGTCGGCCACGGCGGCCGAGCGGCTTCTCCACTCCTGTTCGTAGCGCTGTACGGGGTCGCCCTGGATCACGGGGTGGGCGCCGGGTGATGGATGTGGGCGACGGGCAGTTCCAGTGACTGCAGGGCGTAGACGGCCTGGTGCGCGAGGTGCTCCTGCTGCTCGATCGGCAGGGATGCCGGCGCGGTGTAGGCATCCAACCGCGAGCAGTAGGAGAGCCCCGCCGACCACAGGATGCGATGTACCGGGTCTGTGAGGGGCAGGGACAGTGGCTTCGCGCGATGGAGCCCTATGTGGATGCTGACGGGGTGGTACACCGAAAGCCCTTCTGGGAGGGGGACGTGGGGAGAGACGAGAGCGGTTGCCCCGGCAGAGTTCACGGAGTTCGTTCGAGGAACTGGAGACCGGCAGCGTTGCCGGGATGTTCGAAGCGGCTGGCGCATCACCGACGGCGTGCTGGAATGCGCGGCAGCCGAAGGCTGCTGGGTGTAGTTGTGTCGAGTGCTTTCCGTGAGCCGAAGTTCGACTTACCGAGTGGACCTCGGTTGGAAAGAAGTGGGGGCACGGCCAGCACCTGCCGCATCTGGCTGAGTGATGCGATCCAGTGCTCCTTGGCGGTGGGGTCGAGCCACGTCCACGACTCCTCCAGATCGTCGTGGATAAACCGAGTAAGCACGCGAACAGCCAGACTTGACAGGTCTGACAGATTTCCGGCCGGTTCGGCTGATGGCCCGTAGGGTCCGACGGCCCTACCGCCCGGGAACTCGGCGGCTACCACTGCTGCGGCACCGATTGCCTCTTCGCCTTCGAAAGCGAGGCTTGTCGTCAGCCCTCGGGTGAGGGAGCTGCGGATCATGGTCTTGCGTTCTTCGGGAGCGGCGCTATCGAGGGCTACGGCGAGGTCGGCTGCCGAGTCGTTGTCGAACGGGCGTGGTCCCCACATTCCCAAGGTGATCTCCCTTCTGCCGTGTGACTGGGGGTGCGTGTGCGGGGGCTGGTGCCGACGGCGTACTGAGGATCCGTGCGAGGCGATCGTCGACCGCGACGAGAAGAGGGCCGACGCAGCGAAGGTCCTCGGGGCCCGTAGCGGGTCTGGAGTCGTACACGACGGTCATCGAGCTCCAGTCCTGGGCGGGCGCCTGGTGGGTGACCAGCCACCCGTCCTCCCGGCTGACGATGAGGACGGAATCGTGGCCCGGCGGCCAGGCGTAGACGAGCCAGTCGTCCAGCCCGAACTGGACATCGCAGATCCAGCCGCGCTCGCGCAGCGGAGTGGTCACGTGGGTGAAGCGGGCCCATGCCCGCTGCCAGCTGGGGTTGTGGACGTTGCGATGATCAGGCATAGGCGCCAGCGAACGCTCTGTTGGACGACCCGCCTGCGGCTCCTGACGCGAGATCATCGGACCCGGTCGGATACAGGCGTTGCTGCCGGGACCGCAGGTGAGCGCCTATTGCGGGCACGGGAGGGGTGGTCCCTACAGTTCGTCATGGTCTTCTTCCCAGTCGATAACGTCTAGGGCGTCCTGCCGGTAGTGGAAGACGGACTCCTCCAGAGAATGCAGTGCCGTGATTCCGGGGTTGACCCGAAATGCGTCGGTGCGCTCGTAGACGTACTGCTGGTTGTCGGCGCCCGCAGTCATGGTGCGGATTGTGTTCCTGGCGCAGATCACGCCCCACTGCGACAGGTCCGCATGGGTGGTGCGCTTCATCCACACCCAGATTCCATTGCCGAGCTTCATGATGCTCTCGGGGTGGTACAGGCCGCCGGAACGCCGGTTGCGTCGGGGACTGCGGCGCTCGCCTAGGTCCCGCATCAGGCCCTGAGCGGCCTTCCTGAGGACCGCGCCACTGAGGTCCTCGCGTTCGCGGATCCGCGCGCACAGGTCGTCGAGCATGTCGTCTTTGTGTATGCGGCCTGCGTCGTTGGTGACGTACTGGGCCGCTTCGAGGGCGAGCTTGCGCAGCTCGGGGTCGGAGGAATACTTCACGGGAGGTTACGGTCCTTCCATACGGTGGCCATTTCTGACAGGGCGGTGGCGGCGTGCTCGATCACCTTGTGGGTCACCGCTCGGCCGGGCGGTGCGAGTTCGGGGTCGTACTGGGCGAACGTGCGGCTGCCACGTATCTGCGCGAGGGCGGGGAGAATCTCGCAGAGGAGGTTGGTGGCGACTCGGCGCTGGCGCAGGTCCTCTTCCAGGCGGGCCTTCCGCTCCGCCCAGGCGCCCTGGACGGTGAGCTCGCCTTCCACGACACGGTCGGCGAGTCGAGGGTCTTCGGTGCGGAGCCGTGCGAGTTGAGCCTCGGCGGAGTTGGCTTTGGCCTTGTTCTCCTGGGCGATGGCGTAGGCCTCGTTGAGCCCTGTGGCACCGCTAATCACTGGCCCCACGAGGTCGGGCGCGTGCTGGAGCACGATGTATGCATTGCCTACGATGCCTCGTGAGATTCCCAGTTGGCGGCTCAGCGAACGGGAAGTCTGTCCATTTAGTGGACGCTCGCCCTGTCCATTCAATGGACAGGCTTTGGCGGTGATCATGGCGAGTTGGCCCTTGGTGAGATTGCGGCGGTGGATGTTCGCGGACAACGCGTAGCCGTCGGGGTCATCTCCCTCGTACGTGGTGTACGAGGGCTCGATGTCCGCGATCTCGCATGCCTTCAGGCGGTTACGTCCGTCGATGATCCGGTCGCTACGGTCGCGAACGATGGGGTGCAGCAGGCCGTTTTCCTTGATGTCGTCGGCGAGGGCATTGAGGTCGTCCTCGTCGAGCTCAGGGAAGAGCATGATGGTGGGATGGAATTCGATGGATTGCTCCTAGGAGGGCGTGGAGGGCGGAGGCAAGACGCTGGAATGTCGGTCAAGCGAAGTGAACTCGGCGTGTTTTCAATGCATTCGGGAGTCGGTATCGAACAGCGCCTGTTCGGCGGGGTGGAGCAGGTGCTGGACGATGAAGGAGCGGCCGGCGACCTTCCACAGGCCGCGTCCGCGGGTGAGGTGGGAGATCGCTTCGGTCTCGACGGAGGTCAGGCCGAGGAGGGTGGCGGCTGCGTGGACCTGGTCGGTTTCCTGGCGGTAGATGATGCGGGTGGAGCAGTCCGCGAGGAGGCCTTCGGCCAGGGCTCGTCCCTGGGATCCGGCGTCGCCGGCGGTCAGGAGGTCGGAGAGGCGGTGGATGACCATGAGGTTGGCGATGCCGAGGCCGCGGGAGAGCTTCCACTGGGACTGCATGCGCTGCAGCAGCGCGGGGTGGCGCATCAGGCGCCACGCCTCGTCGTAGACGATCCACCGGCGACCGCCGCGCGGATCGGTGAGGGCGGACTCCATCCAGGCGGAGGCACAGGTCATGGCGAGGACGAGGGCGGTGTCGTCGCCGGATCCGCCGAGCCGGGACAGGTCGATCGACAGCATCGGGGTGGCCGGGTCGAAGGCGACGGTGGACGGGGCGTCGAACATGCCGGCCAAATCTCCGTGGACGAGGCGGCGCATGGCGTGGGCGAGGTCGCGGGCGGCCTCTCCGAGGTGGCCGGAGACGGTTCCGGCGGCCTGGTCGAGGAGGGCGGGCTGGGCGAGGGTGTGGGCGATGTCGCCCAGGAGCGGGGTGCGCCCTGCTGCGGCGGCGGCCTTGACGACGCCGTCGAGGGCGATGTCCAGAGCGGTGTGTTCCATCGGCATCAGGTCGCGGGCCAGGACGGTGCGGGCGAGGGAGCCGAGGAGGAGCAGTCGGCGCTTGCGGATCTCGCCCGCCCAGTCCGCCTCCGGAACGGACGGCGGTCTCGGGGCGGCGTCCATCGGGTTGAGACGGCCTGGCAGTCCGGGGCCGAGCGCGATCGAGGTTCCGCCCAGTGCCTGTGCGACGGGCGTCCACTCGCCCTTGGGGTCGCAGGGGACGTAGATGCGGTAGCCGAAGGCCACCGACCGCAGCGCGAAGGACTTCGCGAGCGCGCTCTTGCCCTGGCCGATCACCCCGGCGAGCAGGATGTTCGGGTTGGTGAACCCTTCGACCTTCCCGTACAGGGTGAACGGGTCGAAGACGAAGGCGGCTTCGGCGTGGACGTCGCGGCCGATGTAGATGCCGTCAGCCCCCAGGCCGCCTTCGGCGAGGAAAGGGTAGGCGCCGGCGGCCACCGCGGTGGTCATGCGGTGGGCGGGAAGACGCAGACGGCTTCCGCGTGCGGAGGCACTGCCGGGCCGTCCGGCGAGAGGGTAGTGGGGGCGGGGCATCTCCGCCTCGGCGGGCTCATGCTCGCCGGAAGGGGAGGTGGCTTCGGCGCGGGCTTTGGCCTGGGCTTCGGCGAGCTGACGGCGGGCGGCCTTGCGGGTGTTGCGGTCGGTGCCGTGGGGGGTGAACAGGGGGCTCGCGCTCGCGCGGCGTGCGCGGCGGCCGGGTCGGTGCTGGGGCATGAGGCGGATCGATTCTGCGGGGGCTGCCTCAGGCGGTGCGCGCCGGGCGGGGGCCGTGGTCGGCGGGGGTGGTCTTGCGGCGGATGGCATGGCCGGAGGCGAGCTGGCGCTGGCAGATGGTCAGGACCGGCGGCCCCTCGGGCAACCGGTCAGGGCGGCATGCCGTGTCGGAGCTGTTGCGTTCCCCGGCGGGGAGGGTGTGGAAGGCGTCGTGGATGCTGGTCGCTGCCTGCCACAGCCGCAGGTGGGCGGAGGCCAGGTGTCGTCCGGCGGCGGGGTGCGGGGGCCGGGTGGTGTCCGCAAGCCGGTCCACCAAGAGATGGAGGCCTGTGAGGTGGCTGTGGAGGACGTCCAGGTGGACGCGGTCGGCGGGAGCTTCGCTGCCTGCTGCCGCTCGGGCGTGGTGGCGGACGCCGGCGGTCGCGGCCCGCAGGTAGGGGTGGGCGTCGCCCGGCGGGTTGTGGGGCTTGGTCAAAGGGTTGGTCCTTGCTGCCGCTGGGGTGTGCGGCGGGTGTTCGGCTACAGGGCGGTGCGGGCCAGGGGGAGTGCGGCGAGGGTGAAGGCGTCGGGCTGCTGGTAGACCAGGCGCCTCAGGTCGACCTGAGCGCCGACGGCGGCGGTTTCGATCTGCGCGCACGCCGCGTCCAGCGCGGAGTCGGTCTCGGCGGAGACGGTCAGGAGCCCGGTCAGGGCGACGTCGGCGTGCCCGGCGATCAGCTGCCGCTCGCGTTCCTTGACGTCCCCGTATTCGACGGAGTCGGCTTCGGAGTCGACCTGTCCGCGGCGCTGGCGTTCGGCGGCGTCCGCGATGATCGTGGCCTTGGTGCGCTGCACGTCGCGTAGCGCGGACTCGAGTCCCTGGGGCACGTAGATGAGGGAGAAGGAGCGGCGGACCCCGGTGGAGAACATCAGGCCGTGCAGGAATCCGGCGCCGGTCTCGGTGCGCGGCCAGTTCTCCACCCAGTAGGTGGCGTGGCGGGCGGAGTCGGTGATGACCCGGTCGTACTCCTCGACCTGCACGACGGGGCCAGCGGCGGCGGGGTCGGCTTCGGCCCGGCCGTGCTCGGACCACTGCTGCAGCCCGGCCAGGGCCTTGGGGTCGTACGCGGTGCGCACGACCGCGGCTATCTCGCGGGCCGTGAGCCAGCCGGTGACCGTCAGCCCGGCGCCGCGTGCGGCCTGGGCGACGGAGGAGGTGGTCTGCCCCAGCACGGTGAAGGCTCCGGGGAGCCCGCCGCCGGCCTGGCTGATCAGCCGCTTGGCGGCCTTCAGGTCGAGGGATACCGCGATGTACGTCTCGTGCGGGGCGGCGGCGGGACCGGCGGAGGCGACGAGCTCGGAGTAGACCTGCCCTGCGACCGGGGTCTGTGGGTGGCCATGGGTGGTCCAGTGCCTGGTCAGCGTGTCGCCGGAGTCGGGAACGGTGCGCTCCATCACCTGGACGGTGGCGATGTGCCCGCCGCGCGCGATACCGGCCAGCGCCCTACCCCACGAGGTGACGTTGCTGTTCTGGGTCGCGGGGTCGAGGAGTGCGTAGGCGCGGCTGGAGACGCGGGCGATGGCGGTCAGGGTCTGGGCGTGCGGGTCGTGGACGGCCGCGGCCTGCGATCCCGACGGGGTGACCACGCGCAGGGAGGCGGCGGTGCCGGGCAGGTGGAGCATGCCGTCGGTCCGGGGCCGCGATACCGCGCGGGCCAGCCACATCGTCTGCCCGGTGTGCCGGCGCTGTGCGTAGCGCAGGACGATCGGCGCCCAGTCGATCAGGGAGCGGCCGTTTCGGCGGATGGCGACGAGGGCGCCGACGGCGGCCCAGAGCGGGGTCAGGGCGAGGGCGCCGACCAGGCCGGTGGAGACCACGGTGGCCAGCAGCAGGGCGAGAGCCGCGGAGGTGAGGACGAGCTGGGAAAGGGACAGTCCGAGCAGGATCCCGCGCCGGGACCGGTGAGGGAATTTGATCGTGAGAGGAAGGACAAGGTCGGACAATGCAGAAGCCGCTTTCGAAGACCAGGGGTTGGAACCCGGGCGGGACACGGCATCGGGTGCGGCGTGTCCCGCCCGGGGATCGGGGACGGGTCAGGAACCGGTGGGCGAAGGCCCGCTCGCGACAGGGCCGCCAGCTGCGGCCGGACCGTGCACGGGCGCGCTTCGTGGCGGGCCCTCCTGGGTGCTGCGCGGTACGGGGCCCGTACCGCCCGGATCAGACGGGGAACCGGTGCTTCCGCCGAGCTGTCCGCTGGTGTCCTGGCTCGGGCTCGTCGGCGGCGGCTGGACTGCCTTCGACAGGGCGTCGACGGCCGGGCTGCCGCTGGAGGACGGCATCGGGGAGCTGTTCTGCTTGTCCCCCTGGCCGCCGGTCGGGTTGGCGGCGATGTCGCCGGGGAAGCCGGCCGGGCCCTGCGGGGACGCCCCGCCTCCGGCCGCGGCCGCTCCGGCTCCGCCGGTGGCGGCCATGGCGGCGGCTTTGCGGGCGGCCTGCTCGGTGTGCTGCTTGGCCATCTGCGCACCGGTGCCACCGGCACGGTGGATGGATTCGCCGTCGGTGCCCTCGGCCGCCCAGTGCACGAACTTGAACGTGGCGTACGGGCAGAGCAGGACCATCATCATGATCACGACTCCGGCGAGGCAGTCGGCGAGCGCGCCCAGTCCGTCCTTGGCCTGGGTCTGTCCGAGGGCGGAGATGCCCAGGAGGAACACGATCGTCATCAGGAGCTTGGAGACGACTAGGGTGGCGGTGGCTTCGATCCAGCCCCGGCGCCAGCGGCGCGCTGCTTCCCAGCCTCCGCCGGCTCCGGCGAACACGGCGAGCGTGACCAGGACGAGGATGCCGACCTTGCGGACCATCATCACGCACCAGTAGAGGATGGCGCCGACGCCGGCGCCGAGGCCGACGATGCCGGGGATCATCCAGCCCAGCGGCACCATCGAGGCGACGGAACTGGCCTTGACCATGCGGCGGACCGCTTCTTCGATCGAGGTGCCCGCCGCCGCGAACAAGCCGTCACTCAATGCGTCGACGACTTCGATGGCGATGGTGGTGCCCGCGATGGCAACGAAGCAGAAGATCACCCCGCTGACGGTGCCGGTGAAGGCCTGGGCGAGGGCCTGGCCGTCGCGCTTGACGGCGGCTCGTACGAGCTGGCCGCAGAACGTGGCGACCAGGAGGGTCAGGCCGATGGGCAGGAGCAGCTCGTAGTTGTCGACGAACCATCCGGCCCGCAGGTCGACCTTCGTGGTGGCGTTGACGGCTTCGGCAGCGAGGTCTGCCGACGCGGCGGCGAACTCGCCGGCCGACTTGGCAATCCAGTTGCCGATGCCCTCGGTGATGGCCTTGCCCGGATCATTCACGAAGTCGATGGCGTCGGCCGCGCTGCACAGCTTGCTGGCGAGGGGGATGGAACAGAAGTCCACTGGAGGTCTACCTCCTTTTCTTCAGTGGCGTGTTACGGGGCGACGCTGGGGGCGATGGAGACCAAGGCGCAGTCGGTGCTGGGCCGGCACTGGACGGCAAGGGTGACGGCGCGGTCCTCGGCGCCGCCTCCGCCGTCCTTCCAGGCCAGGGCCTGCTTGCCGGTGACGGTGACCGCGTAGATGTACGCCTCGGTGATCGCGGTCGGGTTCTCGGCCAGGGCCTGCTTGAACGCCGAGGGGAAGTGGGATTCGGTGACGGCGGCGGTTGCGTGCTGGGCGTTGTCGGCCATCCGCGACCACAGCACCGGGTCCGGGGTCTGCGCGGAGATCGCTGTCCAGTCGGTGTACTTCGTCTCGCGGGTCATCCACGCGTGCATGCCGGCGAGCTGCTGGTCACGGCTGGAGGTGCGGGTGTCGTAGGACCAGAGCATCACCGCCGCCGCCCGGGCGAAGGCGAGCGGGTCGGTCACCTTCGGCGGGGCCGGGACCGAGCCCGTACCGGCGGAAGGCTTCGGGGCGGTACCGGCAGGCGAGCTGGGCGCGGGCGGGGCGGGGGACCGTCCGGCCTCGGCCTTGCCGCCGCGAGCGGTGAACCAGGCGGTCAGCCCGGCGGTCCCGAGGAGCGCCACGATGACCACACTGGCGACGAGGATCCGCCGACCGGCCGACCAGTGCGTGGTGGCCCGGTGCAGGGGGGAGAGGGAACGTTTCGGCACTAGTTGACCTGCGTCCCCAGGGTGGAGAAGAAGACGACGATGCCGTTGGCGGCGCCGAGCCCGAGGGCGGCGCCCGCTGCCACGACGGCGCCCTTCTTGCCGTTGGCCTCGGCCTGGTGGCCGCCGGAGTGGTGGCCCCACGCCCACACGCCCAGCGATACGGCCAGGGCGCCGACGACGGCGATGAGTCCGAACATGTTGATCGAGTTGACGACCTTCTTCAGGACTTCGAGCCCGGGCAGGCCGCCCTCCTTTGGAGTGATTCCGGGGTCGTAGGCGAGGTAGAGGACACGGTCTGCGAGTGAAATGGGTATGGCGAAGCTCCTTGCCGCGCAGGCCGGCGAGGCCCTGCGGGTATACGGGGGAAGGGGAGAGGCGCCCGGGGCGCGGGAGGAAGGCCCAGCTCAGGCCCGCATCTGCGGGCAGCGGGCGGCTACTTGCTGAGCGCTGGGATCCGGCGGACGGCGAGGATCTGCCAGTCGCCGACCTTCTCGATCCGCACCGGCTTGGTGGTGCGCGGTGCGTTGATCACCAGGCCGGCGCCGATGTACATGCCGACGTGCTCGGGCACGGCGGCGGTGCCGCGGGTGAAGAGCAGGTCACCGGGGATCAGGGTGTTCGCCGGTACGGCGTCACCCTCCTTGACCTGCGTGTACGTGGTGCGGGTGAGGGTGATGCCTGCCTTGGCGTAGGCCTGCTGCATGAGGCTGGAGCAGTCGCAGCGGCCCATGGGGTCGGGGCCGCGCGGCGCCGTGCAGGTGCCGCCCCACTGGTAGAGCGTGCCGAGCTGGTGCATCGCCCAGTCGATCGCGATGCGCGCCTTCGGCGAGGCGTCGGCCGGGATCGTGTACCCCGCGGGGACGGTGCCTTCGGGAATGGCGCCCCAGTCGGATCCGTCCTCGCCCGGTTTGCAGCCGCTGGCGCCACCCGGAGTGGTGGCGGGTTCCTGGCCGGGCTGGCTGGTGCCGCCGCTCGGCAGCGTCTTGACGATGGCCTGCTGCAGGGCGCGGGCCAGCGGTTCCCATTGCGCGTACGCGTCCCGGAACCCGGAGAGCTGCACGGCCTGGGCGGCCTGCGTGATGGTCATCTGCTGCCACCCCTTCACCTCCAGGAGCCCCTTGTAGAAGCGTGTGGAGGCGTAGACGGGGTCGCGGATCTGCTCGGGGGTGCCCCAGCCCTGGCTGGGCCGCTGCTGGAATAGCCCCAGGCTGTCGCGGTCGCCGTAATTGAGGTTGCGCAGCCTTGATTCCTGGATGGCGGTGGCGAGCGCGACGACCTGTCCGCGCTCGGGGACCTTCAGGGCGATGCCGGTGGCGACGATGGTCTTGGCGTGGGGGATCTGCTCGGCGGGCAGTTCCAGGCCCTCGACGCGGATTGAGGTGTCGCCGCCCTGGCCGCCGAGGATCGCGGCGACCTGTTTGGCGACCGCGGAGACATCGACGCTCGTGCCGCCGCCTGGGGTACAGGGGGCGGTTCGGGCGGCGGCGCTTCCGGCCGCGGCCATGGAGACGGTAGTGGCGAGGGCGAGGGGGGAGAGGCACAGGAGGCCGATGGCGGCGGCTGCGGCCTTCAACCCGAGGTGCCTCCGCGCTCGCCGGACGGGGCCGGCGGCCGGATTTCAGGCAGGGGAGGGCGCAAGGAGTGCATAGGGGGGTCCTTCGGGGGTGTGAAGTCCCGGCCGCGCGGTGCCGGTGAAGACGTGAGAAGGGCGCGGCAGGCCGGGTGATGGGTGAGCTGTGCCCGCTGGCATCGCTACGAGTTGCCGCTCGCGACGACGCAGGGGCGGATCAGGTGTGCCGGGACAAGGGTGTGCCTCCGTAGGGACATGGCGGGGGAATACCGCCATCGGTGCTGCGTGCACCGGGCAGTTCCAAAACAGTAAGTGCCGATCCCCGGTTGACCAAGAAAAAGATGATCAAGGCTCTATTTCAAGGGTTTTCGCGGCGACCGTGGTCAACCGGGGATCGTGCCCTACTGTTTTGGAACTCCCCCCGCACAACCGCCCTATGGCCCTATGGCACAGCTGTGTCCACATTCGGGCTGACGGACTTTCGATGGCGGGCTGGAGTCCACCCTCACCATTCCCGAACCGCATTGGGGTATCTCTTTGCCTTTCTCCCTGCACCAGGGCGACGCCCTCTCCGTCCTGTCCACCCTCCCGGACGGCTGCGTCGACTCCGTCATCACCGACCCGCCGTACAACAGCGGTGGGCGTACGGCGAAGGAGCGTACGAGCCGCACGTCCCGGCAGAAGTACACCTCCGCGGATGCCGGCCACGCGCTGCCGGACTTCACCGGCGAGAACATGGACCAGCGGTCTTACGGCTTCTGGCTGACGCAGATCATGACCGAAGCCCAGCGGCTCACCCGCCCCGGCGGCACAGCGCTCCTGTTCACCGACTGGCGCCAGCTGCCCGTCACCACGGACGCGATCCAGGCCGCCGGCTGGACATGGCGCGGGGTCCTGGCCTGGCACAAGCCCGCGGCTCGCCCGCAGAAGGGGCGGTTTACTCAGAACTGCGAGTTCATCGTCTGGGGCTCCAACGGGGACATGGACGGTGACAACAACGCGGTCTACCTGCCGGGCCTGTACTCCGGCTCGCAGCCTGCGGGCAAGAAGCGCCAGCACATCACGCAGAAGCCGGTCGAGGTGATGCGCGAGCTCGTCAAGATCAGCCCCGCGGGCGGCACCGTCCTGGACTTCTGCGCCGGATCCGGCTCCACCGGCGTCGCCGCGCTGCTGGAGGGCCGGGACTTCATCGGCGTGGAGAAGACCCGCCACTACGCCGAGATCGCCTCCGACCGGCTCACCGAAGCCCTGCGCCAGATCCATTCCCAGGACGATTTCGTCCTGACCGCCTGACCTTCGCCCGCTTGCGGCACGGGCAGAAGAGCGGATTACCGGCCTTCTGCCCGGCTGCGCGGGGGCTTTGTAGCACGAGATCCCCGGTCAGCCAAACCGGGGAATGTGCGGATCGTTGAACTCCCACCCCATTCACGAATTCCGACGTGCCGCATGCGGCCGCGAGGAGAGATCTCCATGCTCGAACCCATCGACGGCCCCGAAGGCCAGGACATGGAACCGATCCGCGTTCCCGAAGCCGACTTGGAAAGCATCGAGGCCAGCGTCCGCAAGCTCATGGACCGCTCGGCCCAGCAGGCCAGGCAGCTCGACAGCCTGGCCGCAGCCCCCGACCCGATGCCGTTCGGCGGCTTCGGAATGCCGGGCCTGCCCGGTATGCCGGCCCCGGTGCTGCCGCCCGATCCGAAGCCGATCCTGGAGCTGGACGGTGAGGAGCGGGAGAACGAACTCGACTCGCTGACCGACTGGGTGGAGGACTTCCTCATGCCGGTCTACGGCGCGGAGATCACCACGTCCGCGCCCTGGTGCGAACAGTGGCAGGAACACCTCGACGTCGTCGCGTGGCTCCACGCCCTGTGGATGGCCTACCAGCAGCACAAGGACCCCGAGGCCGGACCGGCCGGGATGTTCGTGTGGCACCGGGACTTCCTCACCCACGCGATGGCCGCCGTCCGCTCGGCCGGCGGACCGCTCTCGGCCTGCCAGACCGACCCCGACCGTCCCGCCCACCGTGTCCTGCGCGGCCCCGGCCGATCCACTCGCCCGGCGGCCGCCGCGGCCGACGACACGCAACACGCCCTGGGGCCGGCGGCGTGAGCGGCAACGACCGGGCCGCATTCGGGCTGACCTTCGACCCGCGCGCCCTGACCGATCTCCTCCAGGCGCCCAGCGACATCCGCGACCTCGCGCTCGCCAAACTCCAGGACGTCGTCCACGCGAACCACTTCGGGGGGCGACTCACCCACGAACTCGACGGGCTCCGCAAGGTCTACGTCGACTCGGCCGCGGCCTGGCGCATCGTCTACGCCACGCGCAGGACTCCGGAAGGGTCCCCTTTGCGCTCCGAGATCCACGTGGTCGCGGTCAGGCCCCGAGCCCAGAGCGACGTCTACCGGACAGCCGCCCGCCGCCTGGGCATCAAGCCCCGTCCTGTCGACCCCCTCACCCACGCAGCCCGCGGCCGCTCCCCGCAGCTCGACACCACCCACACCACCCCCAAGCCCGGCCCGCCGACCTACGCGGTGCCCGGACTTCCCCAGCCCCCACTTCCGACCCTGACGAAAGGCCCCACCCGTTGACCCTGACCCTGCCCTTCCCCAACTTCCTGGACACCTTCGCCACCAACCTGCTGACCGCCGACCCGCTTGAGGAAAACCCCCGGCACCGCGCCATCGTGGACGCCTTCGACGAGGTCAAGGTCCTCGAACGACGCCTGCTCGTCGAACTCGCCAGCGCGATGGAGGACAGCACCGTAGCGGCCGAGCAGCTGACGGCGTGTTCCACCATCCTGATCGAGCGCCTCGTCGCCGGCCAGAAGCTGTCCGCGCTGCTGGCCGAGGCCTGCTGCTGCGCGGCCGACGAGGCCGAATACGAGCCCTGCCGGCCGTGCGGACTGGAGACGGGAGACGCCTGCTGCCAGGATTCGGCCGCCCCCGCCCAACTGCCGCTCACCCTGCTCGACGCGTGCATCCACGTCTTCTCCGACCTCGACGACCCGCACGCCATGGCCTCCGCCGACCTGGTGGACGCCCTCCGCCACCTGCCGGGCATCGCCGGCAAGTACTACCGCTACAGCGACCTCACCCAGGCCCGCCTCGCCGAGCTCCTCGCCCCGTACGGACTGCGCACCCGCGACATCACCCTGCCGGACGGCCGGCGCCGCAAGTCCTACACACTCGAAGCCCTCCTTACGGCCACGGGCGTGTGCACCAGCTGCTAAGCACCCCCGCCGGCTCCCAGATCCGGTTCCGGAGGGCGGCCCTCGGTGACTGGCCGCTCATCGACACCTTCCACCAGGACTGCTCCGAGCAGGCACTGCACCGCCGCTGGGGCAGAACCCGGATTCTGCACCGCGACATCGAGCGGCTGCTGCACCACTCGGCCTGCTGGATCGCCCTGCACGGTGCCGACGAAGTGGTCGCCCTGGCCTCGGTCGGGCCGGTCGTCCGAGAGCCGGGCGTCTTCGACCTCGGCCTGCAGGTAGCCGACGACCATCAGCGCCGGGGCATCGGCCTGGCCCTCGCTCTACAGGCCGCGGCCCACGCCCGCTTCCGTGGCGGGGACACCCTGGCCGTCTACACCGAGTTCTCGAACTGGCCACTGCGCGCCCTGATCCGACGCCTCGGCCACCCCACCGAGCTACGCGAGGGAACTCACCTCGACATCCGCATCCCCCTGACCTCCGCGGGAACCGACGGCCCGACCGCGCCGGCCCCGCCACCCTTCTCCGGAGGTGACCCTCGTGCCTTCCGGCAACCCACCGAAAGCCCTGACCAGCCTTGACCACCGTGTCGAGGTAGTCACCGGTCACGACATTGGCCGCTTGTGGAAGCACCACGACCGGGGCCTGCTCGACGAGCCACTGCACCGTCTCGCCGAAGCCCACCGCTCCCTCGCCGAAGCAGAGACGGGCGTCACCTTCTACCGGGTCCTCCTTGGGCGCCTGGCCTCAGGTGAACTAGCAGTCGACCAGGCTCTGTTCATCCGTATCGACAGAACGGTCGCCCAGCTCAAGGACGCCACCGCTATACGAGACGCCCGGCACGACGTGATGGTCGCCGGGCTGGAACCGCTGGAAGCCGCCAACCCGCGCGTTGCCGCAACGGGCGCGGACCTGCTCGCGAGCGAGTTCGCCGCGCTGTTGGCCATCAGTCAGGGAGCCAAGCTCCACCAGCATCTGCAGACCGGCCGCCTCGCCGTCGTGACCGGTTCCGGCGTACGAGTCCCACACCCGGTCTTCCAGAGGCTGGAGGAGGCCGAACTTGTCGTACGCGACACCTCCCACCCGCTCCATGCCGGACAGCCCGTCTCCCTGACCGACAGCGGGCGTACGACCCTCACCGGCCCTGCCCGGCCCGCGGCAGCAGTTGTGCCCCCGCCCCGGGTCGGCTCCTGGCCGGCTCCACCCGCACGGTCCCGCTGACCCTCGGTACTTCCGCAGAACGAAATGAGGACCATGCCCCGACCCGACTACCGGCCTGACTTCCGCCTCGACGGCTTCGATCCCGTCAACGAGGCGGTGGGGGAGGAGTTCTGGGACAGCGTCGAATCGGAACATCGGGAGTTGACCGAACTCTCCGCGCACCACAGTTCTGACGGCGCCCGCAGTTTCTACATGATCCACAACGGCGCCGTCACCTGGGGAATCCCCGGCGAGCCTCAGCTGATCGCCCTGTTCCTCGAACGCGACCTGTCCACCAAGTCGTACCGATTCGACCACGAAACCCTCCCGCTCCCGGAGCTGGCCCAAGCCTTCCTCATCGCCCGCGGCTGCCCGGCCGAGGCCATCGCCCTGCCGCCGGGGACGGGCACCCAGCCCGCCGACGCGGCCACCGTGGCCCTGCAGCAGCGGCTCGTCAAGGATGCCGACCGCTTCGTCCTGCGCTCCAGCCACACGGACGACTCCTATCCCAAGGCGGAGACGGTCGTGCTGCTGGAGGCGGTCGACGAGCGGGTCGAGAAGCCGTTCCGGGTCCTGCTGCAGCAAGCCGACCTCGACAACTTCACACACACGTTGCGCGAGGGCGCCTTCGAGACCTGCGAGGCCGCCGTCGACTGGATGGAGGACCGCTCCACCCCGCTGCCGGCACCCGCACCGGGCGCGGTCCGCAACGGCGTTCGGGCCGCCTTGCCGAGCGCTCCGCCGCCAGCCCGCGGCCGGGCCCGCTGAGGGCGGGGCGCCGGAACATAGCAGCACATCCCCGGTCAGCCAAACCGGGGAATCTCCGGAACCTAGTAACTAGCCCCACCGCACAACTCGGTGGCCCATCACCATCCTTCGCCTTGCCGCCCCATGCCCTCATGGAGAGGAGTTCGCCATGCCCGAAGAACTCGACGACGTGCTGGCCTTCTACACCCAGCAGATCGAAACCCGCTTCCAGATGCCCCTTCAGCAGCTGCGGGGCGCCGTAACGGCCGCGCCCGAAGCAAACCCCGAAGCCACGACGCTGGTGCGCTGGTACGGGCTCCTCGAAGAAGCCCAGGGAGCGCTGTCCAGCGCCGAGGATGACCTCGTCCTTGCCCTGGACCGAGCACCCGGGGGAGAGCTCGATGACCCGGTGATGGCGCTCGCCGACCGGGTGCGCACGCTGCTCGACGTCCGGGACGGCCGCGCCATGACCGTGACCTACCTCCTGGATGACAACGCCCCGGGGAAGCGCACGCCGGAACGCTGGTCGGGCACCCGCCGAACGGTGCCTGCGATCGGTACCACGCCCGTTGCCCGCCAGGTCGCCGTGCCGGCCGCACCGGCCAGGGGAGCAGTCCGATGAGCACCTCCACCAAGCCCAGCACCCAGGACGCGCGACTCGAAGAGGTCTTCGGCGCGCCGCTTGCCCAGCTCTACGCCGCCGCCGCAGCCGGGAGTGCCACGCCGGCTGAGCAGCGCGCGTTGGAGCTGCGGAGCTTCCTGGCCCTGACCGAGGAACAGGTCGCCCGCGTCCGTGACCGCGTCCACCGCAGCACAGCCCCCGACGCGGACATGAACACGCTCTCCGCCTCTGACCTGCGCTTTGACTCCGAGTGGATGGACGCCGCCCTGTCCGCCCGCACCGAGTACGTCGCCGCCCTGGACCAGCTCCTGCGGAGCATGCCCCCGCAGGGGGCGCCACGGCAGCCGAGCCGGGTGCGGTTCACCCAGAACAAGATCACTACCCGCGCCGTGCCCGCCACCCCACCGCTCGCTGCGGAGCCCGCGGCCAAAGGCGCGAGAGGCCACTGATTGACCCACACGACATCCCGGCAGATCGCCGAGCACATCGAAGCCCTCTACGGCCGTCCGCGCGCTGAGCTCGAAGCGCACGCCGACTCCACGACCCACCCGAACATGCTGTCCGCGCTCTTGGCCAGCCACAAGGCCATCGAGTTCGCCGAGCGTGATCTCGACTTCCAGCTCCAGCGCCTGCGGAAACTGACTGATCCCGCGCGCGAGGTCGGACGCTACGACGCCGGTCAATTCCACGACTGCGCCCGCCGCATCGGTGAAGCCGTCGCCGTCCGCGACACCCAGGCCCAGCACGTCTCCGCCGTGCTGCGGAGCCTGCACCGCACCGCCGCGCCGGAGACGACACCCGCCACCCCGGTCTCACCCCCGGTCCCGGCCGCTCCGGCGACCCGCACCCGCTGAACCCCGTACACCACGTTCCAGGAGCACCCCCCTTTGCCTATCACCGGCCTGCCCGAATCCATATCGTCCGACCTCTCCCGGGTCACCGAGAGCCTGCAGATGCTGGCCCCCCGGTGGAACGTCTGGGTCCTGATGTCCCTGTCCGAGAAGCCGCTGCGCTACGGGGAGCTCAAGCGCACCTTGCACTGGCTCCACGACGGACAGCTCCACCCGCGGCTCGTCCGGCTCACCGGCGCCGGGCTCCTGGAACGCACCGAGTACGACACCCAAGACGTGCTGTACAGCCTGTCCGTCCGCGGGCGTGAGCTCCTGCCGGTCCTGGGAGTGATCGCGGCCTGGGGCGGCAAGCACCTGGAGAAGGAGACGGTGCTCGATCCGGCGACCGGCCGGCAGGTGCCGAAGGCGGTGCCGCGCGCTCAGGACATCGAGGACACGATCGCGTTGATCGGCCCGCGACAGGCAACCCCGATCCTGTGGACCCTGCGGATCCGCGGCCTCTCCAGCCCCAAGGCCCTGGCCTTCACCGCCATGCCCGACCGGCACCTGACCACCGTGTACCCGCCGCTCAACCGTCTGGTCGAGGACTACCTGGTCGCCAGGGACGACCAGGGCCGCTTCGAGCTGACGGCCGCTGGGCGGGAGCTGGCCCCCGTCTACCAGGCCCTGTCCGCCTGGGCCGCGGGCCGCCCCCTGGCCGTGGCCGCCGAACACCCCGTGTGGGCGCCGAAGCCCGCGCAGTCCCCGGATCGCCCGGCCGTCTGGGCCACTACCCAGCCGCGCGTCCCGGCACCGGCGCCGAAGGCCCAGTCCCACGGGACCTGGCAGAGCAGTGCCCTCTTCTCCCATACCCCCGCCGTACGCCCCGCCGACGCGCCGACGACCGGAGGCCGCACCCGATGAACGCCACCACTCTGCGGCCGGCCACGGCCGCCCTGTCACACCCGGGTCTCATCCGGATCGTCACCGATATCGACGACAACGGGCCGCTCCACCGGCACCTCATCAGCCGGACCCTAACCGGCCTCTCCACCTGGCAGCGGCGCCAGGCCTCCGCCGTCGGACGCGCTCTGGGCCTCCTGGAGGCCACCTCCGAGGACGGGATCCCGAGTTTGAACCTCACGGCGGCCGGAGAAGCGCTCGCCGAGGTCTACGACACGACGGCCCGCTGGGCCCGCACCCACCACCACCCCAGCGACGTCAGCGACTTCGTCACCCGCGTCCAGGCCACCCTCACCCTCCTCAGCACGGACCCGACCAGCCCCGGCCACGCCGCAGAACTGGACGACGAGTCCCTGCACGAGCCCCGGACCGTCCTGACCGCGTGGATCCGCGACCACGGGGGAACCCTGGCCGCCCAGCTGACGCGCGGCTCCCGCGACGAGATGGAGCTGGCCGCGTGAGCACCGTACGCAAGTGGGCCGCCATCGCCGATCTCGGGACCAGCGAAGTGGCGCGCGTGGTCGGCACGGACCCCAACGTCTGGGCCTACACAGCGATGCAGGAGGCCCCCGAGCACGTGCAGCACACGGTCGTGGCGGTGATGAACACGGCTTCGCGCCTCGACACCGTGCAGCGCCAGCTCCTGGAAGACGCCGCGTGCGCCATCAACGAACTGAACTCCACCCTCAGCGGCCGTGACATGCGATGGGGCGCCCACAAGTGGACCACGGGCCTCCTCGGCATGCGAGGCACCCGTATCGAAGAAGCCGCGATCCAGCGAGGCGGCCTGTTCCGCGAACTCGAAACCCTCTTGGGCATCTACCAGCAACTCGTAGCCGAGCCGAGCCCCCCGGCCACCCCGTCGAAGGGTTTGGGCATGACGCCCCCAGCCCCGGCTCCGCCGAAGCCAGGCGCACAGCGCCGCTAAGCCGTACCTGTCCTGCTCGCCGCTGCGGGCGCCTTCCTGCGTGAAAGCGACGATGACCGATCTTGTGATCGCCGGTCCACGGCACGCCCTCCACCCCCAGCTGTCCCTGCTGCGCCGCATCTACCTCCCCCGCACCGCAGACGCCGGCGCATTCGCGATGACCACGTACGGCATCCCGCTCATCGTGCTCGCCACCACCCGCTCCGCCACCCTGACCGGGCTCGCGTTCGCACTGGAGTGGATCCCCCGCCTCGCGGCATTCTCCCTGGCCGGAACGATGGTCGACCGGCACGGCACCAAACGGGTCTTCCGCATCGCCTCCGTGCTGCGCGCCCTGGTGGTCCTGACCGCAGCCGTCATCCTGCCCACCCAGACGGGCGGCCCCGGCGCGACGATCACCGTGATGGCGCTCGCCGCCATCACCGGCGTCGCCACCGAGTTCTCCTACATCGCGGCCGAGACCGCAGGAGCATCCGCGAGCAAGGACGCGGGGGAGCGCGCCCATCGGGTGCAGTCGGCCCTCCTGGGCATCGACCAGACCGCCACCCTCGCTGGCCCCGCCGCAGCCGGGTTCCTCCTGCACTGGGCCGGAGTCACCGGCACCCTGATCACCATCGCCGCCTGCTCGCTCCTGGGCGCCGCCCTCGCCCCCTGGCACCGCGAAACCCGCCTCGTCCCCGCCGCCGTATCCGCACTCAGCGGGCTGCGCACCGGATGGAAGACGGTCCTCTCACTGCCGGCCCTTGCCTGGCTGATCGCCGGACTCACCGTCTCCAACCTCGCCACCGGCATGCTCCAGGCCGCCGCCCCGATCATCGTCGTCCAACACCTCGGCTACTCCAGCGCCGCCGTCGGCGTGATCTGGTCGGCCGCCGCCGCAGCCTCCCTCGTCGCCGTCGCCTGCTGCCGCTACGCCATCGACCGCGTCGGCCTGTGGCCCACCGGAGCTGCCAGCGCGGTGGTCGCGGCCCTGGCCGGCCTCGCCGTCTCCCAGGCCACCACCTACACCTACTTCCTCATCCTGACCGCCGTCCTGATGGCCGGCGAAGGCGGCATGACCGTCGTCCTGCGCACCCTGCGCTCCCACCTCATCCCTGAGCGGGTCTTCGGCGCCACCCTCGGCATCACCATCCTGATCATGCTCGCCCCGTTCCCGCTCGCCGGGATCCTCGTCGCCCTCACCCCCGCAGCAGCCCTCGGCCACGTCCTGACCGGCTGCGCAGCCCTCCAGGCCATCGGCCTCCTCGCCGCCTTCTGGCGCCTGCGCCGCGAACCCGCCATGCGTCGCCGTAATCCCGCACACAAGCGCCCCTGACCCGGCCCGTCAACCCCGACCTGGGAGACCCATGCCCCCGAGCCCTTCGGTCATCTCCTCACTCAACGCCGACCAAGCAGCGGCAGCCGGGAGCCTCGTGCGTCTGCTCGCCGACCGCTTCGACACCCTGCCCACCGACGAGACCACCACGCTGGCCCAGGCCCTGCTTACCGAGGACGGTCTCGTCGCCGACATCCAGAACCTGCTCCGGGCCGTCTCCCACTGGGCAGGCACCACCGGTCCCGCCCTCTACACCGGACCGCTCCCCTTCGAAGTACGCGACGCACTCCGTGAGGCCGCAGACCAGCTGGAACCGCTGGAGATCCTGGCCAAGGAGACGGTCTTCCCCATGACGCTGCCCCACCGGCACGGCCCGTCCGCAGCCGTGGCCCCCGTCCCCCGCCCCCCAGCCTTCACCGAGGGCCCCGGCTGGCGCCGCTGACGTCCCCGCCCCTGTTCGCCCGAACCCCCCGTTCCACCGAAAGGCCCCCCAAATCTTGACCTCGTCCACGCCCCGCCGCACCGCCCCCTCCCGCCCGGTCGTCCTGGTCGTCGCTCCCAACGACGAGCTCTATCGCGGCTACTGCCTCACTGGCGTAGCCGCCGCCTACGACACCGTCGTCATCACCCCGGGCGCCCTCACCTGGGAGAAGGACCTCGTGGTCGACCACGAGGTCGCCGACCCGTACGACATCGAGTCCCTGCTGGCCGCGGGCCAGGCGCTGGCCGCACGGCAGCCCATCTCCGCCGTGCTCACCTGGAACGAGATGCTCCTCGTTAACACCGCCGTCCTCGCCCAGCACCTGCAGGTGGCCACCGACAGCCCGGACATCCTCCGCGGATGCCGCGACAAGGCCACCAGCCGCGAACTCCTCGACCTCCACCGGGTGCCCTCCGCCAAGTCGATGAAGGTCGCCAACCTCCTGGAGGCGGCCCTGGCCTCCGAGTTCATCGGCTACCCCGTCGTCGTCAAACCGGCCGGACAGGCCGGAAGCGTCGGCGTCATCAAGGTCGACCGCGCCGAAGAACTCCCCGCCGGCTTCGAGTTCGCGACCGAAGGCGCGAGCCTGTGGAGCGGCGAGTCCCAGGCCGTCTTGGTCGAGGAGTACCTCGACGGCGAAGAGATATCCGTCGAATGCGTCACCCACCTCGGCGTCACCACCCCGGTTGCCGTCACCCGTAAGCAGCTCGCCTTCGCCCCCTACTTCGAAGAAGTCGGCCACACCGTGGACGCCGCCGACCCCCTGCTCCGCCGCGTCGGACCGATCGCCCAGGCCGCTGTCGCCGCCCTCGGCCTCACCACCGGCATCCAGCACGTCGAGATGCGCCTCACCGCCACCGGCCCCCGGATCATCGAAGTCAATGGGCGCATCGGCGGCGACCTGATCGGCAAGCTCGTCCTCCTCGCCACCGGCATCGACCTGCCGCGCGCCGCCGCCACCCTCGCCCTCGGCCGCCAGCCCGACCTCACCCCCACCCGCCGCCAGGCCGCCGGCGTCGCCCTCCTGTACCCCGAGGTCTCCGGCACCCTCGTCGAGCGAGGCATCGACCCGGAGTTCTTCGACGACACCGACTGGCTGGCGCAGGCCAGCTGGACCCTCTCCCCGGGCGACCAGGTCACCCTGCCGCCCGACGGCGACGTCGATGTTGCCCGCGTCGGCCTGTACGTCGTCACCGGCTACGACGACGCACAGGTCGAGGACCGTCTCGCCGAGACCGCACGGCACATCACCGTCACCGTGCAGCCCGCCGCCGGGGCGGAAGGCGCCGCGTGACGTACACGCCGGAGGGCGACGTGTACGTCTCCCCGCGCTACCTCGCAGGATCCGGCTGGAACGGCGACGCCGCCTTCGTCCCCGTGAACCACTGGCCCAAGACCCACTTGGACGGCCCCTGCCAGCTGCTGATCACCTCACCCGACCAGCGCATCCGAATCGGCTGGTACGGCGACGACTTCGACGTCTACCAGGTCTCGGCCAGCGAGGATGCCTCGTCCCCGACGCGCTGGGCAGCGACCTTCAACAGCTCGTTCCCCGCCGAGATAGTCGCCGGGTTCACCGCCGAGCTCGCACGCGACTGGGAAGCGCGCAAGGACCACGACCCCTTCACCAAGGCCCCCTCCCTCTACTGGGCAACACAAGTCCGGCCCCTGCTCGACGCCGGCTGGAATCAGCAGCGGCTTCCAGGAATGGTGACCCTCGGCATCGGCGGCCGCAGCGGCCAGGTCTCCGGGCCCTTCGTCGAGATCACCGCCCCGGACGGGACCGCGGGCGTGTCCATCGATGTCGGCAGCCAAGACCCCCACGAGGAGACGGTCCTGCTGTGGGCCGGACCATCCGGATGGAACCGAGCCGAAGCCCGCTTCACCTCCAACACACCAACTCACCTCATCGCGGCCACCGCGAAGGCCCTGCTGGACCCGGCACCGGTACTGCGATACCGCGAACAGCTCGCCCCCGAACTCGCGGCCCTCGCGCAGCTCACCCCGCTCACCCCACCGAAGCCGCCGGCCCCGACCCCACTCGACATCCAGCGCCTCCAAGGCCAGCCCCCGAAGATCACCACCCGCAGCGTGCCGCGCTGGAGCACCGCCACACGCCCAGCCGCAGCCGTACTGCCCGCTGGCCGCTCCGCGCGCCGTTGACCAAAGGAGCTGCCCGTGCCCCTGCACGCCAAGGAGTTCTTCGACAGCCTCGAACTCCCCTTCCCCTTCGGCACCGTCGTCGGTGACGTGTACTACGCCACTCCGACCGGCTCGCAGATCCGCCTGCGTATCGAGTTCGCCCGAACCATCATGGACCGCCAGTACGACGGCCTGCGCCTGACGCTCGTCCACACCGAGCGCGGCAACCTCGACACCGTGCACCTCCGCTTCAGCGAACACGGCACGTTCATGCGCCGCGATGCCGAACGGGGGCCCGGCGCCGGCCAGGGAGTCATACGCGACTGGCACAAGGACGGCCCGCCTCCCTGGGCCGGCGCCGAACTCACCGGTCTGCGCACAGGGATAGTGGACTTCGTCCAAGTCACCTGGCCCGCCCTCATCACGCCTGCAGGCTTCGCCGAACGCGAACCGTGGGCCGAGCGCTGGCACGAGGAACTGTGGGCGACCGACACCACCATGCTCACCCGCCTGCACGAAGCGACGGACACCGTCCTCGCCCTCGTCGATGGCGGCACCTACGACGACATGCCCATCACGGACTCCCTGTGCAACGCCCGCTACTACGTACGGGACATGCTCGGGTTGCGTCTGGACCAGGCGATGCTCGCCGAGGCCGAGGCCGTCGTCCAGCTCACCGGACGCCCACTCGGCCCCGAAACCGCCGCAGCCCTCACCCGCATCGCCGGCCTGCCGATGGACCAGCAACACCGCATCGCCATGGCGGCCTTGCGACGGCACGCCGCCACCCCCACCGCCCCGACCACGAGCACCCCTCCCGCACGCTCCGTCCCGGGCCCGGCCCAGACGCCGGTCCGCAGCCGCTGACTTCCGCCCTCAGACGGCCCACCACCCTTTCCACACCCAGGAGACCTCCTTCTTCATGCACGCCCACTACATTGCAGCCGCCGTTGCTGCGGCGACGCTTGCCACCAGCACCCTGATCTGGGCCCCTGGCGCCTTCGCCAACGCCCCCGAGCCGCAGCCCGGCACCGTCGAGATCCTCAAGAAGGACCCGGATGGAGCCCTCCTCGCGGGCGCCGAGTTCTCCCTGCTCGACACCCTCAACGGGACCAAGGCCCTGACCGGTACGACCAAAGCGGACGGTGTACTCCGGTTCGAGAACGTCACCCCCGGAGTCTGGCGACTCAAGGAGACCGCCACCGGCAGCCTGATCCACGACCTCGCACCCGACCAGGACGTCATCGTTACCCCCGGTCAGAACGCGAAGCTGACCATCGTCGACACGTTCAAGCCCGCCGACCTCACGGTTACCAAGACCGACAAGACCACCGGCAAGCCCCTCGCCGGCGCCGTCATCAACATCACCGCTGTCGGGGACACGAAGCCCATCATCCTGACCACGGGCAAGGACGGCACCGCCACCACCAAGCTCCCGGTCACCACCCGCGCCGGCACCACCTACACCGCCACCGAGACCAAGGCCCCCGACGGCTACCAGCTGAACTCCGCACCGGTGAAGATCACGGCCAAGCCCGGCACCCCCGCCACCGCCGCCTTCACCAACACCAAGAAGGAGAAGCCGACCCAGCCGCCCACCACCCCGAAGCCATCCGCCACACCGACGACCCCCACCACCCCGCCGAGCACCCCGCCGGCCAAGCCGAGCCCGAGCACGACGGAGGCGCCCTCGCAGCCCCCGGTGAGCGAGAAGCCGACCCCGGAGGAGAGCACCTCCAGCACCTCCTCGCCCGCTCCCAACGGCTCCCTCGCCCAGACGGGCGCCGGATCGACGGGCTGGCTGCTGGCCGGCGCCGGAGCCTTGATCGCCGCGGGCGGTGCCGCAGTGTTCGCTCTTCGTCGGCGCCGCAACGAGGCTTAAGGTTCCCCGAACGCTGGGTGACCTGACCGCCACCCGCAACTGAACATCAACACCGAAGGCCCCAGGACCGCAACGGCGGTTCCTGGGGCCTTCGTGCGTTTTCGTGCAGCCTGCCGCCCGTCGGCGCTACCCGTCAGCTCTCGCCGAGGAACTCGCGGGCCCCGCGGAGCCGGGTGGTCAACCGTTGCTGCGTAGCGCCGATATCGAGGCGCACATCGAGCGCGCCGGGCAGCCGTGTGTCCGCCCGGCGGCCAGCGGGCAGCAGGGACGGGTCCAGGCCGTCTCGCCGCGCGATGAGGACACCGAGCTCATGCCGGGAGAGCGCCTCGGCACCCGCGAGGTGGACGATCCCGGCGGTATCGCTCGCCGCGAGTTCCACGAGTGCGGCAGCCAGGTCGGCGACGTGTACCGGGCAGCGGACGTCGTCTGTGAATAGGGCTCCCGTCCGTGTAGCAGCGGCTAGTTCGTGAACCAGCTGCTCGTGCGAGGACCCGCCATCCCCGATGATCAGCGAGGTCCGGGCGACGACTGCGCCCGGATGCAAGAGACGTACGGCTGTCTCTGCCGCTCCCTTCGCCGCACCGTACGGAGTTACCGGATCGGGGAGGGCCGCCTCGTCATAGGCGGAGCCACGGTTCCCGGAGAAGACGGCGTCACTGGAGACGTGCACGAAGCGGATGCCCCGCCTGGCTGTGCTCCGGGCGAGATGGCCGGGCCCCTCGGCCGTGACTGCCCAGTCGCTGTTCCCGCTGGAGGCGTTGATCACCACGCTGGGCTGCACCAGGTCGAGGACTTCTTCGAGGCGCCCGGGGACGTGGAGGTCGAGGTGGTACCACAAGCCGCCAGACGTGCCGCTGGGGCGGGAGTTGAACGTCGCAGCCGTGGACTGGCCGGCCACTCTCGCCTGGCGCAGCAGCTCTGCGCCCAGGAACCCGCTGCCTCCGATGATCAGCACCGTCATGCCCCTGCACGGTAGCGGAGTCGCACGACGGCCGGCGGCGAAACAGCGGAGGCCCTCCACCGTCACCGCCGAAAACTTCCAACCGTTCCAGCCCGCCGGGAGGCCGAAGCCCGAAGTCGCACGTACGACTGTCTGCTCCTTCGTCCTCGGAGCAGGGGCCTCGTGCTGTCCGACTTCGGTAAGGTGCTGCCCCTCACGGAGGTACGACCATGACCGACGAACCCCTCGAACGCTGGGCCGCCCGACGCGAAGGACGCCTGCGCAAGCCCGGCGAACGCAAAGCCATTACCCTCAGCGATGGCCCGCAGCGCGCCACCCACGTCGACCCCGATGCTCCACGCATGCTCTTGGAATGGGATGGCTTCGCCTGGCAGCCGCTCCTAACCGTAGAGAACTACGCAGCGGCCCGCCTCGCCCTCTATCCGCCACCGGAAGCCACGCCCGCCGACCAGGCTGAGGTGACCGCCCCCGTCGAGGTACGCAGCCCCCTGGCCCCAGGCACTGGTCGCCACCGCAGGCCAAGATCCTGAGGCATGCCATTTCGCCGCAGCCGGAGGCGTGTAAGGCTGACCAAACACCCAGGATGCGGCGTCAGCCTTCCGGTATGGATGACCTACTGCCGTCGATAACTGCCAGGTTGTCAGTGGTATCCGGCACTATCGCGGCGTGAATACCAACGCGGCAAGTGCTGGTTCCCGCCAGGGCAGGAACTTCCACTCCCTGGTCACGGCCGGCGCTGTGCTGTACATCGCAGAGTGCCACGAGCTAGATGCCCTGAAGGTAGGCGTCACAAGCCGGGCTAGTCGCACCAGCCGGGTTCGACAGCACGCCCGACACGGGTGGCACACGACAGCCGAGATCTATTTCGACGACGGCAGGCAGGCCTTCGTCGCGGAGCAGGCCATCTTGGCGTTCCTGCGGGCGTGTGGCGCACGCCAAACCCTCAGGCAGGATCAGTTACCGCAGGGCGGCTACACAGAGACCATCGCGTTCGCCCGGCAGGCTCACCTAAGTGCCGGTCAACTGACTGCGGTTGCTCAGATCGCCGCCGGGATCGTTGAAGCTACCGAGCGGCCGCCGTACACATTGGAGGTGTGGTGCAGGGAGGTCATCGAGGCTGTGAACGAGATGGTTGAGTACGTCTTGACGCTGCGTCGCGCTGGGCGTCGGCGAGAAGCGGAGGCGTTTGCCGTCCGAACCCGGCTTGCCGTCGACGAGATCATCAAAGCCGGAGAAGCCGCAGTACGCGCTCTGAAGAGCTGACCGTCGTCTCGACTCCGTTGGAATGGGAAGGCCCGGGGGCGGGGTTCCTTCCCAAAGGTGGGCGGCGCGCTCACCTGGTTCCGAGCGCGCTTTACCAGCCCGCGCCGGTGGCGGGCTGCATTCGCGCATGAGCGGGGACCTACTGGGAGGCCGGCTGTTCTCCGGGAGCAAGTCTGCCTCCTGCGCGATCACTCCTCTACCCATTCCAGGATCAGGGCACCGAACCCTCAGGCGGCCGGGCGGGGCCTGGGGTAGCCCATCCGCTCGTACTCCATGGCCTTCACGTCGACCTCGTCCAGCGCCCTGGCGCGGCCGATGGCCTCCAGCGCCATGACCACGGTGCAGACCGCGATGGCGTGGATCTGCTCTGGCAGTGCCAGGCCATCCACGGCGGCGGTGAGCCCCATCTCCCGCGCGGCGACTCGCCGGACAGCGGCCGTTATCGCGAATTCGTTCTCCACGGGCGAGAGCGCTGCGACCGCGTCGATCTCGCGCACCGACATCAGCGGCGTAAGCAGTCTGTCGCAGAGCTCGTCGTGTTCGAGGACCAGCCAGGCCAGTACCAGCTCCATTCGACCGGAGCTCAGACCTGCGAGGCACGCCTCGATCTGAGCCCGGTCCTGGGCCAGGTAGGCGCGTGTCAGGTCGGTCGCACGCCACACCGCATCGACCAACCACGAATCATCCGTTTCCGCCATAGCCTCCTTCTACCCGAATGGGATGGCTTGCAGGGCGAGTTCCACCCGGATGACCACTTTCGGTATGCGGCGGGGGTGTAGCTCGTCCGGCCGGTGCCTTCGTGTAAAGACGAGATCTTCTGAGCCATTGCCGCAAACGTGCGCCACGGTACGGCGTTCCGCCTGCCGAATACGGGTAGAAATTCCAGTTCGCCGGTGGCAGACAAGAAAGAAGCCCAAAGGACTGGTGCAAAGGTGGAACGGATGTCAACGTAGACACCTTCCCCAGGAAACCCCAGGTCAGAGAGGTGTCTGTCGTTGACTGTGGACACAGTGAAACCCGGATACTCCACGACGAGCGAGGCTCTGCGGCTCCGTTCCTGGCGACTCGGACCGGGACAGCCCGCGATGGTGATCGACCAGTTCACCGACGAGGACTTTGTATGCGTCGTGGACGATCGGGCTGATATGCATATCAGCTCCCGGGACGGCCGTCTCTACCTCGGATGGTTTCCCGGCGGGCGCCCCGGCTCGGAGGGCGACGGATGGGTTTTGGCAGTTACGGGCACGGCCACCGTCCCCGGGTATCGCGTCATTTTCGACACCGAGACCCCTGCCCGGCTCGTCGCCGCAGTGGTGGCCGAAGTCATCGCCACCTCAGCGCCCGTACGCTCGCACTGAACCCCACCCCGCGTGCACCACGGAGCCAACCCGTGCACGCGATCTGATGACGATGAAGGAGAACACCTTGGACCGGGAGCACACCGTCGGCGAGATCATCGACCGGCTCGCCGCCTTCGACCGCGACGCCATCGTCCGCATGGCCATCAACCCGCTCTTCCCGATGGAGCACACCATGGGTCCCATCGTCAGCACGGAGGACCCGCGCGGCCGAACCGTCGTCTACCTCGCGGAAAGCGGCGAGCAGCTCGGGCCGCTGCCGAAGTCCGTCGCTGTTGACTTTGCCTGGCAGGAGCCGATCGAGGCTCCGCCCCGCCGGCGCCGAGGTGCCACCGGCAACCTGTAACTCGAAACCCGTTCCGCTGCCTTGGAGGCGCCCCTGACTCCCCGCTCTTCCCGCTACCCGTCCACCCCCGACCCCGGCCCGTCCTACTGGGTCACGCCCCGCCACCTCGCCGGCGACGACGGCATCCTCGCCGACCGGATCTGCGACACCCTCGCCGAGTCCGGCTGGGCCAGCTGGACGACCGCCCGCAGCACACTGCTCTTCCTCAGCCCGAACGGGCTGGCCGGCGCCGAGTGGATCCGCACCGACCCTGGCTTCCTCCTGGGCGACCTGCCCATCGCCTGGCAGATCTCCGCCCGCGCCCACCGCGACAGTGCCCTGATCGAGTGGAACGCCTACTTCACCACCGGCACCCCGCACGAGGCCGTCGCCGACTTCCTCCTCGCCGTCGCGGCACGGACGGACCTCGTCACCAACTACGCCGGCACCGAGGTCGTCATGTCCGCGCTGACAGCCCTGGGCTGGCCCCGCGACATCGACCAGCCGGAGACCACCGCCTGGGATGCGGGGATGTCGGCGGGCTTCACCTGGAGTCTGCTGCCGAAGGAGATCCAGGACGGAGACCCGCGCCCGGACCTCGCGGGCTGGCAGGCGTGGGCCGAGCCTCGCCCCGCATCGCCCTACCTCTGGAGTGCGATGTTCAGCCCGAGTACCCCGCACGACCTGGTCGCGGCCTTCGCCTCCTCGATCGCCTCGCCCGCCCCCGTCCGGCGCCGCATCCTGCCGGAACTCTCCGCAGGGCATATCACCTTCAGCCTTCCCGGCTGACCCCAGAGGTCTGCTCATTCCGAGGGGCTGCCGGCCGGCCGTCCTTCCCCCGTCCGGCGGTGGCCCCCTCGGCACATCCACTTCCCTGGCCACCAGGAGGCTCCTTGACCTGCCGCTTGATCCGCTTCTCCACCGGCCGCACCAACGGCGTCGCCCACTACGGCGTCCTGCTCGGGAACGACGAACCCCTGACGGCCTGCGCCACCCACGCGCCCAGCCTCGCACCGATCGGCGAGGGAACAGCCCACCAGGCATGCCAGGCCTGCATGCGGGCGCTCCTGGTGCTCACCACACCGCCCCACCCCGGAGACCTGGAGGCCAGTCCCGCCGCCGGTGCGGGAAGGACCGCAGCCGCCCACCGGCCGATCCCCGGCCACCTCCTCGGGTACTGCGGCAAGGCCCTCGACCATCGCCGCGCCACGAGTAAGCGGGCCTGCGCGAACTGCGCCCAGCTGGCCAAGACCCTGGACGCGCTGCGTGGACGGGCGGGCGAGCTCGTCTTGCCCGCACCCGATACGTGTCACAGCGACGAGGGCCTGCTGTGGGTTGCTCCCGGTGCCGGACGACTCGCGTTCGGCCACCGCCGCAACCACGCCACCGGCCAGACCTACTGCGGCGAGCGGCAACCCGCCGTTCCCTCCGCAGGGGCTCACGAGTGCCCGGCCTGCATGCGTCTCTGGGCGGAAGAGGAGACCGTCCGCCAGATGTACACGTTGCCCGAGATGCATGCGCACGCGGCGGCCGGGGACGCGGGCGGGCACGGTACGTTCCAGGAACGCGCCTGGGCGGTGCGGTCGGGCGACCGATACACGATCTCCGGCTGCACCGAAGACCACCACGTCGTCGCCGTCTCCCGGCACCGACACGGCACCCACGTCGATCTTGTCGTCTACCTTCCAGGCGAGGACCGCGTCACCGGTGCCCGTGTCCACGGCGACCGGCTCCTCCGTATCCAGCGCCCCTTCGCCGACGGCAACGCGACCTCACCGTTCGGCCCGCAACGCGGCGCGTGACGAGCCACGGTGCGGCTGCGGATACTCGGCGACCACGACTGAGGTGTCCTCGGTGCGATGGCTGACGACCTCCACGTCGCCGCCGTCAACATCCCAGGCCCGGTTCCCACTCCACCAGGAGCGGGGACCGGGCCTTTCGCGTACCCCGAGGGCTGCCCCTGCCGTCCGAGGTCTTCGCGATGTCCGGCAGGAGACGATGCGGGCCTGCGCACCGGGTCTTCACCCGCGCGAGGGATCTCCTTCCTCCCTCCGAGGCCCCTATGGTCGAGCGAAGCGCCGATTCGAGAACGGGAGCTCGGGGATGCAACGCGAACGTGCCACCGATCTACTGCGCGAGATGATCACCCGGCTCGACGCCGGCGAGCGCCCGCTGGATCTCGTGGAGAGTGTGTACGTCTTCGGCTCGTACGCCCGCGGTGCGCTCGACCCGGGGGACCTGGACGTCGCCGTCGTGCACCGCACGGACATGGCGTTCTCAGCAGAGGTCGTCGGCGCCATGATGGCCGGAGGAGACCCCATGGCCGCAATGAAGCGGGCGCTCAAGGGCAGTAAGCGCGGGATCCAGTTCCAGTTCAACCAGAACAGCGACCTTCCCGCGGGCGCGGAGCTGGTGCTGCTGTGGAAGCGGGGCGACGCTCTCTCCGACGCCCAGGCGCGTCTTGTAGCCATGAAGCCCGACCCGAAGGCGGGCCGAGCTCCCCGCGACGCCATGATCGGGCAGTTCGAAGGCCTCGACCGTTGGATCCCCCTCCCGGTGCGAGCGCAGTTAGTCGAGCTGGCGGCTTTGGGATCCATCGACATCCACCGCGTCGACCTGCCGGACGCCCAGCCCACCCGTCCCGAAGCTACTGCCCTGTTGGCTCGGCGGTGGAAAGCCGACAGCCCGCTCCGACGCGCCGCCGGGGCCGCCCTTCGCCACATCGAGGACCTGCCAACGGCCCCCGAAACCGTGTGGGTCCAGGGAGATCCGCTCACGCGGGGGCAGAGCTTCGAGCTGCCTGCCACGATGTGGATCAACCTTGGCTGGCACGACTTCGACCAGCTCCTCTTCCGCCTTCACCGGGGTGCGCAGACCTTCGAGGTCCTCCGCCCCACCCGCACCAAGCCGCTTCACGCCCTCCACATCACCCTCCGGGACGCCATGGCGCTGCCGCGGCTGTGACGCCGCGCGGCCCTGCCGGCGTCCCGGAAGACACAAGTCGGCCCCGCACGCTCACGAAAGAGCGGCGGGGCCGTGCTGGTGTCCATGCGGTCAATGCGCGGTGCTGGCCTTGGCGAGGGCCTTCTCCAGGTGGGAATCGACCAGGGCAGGTGCCCCCGAGACGACCATCAGGACGGAGCCGGTGCGGACCGCCGTCTGCTTGACGACGATGTCCTGCCCGCCGGTGGTGAAGGTCAGCAGCTGGCTCCAGGCCTGCTCACCCATGGCGGGAGCGGCGAGTTTCTGCGTGGCGATCTTGATGGGCTTGCTGCCGATCACCACCTGGTACACGGGGCAGCCGGTCATCGCGTCGAAGATCCGCTTCGTACCGTCGGCGAGCTTGGGCGTCGCGTCGCTGTAGAGCTCCTCGGAGATCTCGGAGCCGGCGCTGGTGCTGTAGACGAAGGAGGCCTTCGCCTTGTTCGGGAAGTTCAGGCTCCCGCCGGCGGCGGCGTCACCGCCGAGCTCCTCCAGTGCGGGGCAGCCGATCACCGTCACGTCGTCATGACGGGCGGCCTTCTCGGGCTTGCGGGTGTAGTCCTGGCCGAGGTCAGCCTCGGCCAGGAGCCGTCCGGCGAGAACGGAGGAAGATACCGGGGTGCTCGATGCCGGGGCGGCGGCCTTGGCCTTCTGCGACGCCTGCCCGAGAGGCTGGGCGGAAGCCGCAGGATCGCTGCTGGAGCACCCGGATATGGCGAAGGCGGCGACAACGGTCATGGTGATGGTGCGCATGCGCATGTGAACCCCTGGTGTGGTGGATCGGGTTTGACGGCCGGGCCCCCGTGGGGCTCTCCTCCGGCGTTGCGGGCGGCAGGGGCCAGAATCAGTGGCCGAGGAAGCGCAGGCATTCCTCGTACGAGGCGTGCTGTGCGGTGATCGGGCCGCTGGTGCGGTTGAACCAGGCGGCGTCCAGCCGGGGCTCGACCTGCTGGTGGCCGGCTGGGCAGCGCAGCCACACCCCGGTGGGGGTGCTCGCGACGATCCACTTCCGGTACGAGCTGCACTCGCTGCAGGCGCGGACCTCGCCGTCGAGGACGAGCGGGAGGTCGTGGGTCATCAGGATCCCGGCCAGCTCCTCGCCGGTCGGGAGACGCAGTTCGGGCGGCAGGAAGTCGTCCACGACCGGCGTGGCTGCCGGCTCCCCGTGGCCCGGTTCGAGCGACGGCTCGACGTGCCCCGCGCTCAACGCCTCCCACCGCTGCTGGGCTTCGCGGCGCTCTCTGAGTTCGCGATTGCGTCCGAACATGTGGTCCCCCTCGTTGCTGTTCTGCCGGGCACCATAGATCGTGCACCACGCCCCTGTCGTGGTTCCACTCTAGAATCTCTCAAAATCCACGGGCCCGGCCACGGTCGTCCTGACGGGTGCCTGCGGGGCCCTTCGTGTGCGAACGCGACGGCTTTCCGGCGGGACTGCTGCTGTGAAGGGGCATCGTGGAGGCGTCGGCGGGCAGCCCGGCCAGACGGCGCAGCCGCCACACCAGGACGTCGCTGACCGAGGATGCGGTCTCCAACTCCCTTCGGCCAGAGGCCTGTACGAGGAGCTGGGCCGGATCGTGGCCGGCGGCTTCGGCGTCGGCGAGGGTGGAGGCGAGCGCGGGCCAGCCCGCCTCGGCCAGTAGCTGCTCGGCGAGGTCGGGTATCGCTTCGCGCAGGATGGCGGCATGCCGTCGCTGGAGAGCGGGGGGCATGAGGCGGCCGCGCTGGTGCAGTACGGCCATGGGATGTCCGGCCGCGGCCTGGTAGGCGGCGCGCAGGTGTTCGGCGGCCTGGAGGGCAGCACCGGCCTGCTGGGCGTGTTCCTTCCTCCCGTGCCAGGCCGCGGCGGCGGTGACGAGGAAGAACGCCATGTCGATCAGCATCGCCGTGGTCGCCCCGTCCTCCCCCCGGCCGAGCGCCGGTCCGCCGTGGACGAGGTCACGGGCGGCCTGGCGCAGCGCGCGATCGTGCCCGCGGGCAGCCCGGACGTGGGAGCGTGAGGCCCGCTCGAACGCGATGGCCGCCTCGCCCAGTTGCCTTCGGGTGTGGGCGGCGGAGGTCTGGGCGAGCGCATCCAGGATCTCGCCGGCCGCGGCGATGTGCGCGGAGATCACGCCGTCGTCACCGTCGTCGAAGACCAGCACGGCCTGCCAGGCTGCGGTCGTGGCGGTGCGCCGCGCGGAAGCGGGCCCCGGCACCGCGCGCACGGGAGCATCATCGGTGACGCCCTCGGCGTCCTGGCCGGGAGCCACCGTGGAGCTCCAGCGCTCGCGGATCCGGGGCAGGGACAAGTCCGGGGCGAGCCGCGCGCCGGGGTAGAACACCGGCTCACCCTCCTTGTTGCGGTCGTCGGGAAGCGCGACCTTGTACCCGAGGAGATCACCGGACGGCGCGACCCGCTTCTGGACGAGCAGACCCGCGGAAGCGAGGCGGTCGAAGAACTCCTCCTCTCCTTGGGCGCCGGCCACAGCGCGGCGGACGGTCTCGCGCAGCTCTTCCCGTGGGGTGCGCTGGCGGCCCTGGCGTCGGGCCTTGTGAACCTCGGCGCTGGTGGGGCGTTGGGATGCAGTTCCGTCGCCCGCGTCCAGGCGGCGCAGTCCGTAGTCGATCTCGATCTGGCGCGCTTCGGCCTGGGACCGGGCGGCGTCATTCTGGAGGCGCGGTTTGCGGCCGTCCTCGCGGACCAAGGTGGCGACGATATGGATGTGGTCGTCGGCGTGGCGGACCGCGGCCCACCGGCAGCCGGGTCTGCCGTCGTCCGGATCGATGCCCGTAGCCGCGACCATGCGGCGGGCGATGTCCGCCCACTGCTCGTCGGAGAGGACAGGATCCTCTGGCGCCGCCCGTACGGACAGGTGCCACACGTGCTTGGCGGGCCGGCGTCGCGTGGAGACGGAGTCGACGGGAAGGTCCAGCAGCTGTTGGAGGGCCTGCTGGGTGGCTTCTGGGTCGCGCCCAGGGTCCGGTGCGAGACTGTCCCAGGCCGCGACCAGGTGCGGGTCGATGTGCTCCTCGTGGGTACCGGGACCATACAGGTAGTACAGCAGGCCGATGGTCCGGGATCCGCGCTTGTGGACTCGGGGTATCACTGCGGGGTGCTTCTGGATTCGACGTGGCGGCGGGTGAAGTCGTCCACGCGCTGTGCCGCCCGGCGCACGGCGGTGAGTACGGCTTCCGCGTGGGGGGTGTCCGCGCCGGAGTTCACGGCCTTGGCCACCTGGTTGACGTTGTTGCCGATGTGGCCCAGATGCCGGCGCAGGGCGAACAGCTCGTTCAGCATTTCGCGTTCTCCGGCGACCACGGCTGCCGTACGGGAGAGATCGTGCGCGGCGGCGAGGGAGGCGCGAGCGACGAATCCGGACACGGTCATCGCACTGGCACTCGCGGCGTCGAGGAGGCTCTGCTTCTCGGAGTCGTTGAATCGGCTGGCGATCATGTGGACGCGCTTGTCGGTAGCGGACTTACGCAGTCGGTTGCGGACGGGCGGCTGCGCGGGAGCTCGATGCGCGCAGAGCGGGTTGTGGCACGAGTGCTTCTCCTCCTGGGAATGCGAGCTGCCCTCGACCGCATCCTCTCTGCCCAGCGCCCCCCGGTGTTGGGCAGATCCCGCCTCCCCAGGGGCGGGGACACCATAAGTAGCACTCCCGACGGGAGTGCTACTTATGGGATAACTTGCTCGCCGCGAGAGCGAGTTGTTGTCCGGCTGGTCGGGGACGGTGGTTGCGCTGTTCGACGGGTTCGTCATCGGGTCGGGGTCCTCGCGAAACGGGGGCGGGCGGGTTCTGGTGGGGGTGTTCGGGCCTCTGTTGCCTGAACGGGAGGGCGGCCTGGGGGTGTCCGGGCCGCCCTGAGGAGCGCCTTAAGAGGGCGATCCGTTCACCGTTGCGGTCGGATTATCCGCATTCGGGGCAGTGTGAGTAGTGCCGTGTGAGGGCTTCTGCCATCCGTTGCTTGGTGCCGAGCGCGTTTCGGGCGCTGGTCTTCGCCGGCGCGGTGCCCTGGTGGCGGTCGGCATGGTTGCGGAGGTAGTGGATGTCCCGCTCGAAGTCGGCGCGGATGCGGGTGAACCGGGGGCAGGTCTTCATCGACTTCTCCTTGTCGTGGTGTTGTCGTCGCGCAGGCGGGCGAGGACGTGGGTGAGGCGGTCGTTGCGGATGGGGATCTGCTGGGCGCGCATGATCGTCCGCAGCTGCACGCGGGTGACGGCCTCGTTGCCGTCCCGTTGGAGGGCCTTCCGCACGTGGGGACGCAGCCGGGTGACGAGCTCGTCCTCGGTGAGGCGGGAGCGGGACCGTGGTCCCCGTCCGGTCCCCGGCTGATCCGGTGCATGGTCCCCGGCCTGTTTCGGCTTGGGGACCGTCGCCTGGCGTCGGTCGGCCGGGACGTCCTCGGCTTCGGCGCTGCCCCGGTCTCCGTCACTGTCCCCGGCGTTGTCTTGGCCCCCTTCGGGGACCGGGTGGGGACGGGGACCGTCCGCCTCGGTCCCGGGGACGGTCCCCTGCCGGTCCCCGGTCCCCGGGACCGTTGAGGTGGTGTCGCGACGGGGCCGGTCCCCTCGGATCCCGCTGTTCCGGGCCTTGGCGGGCCCGTGTCCCGGCCGGTCCCCGTCGGCCGTCGCCGCACTGGGGACCGTGCGGGGACCGTTGACGGTTCCCGTCTGGGCGGCGGTCCCCTCGGGACGGTCCCCGGATGACGTGGGGACCGTGTGGGGACCGAGCTTGTGGGTGGGGACCGTGGTGGGACGGTCCCCGGTCCCCGTGTCGGGGACGGTCCCCTCAGGACGGTCCCCAGCGTGGGGACCGTCGGTCCCCTCGGGACGGTCCCCGGATGGCGTGGGGACCGTGTGGGGACCGAGCTTGTTTGTGGGGACAGTGGTGGGACGGTCCCCACCGCGACGGTCCCCGGTCCCCGGGTCGGGGACCGTCCCCTCGGTCCCTTCTGCCTTCACCGTGGTCGTGCTGGCCGGGA
Source organism: Streptomyces sp. NPDC097617 (assembly GCF_044761485.1). Taxonomy (NCBI): domain Bacteria; kingdom Bacillati; phylum Actinomycetota; class Actinomycetes; order Kitasatosporales; family Streptomycetaceae; genus Streptomyces; species Streptomyces sp. NPDC097617. The sequence goes on from NZ_JBIWCL010000011.1 coordinate 77,754, forward strand.
CCGCCGGGACGGGTTGGGGACCGTGGCTCTGCTGGGGGACCGTGCCGGCGCGGTCCCCGTCGGACAGGCTTCCGTCTGTGGGGACCGCGCTGCCATCGGTCCAGGAGTACATGGAGGCGCCGGAGTGGGAGTGCGTGTCCGATCCCTTGGAGGTGCCCGTGGTGAGGGGAGAGGCCTCATCTGCGGGGGAGTCGGTGCGGGGCACGGCGACGTGCTGGTGGATCTGGCGCATGAGGACGCCGAAGGCGAGCAAGGCGGCCGTGGGCGGGACGGCGGCGACCACGTAGTCGAGGACTGGGATCGGCCCGGCGCTGGTGCCGCTGACGCCGGCGACGTTCAGCGCGATCGAGCCGACCGACCCGATGGCCGTCAGAGCAATCGCCCAGCCGTCGGTCACCTTGCGGAGCCCTGCCCGCAGCATCAGCAGCTCCCCGATGACGATGAACGCGTCCAGGGTGCCGGGCCAGGCCCACTGGCGTTCGGGGGACTTGGCCAGCCCATGTTGCCCGGCAACCTCGGCGAGGTGCGCGTAACTCAGCCAGAAGGCGGCGCCGGTGAGGCCGACGATGACGGCCCCGGCGGCCGCGAGGGTGAACCGCTCGGCGGCCTCGGTGCTCCTCGTGGCCCTGGAGGGCTTGCCGGTGGTGCTCATACCGCCCTCCGGAGGTTGTCGAGCAGAGCTTGGGTCTGCACCTGGCGGGCTACCGGCCTCGGCTTCGGCACGCTGACCTCACCCTTCTTGTTCCTGTGAGGAAGGCTGCGGTCCCGGTCCGGTCCGTCGCCGTCGTGGGCCTTGCCGGCGCGCGGGGGCAGCTGCCCGTCGAGGACGGCCTGCCGTGCGGTCTCGGCCGGATTGGGGTCCGAGGCGACGTTGTAGTGGTCACGGTTTTCGATGGCGCGGGCCTCCACCCGAAGCAGGTCGCGGGCCCACTCGGCGCCGATGCGCAGGGTGTGGGCGAGACGCTCCGGGCTCCAGCCCCGGGCGCTCGCGTAGCGGATCAGCGTCCGTCGCTCCAGCCGACTCAGCTGGACGTCCCGGCCTTCGATGACCGCCTTGACCCGGCTGTAGTCCAGACGGTTCTTGACCTCGTCATGCCAGGTCAGGCGCTCGGCCTCGGTCAGGCCGCCCCAGACACCGTCCTTGACCTCGTTGTCCAGTGCGTAGTTGAAGCACTCGCGGCGGACCGGGCACCAGTTGCAGATCTCCTTCGCCTCCGCGATGGCGTACTCGTCGTTGGGCGTGTGGAAGAACAGCTCCTCCGCGGTGTCGGGTTCGACCCCGTTGCAGGCGGCTCGGGCGTGCCAGCTGATGTCGGAGACACCGTGGAGGCTGGTGGGAGGGACGTTGTTGGTGATGTAGCGCATGGTGATGTTCTCCGGGTACGCCTCATGGGCCGGCGGCGGCAGCGCGGCACACCGGCGGTGAAGCGGTGTGGGTGCGGCTCGGCGGTGAGGCAAGGGCAAGGGGAGCGGCGACGGGCCAGCCCCGAAGGGGGAGATGCTGGGGGGAAGGCGGTACCGGTCAGGCCCGCAGGAAGCGGTGGTCCGGACCGTCGAACTCGACGCCGGTGCACATCCCGGACAGCCGGGAGAGGATCCGGTCGCCCACCTTGTCGCGCAGCACCGGCTGGTACTTGTCCATGTCGTCGGTGCGCACCGGGGCCAGGTTGGTGGTGACCAGCGTCGGCAGGTGGTTCTCGCCACGCCAGGCAAGGAGCCGGAAGGTGATCTCCTCGTTCCACTCGGTGGACTTGCCGGCGCCGAGGTCATCCAGGAGCAGCAGCGGCACCCGGCAGATGTCGCGCAGCAGCCACTCGACGTCCACGCCGGTGCGCTGGCGCATCTGCCCGAAGAGGTCGACGGCCTTCACGGCGTGCCAGCGGACCGCGCACCCGGCGGCGGTGAGCGAGCGGATCGCCCCGTAGGCCTGACGGGTCTTGCCTACCCCGGTGTTGCCCCACATCAGCAGCGAAGGCCCGCGGGCGATCACCCGGCGTCCGCCGCTGCCCCACTGGGGGTTGTGGTCGCCGGCGTTCGGCGCGGTCGCCGACTCCGCGATGGTCCGCACCCAGGCCATGACCGCAGGGTGGTCGGCGAACGCGTCCCGGTAGTCGTACGGGATACGCCGCTGGGCTGCCTCCAGGGCCGGTATGGGCTCCGGAGTGTCCGCCACGGCCGGTCCGGCCGGGTCGATGCCGCGTTCGGCGAGACGGGCGGCGAGACGGGCCTGCAGCCGGTCGGAGACGGCGGGCTGCGGCTCGGCGAGACGGTAGCGGGTCACAGGCTGCCTCCGAACGTGGTGGGCGCGGGCGCCGGATTGCGGTAGGGCACGTAGGTGGATCCGGTGCTGGCCCATGGCCCCGCGCCGGAGGCGGAGGACGGCGGAGCGCCGAAGTGCTGCGGTGAGGCGTTGACCACCTGGTTCACCAGGCTGGGCAGGACACTCGGATGCAGGCCCTTGGCCCGCAGGAGCTCCATGGCGGCGCGGATGTCCCTCGGCGCGAAGTCCTCGTCGAGCAGCATCTTGATCTTCTTGCCGAGCAGCCCGCGCGTTTCGCTCGGAGGGTCTTGCCTGCAGCCCTTCACGTACTCGGCCACCAGATCCTTCGCGGACACCTTCTCCGAGACGCTGCCAAGTGCTGGCGCCTCGCGCCCCGTAGGTACAGATCCAGGATCCAAGATCCTAGATCCAGACGACGAGCCCTCGCGCATTTGTGTCGAGCCCTCGTCGAAAGCGGCCTGACCTGCGGTTTCTCCAGGCAGGCCAGAAAGCGGCTGCTGGAGGGGCTTCGGAGCGGATCGCGGGCCCGTGCCGGAGCTGGCGGGTGCGAGGTCCGGCTTCACCGGAGGCACGGAATCGGGCGAAACCGGCTGATCGAGTATTCGACGAGTATTCGTCGAATCCTGCGAGGTGTTGCCGGTGAGCCCAGCTGTCGTGGCCGGCGCCGAGGCCTTGGCGGGGGAGGGGGAGGTGGGGCAGGCCGCGCTTCCGCACTCGCTGCACTGGCGCTGGGCCTGGTGCACGGGGCATCGGGGCACGCGCGACGCGGAGGGACGGTCGATCTTCTGGTGCTTGTCCCACTTCACGATGTGCAAGTAGTCCTTGCCGTCGCACCCGGTGTAGCGGCAGATGATGCCGACGGTCTCCAGCTGGTCGAGGTCCCTGGCCACATGGGTGGGAGTGTGCTCGATGCGCAGCGGCCACACGAGCCCGGCGATGATCGCCGGGTGCGCGAGGAACCTGCCGCTGTCATCGGCCTGGACGAGCAGTCCCTGGAAGGTGACCATCGCGGTGACGTCGCACGCGGCGAGGTCCTCCGACCAGAACATCTCGGGCTTGATCGTGCGGATGCGGGCCATCAGGCAGCACCCCCCTGCCGACGGCGGAAGGTGCCGACGGTCTCCATCTGGTCGAGGTCCCTGGCCACGTGGGCGAGCGTGTGCTCGGTACGCAGCGGCCACGCGACGCCAGCGCTGATCGCCGGGTGGGCGAGGAACCTGCCGCTGTCATCGGCCTGGGCGAGCAGTCCTTGGAAGGTGACCATCGCGGTGTCGTCGCACGCGGCGAGGTCCTCCGACCAGAAGATCTCGGGCTTGGTCGTGCGGATGCGGGCCATCAGGCGGTACCCCCCTGCTGGGGGGTTGCGTGGGCAGCCGTATGCTCCGGTCTTTTGCGCGGGGCGGTCGCCATGCGACACTCTCCTCTGTTGTGAACATCGCACCGGTGTGCCCGTGAGAAGGTCCGGTGCTGTGGTGATGGGTAGCTCTCCCGCCCTTGCCGGGGCGGCGCGCTACCAGGAGCGTCCGGCGTCTGAGAGGTCCTCTCGGGCGCCGTCGCTGTTTCCGGGCTCACCCAGCCCGTAAGGTCCGTTCCTGGTACATCCAGTCCCCCTCCACGTCCTCCGGCGGGCCTGGTGGCCTGCTGGGGACGACGAACATACGCAGAACCCGCCCAAAGACCTAGAGACCGCTCTAGAACTCCTCACAGGTCACGACATCGCGCTGACCAGCGCCGATCCCGCTTCGAGATGAAGCCGAGAGGCGCACGTGATGAAAGGGCTGGCACCATAGAGGAACGCGGCATTCCGCGATCACTAGGTGCGATACAGGAACGTACGTTAGTTGAGCGGATGTATCAAGCAGTCGATTACAGTGCTCTAGACGTCACCCACACATAGGCCACTCGCAGGAGACCACGTGCCCCCACGCCAGATCGACGGCAGCCGTATACGTGCTGTCCGACGGGGCAGGGACCTTAGCCAGCAGCAGCTGGGCGACATGGTGGGCGTCAGTCGTCCGGCTGTCGCGCGATGGGAGAACGGCCAGGACTTCCCCAAGGGCGAGAAGCTGCCCGCGATCGCCAAGGCGCTGCAGCACCCCCTCGATGACCTCTTCCCCCATGACGGGCTGCCGGATCTGCAGCTCCTACGCTGCGACGCCGGCCTCAGCCATGCCCAGGCCGCCGAGATCATCAACGCCAGCCGTGGACCTGTGGGCAACGCTGAATCCGGACGTCGCAGGCTCAACGACGACTACGTGGAACCGCTCGCCAAGGCCTACGGGGTATCCGAAAGCGATCTGCTCGCCGCACAGGACCGCTCCTTCGGTGTCCGCGCTCCGTCCAGTGCTGAGCAGGCATCGGGACCCAGGACGATCAAGGAAAAGATCGACTATCTCCTGCAGCACGGGTACGTGGGCCAGGAAGCTCCATCCGACGAGGACATCGCGCACGCCGTCAACGAACATGCAGGTGTGGCCACCGTCACGGTCGGAGACATCACCGCGCTTCGGACGGGTGCTACGACCGAAGCCTCCGACGTGGTGCGTGCTGGGCTTGCCCACGCCCTCCAGGTCGACGCCGTCCTGTTCCAGGATGATGCCGAGCTCAGCGCCGAGGACCTGCAGGTCTGGGAGGCGTTCCGATTCATCGGCTCGATTCACCGAGGGCAGATCCTCGGCCTGACCGCCCGAGGCAACAGCACGGGTCTGTCCCCCGAGATGATGGCCACGATCAACGATCTCGTCGGGGAGCTGAGGGATAAGTTGCCGGGCGTCCCGGGCGAGGAGTAACGCGGCCCGCTCGTAGACCTGCCGGGGTTCGTGGGTGACAGCTCGGCGGTGGCGGCTGGGCCGTGAAGAGCTCGCGCCCTTCGCACTCAGGATTGCCCGCTGGTTCTGCGCAGGCGTGGAGCTTGTCGGCACCCGGGTAGCAACGATGAACGGGGCTACGGCGCCGCACCGATGGGTGCAACGCCGTAGCCCCGCTACTGTTCGCCGAGTCGTCTTCGGCCGCCGAAGGCGCGATGCCTGGTGTGCCGGAGCGTGCCGGCGGCCTACTACTGCCCGGAGGTGAGGTCCACGCCGAGCAGGTCCGAGAGTTCTGCCACCGTCTGCTTCGGGTCCCTGTTGTGCACCCCTGCGAGGCCGAGCTTCTCTGCTGCCTTAACGTACGCCTCGGTGTCGTCGACGAACACACACTGCTCGGCGGACAGGTCCATGGCCTTGAGGGTGGCTTCGAAGAGTGCCGAGTCCGGCTTCCGCATCTTGTAATGCTCGGAGATCACCACGGCGTCGTAGAGAGTCTCCAGCTCGTAGCCGTCGTACAGGTCCCACGGCGAGAGGCCGACGCTGTTGGAAAGGATGCCTACCTTGATCCCGGCGCGGCGTGCGGCCGCGGCCGCGTTGATGAGCAGCGGTTCGGGCCGCAGGCCGCCGAAGATCCTGCCCATCAGGTTATCGGGGCTCACGCCCAGCTTCTTGCCCGCGATCTCGTTCCACTCGGACTGACTGACCGCTCCTCGCTCCAGATCACTGGTGACCCGGACACCCTCTTCGTCCTGGTACAGCGCAGAGATGCACGCACCCTGGGGCAGCCCTTCGCGCTGCTCGAAGGCCAGCACGACAGGGAGCAGGGGAGTGGTGAGCACGCCTCCGAAATCGAGGATGAGGCCGGTGCGGTTGGACATGCGGGAACTCCATTGCTGAGACTTTGGGCGCTGTCCAGACGGGATAGCGTTACGGACCTGGCTGCATACGGCGACGGCAGCATCTGCGCGTCCCGGTCCAGGAAACTTGCGAGGCGGAGCGAGGCCGAACATTCCGCGCCTTCCACGGTACCAGCCGCGTCCATGCGGTAGTCAGTGCCGAATGTCACTAACGGCGCCGCGCTCAAGATCGGTTACTGAGTTGAACCCGGATTCTGCCTGCGTCGAGTGCTCTAGGAGAGTTCGAGCCTGGGCTGTTGATATTTGAGAATAGGCGACACCTACTCGCGTTAGCCAGGCTGCTTCGCTGTCCGTATCGACGAATGGTTTCGGGTTGAAGGGGGAAGTGGCGAACCTGTGGGATTTTCCTGTTGCTGCAACTTGCAGAGCGGCTTTAATCCAGTACGCCTCTGCGGCTGGCTCTGGGTCGGCATGCGAGACAGTTTTATCCTCTGCGGCGAATAGCAGTTCCTCCGGCGCGTAGTACCGAAGCTTTTCGCAGGCGTCAGCAATGTCCTGTGTCCAGCGATCGAGTCGCACATCCCCGGGGACGCGCATGTGGACGAGCTCTGCGAGACGAGACCCTGGTGGATAGAGGCTGGTGCCAGGAAACGCCTCTACCAGACTGAACCAGAGAGGATAGATCCTGTAGAGGGTGCGCCACGTTTTCCAGCGTGCAGTGGCTGTCTGAGTAGTGGGGATGCTTGCGCCGGCTGCGACGATCAGGAACAGCACGTTCATCCATACTGCCGTCGCATCCACGAGGAACTTCACCGTGGAGGCGCTTAGGGGGAAAGCCACCGCCACCCAAAGGATGGCAACACGGGCCATGGTGTGGGCCAAGCCCATCCACATGGAGAAACCCATCAATCTCAGCCCGACGCGCATGCTGGTGCTCTCGGCCTGGCGTGCCGCCCTTGTCCACTGGTATCCGCAAACTGCAGTCGTAACCAGAGGGAAGAAATAGAAAACGGTCATGTAGACCGCGGCGCCCCACTGTCCAGCGTGGTCGATGAGGAAACTCTGACTCGGCTTGGCGCGGTCCACCACGGTGAAGAACAGGATCGTCAGCAAGATCACGCCTATCGCACCCGTTCTATAGGATGCGCGAGCGATCCAGCGTGACACTGCGACGTGTCGAGGTACGACGGTCTCGGAGCTCTTCCCGTAGCTGGTCGCCACGTACGTCAAGGCTGCAAGGATGGCTGCCGTGCTGGCGAAGTGCCGGAGCAAGGCACTCAGATCGATGACGGGGATCCGTTCCACTGCCTGCATCACTACCGGGGTGTAGAGCCAAAGGGCTACGGCGAACCCGGCATAGCCGCCCCAGAGTGCCCGGCGATGCGAATCAGCATACCGAACTGCCGGAAATCGCCAGACGGCAATAATTGTCATGACTGCTGCAGTTAGGTATTTGAAGAAATCTAGCACGTAACCAACGCATATCTACGGGCCGGCTGGACGTGCGCCAGCCTCAGAAGGCTGGTCAGTCACAGCCGCGATTGACGGTGGGAGGGATGCGTGGCGGCCATCACAAAGCCGAGAATTAATGCCCTGTGATCACCGAGCGCTTATGGGCGGTGTCGGCGCGGCGGTGCAGCGACGGGGTGGCTGAGTGACGACTCAAGGAGGCTGACCATATCGTCGCCGCCGATCGATGACTGGCGGCGTGCCAGCCTCTTGATCAGCGACGCCGAAAGCTCTGCCTGCTTCTCCTCGGGACTGTCGAAGTTCACGCGGCCCTGTACCAAGGTCGTGGGGAAACGGCGAACGACTTCCTCGCGGATGTGTTCCGGCACGTATCGCTTGATCTCGGCAGCCGTCAGGGTAGTGCCGTGGTTGAGCCACTCGTGTGCGAGTTCATGGAGGATGATGTGCTCGGTCTGATTTCGACTTGAGCGGCGCCGGTACAGAACGATAGTAAATTCCGGCGCCTTGACCCGAAGGCCGCATGCCGTACCCAGGCCACCGTCAGGGTCGTCGAGTGGTACTAGGCGAATCTGACGACCCAGTGCGCGTTCCATGTTTCGAACGAGCGCCTCGACGCTAAAGGGAGCTGGAACTGGAAGATCAGCGAGTAGCCTCTCGCATTCTTTCACGAGAGAGCGTCGAGAGCTATTCCGACGCCAACGCATAGTCACTCCCTAGAAGTGCACCAAGGTGTCCGCTTTCGAGCCCCGATCTCGATTCACGCGCATGGGGCGCTAGCAGCCAGAGGCTCGCACTTGCGGGGGTGCGGGTGCCGGAGGCGCATCCTGCCGTGTCTGATCTTACAAGGGGAATTAGTGGGCGCTACGGGTTGAACGTGTTGTGAAGGTCACCTAAGCGGAGTGGATCTCTCTTGGATAGCAAGATCGAATCGCCAAGTGTTCTTGATCCAATTTGTGCGAAAATGCAGGCCGGGTTCTTTGGTCTTGTGTGAATGGCAGTCGCGGTCCGTAGGTGAAGCCATCTTCAGGGCGTCCATCTACGGCAGATCCGCCAGTCCGGGCTACGGTTTCCCCGCCCTCGCCGTGAGCCGCTTCGATGCGGGCGAAGGAGTCGCCCACCCCGCCCCAGCGGAACCTCCGACGCCTGAGGCGCAGAGTCACGGCTGAAGATCGTTCGCGCATCGTGCAGCTTCCTGGGGTGCCGGCGCCAGCCGGGGGTTGTCCTCGCACACGCGAGGGCCCACGATCTTCGACAGGAGCAACAACGCCACGGCCCCGGTTCTCCACATCGGCCCGCCGCTCGCGGTAGAACCGGTCGGCCAGGTCCGGGGCGGGCAATGTGTTCCCCCGGAGGGTCGCTGCGTTCAGCCCACGGGGGCCAACTTCCGAGGAGCCCCAGGCCTTGTCTCTGGCGCCGGGCTCGCTTGCGTGGGCGACCGTGCTTCCGCCAGCGGTCAGCGAAGCGGGCATGCCCGCCCTCAGCCCGGCTTAGGCTCGACGTGTAGCGGCGAGGGTGACGAGGCCGGCGAACCCTGCGCGGGAGAGTTCGAGAACGGGGCCCTGCTTGTGCTTCGAGTCGCGGACGTACACCTTGCCAGGGGTCGGTGCGACTTCCACGCAGTCCTGCTCGCCAGCGCTGAACGAGGACTTGAACCAGGGGGTGCCGGCAAGGGCTGAGGCGTTCATGTGCGCTGTTCCTCCAGGATGGTTTTGATGAGGCCGCGTGACTCGTCGGGTGAGAGCGCGTTGGCGACGATCTACTCGAAGGCGCCTTCGCTGCGGGGCATGGCCGTCGCGTTGATCACCTGCCGTGCGTACGAGCCGCGCTGTAGTAGCCCGGACATGAGATCGGGCAGGTAGCGCGCGCCCGTGGCGTCGGCGTCCAGGTGTTGGTGCTGGGAACGTCCTACGTGCCGCTGTTGGTCCACACGTCGGGGTTGGATGGCTGTGGTCCGAGGGTGTCCAGGACGGGGCCGGGCGCGGGCCGGGTCTCCAGGCGGGTGTACCACTCCGTGGCCAGGATCCGGTGCCGCACGTCGTCGGAGACGCTGGCAAGCAGCGCGGGTAGGGCACGCTGACCTTCAGTCTGGCTTCGGTGCGCGCAGATCGCCGCCCACTTCGTGGCCAGCACGGCGCTGACATCGAGGCGTGCGGTGATCTGCTCGTCGGGCGCGCAGTGGACTGCTTTGCCGACGCGCGTGAGGAGCGGTCCGAGTTCGCCGAGGCTTGACTTCGGGTGCGTTGCCAGGAACAGGGCACTTGGTGTCCAGGGCTCGCCCGCGTCGGGGTACAGATGGGGCAGGCCGGCGGCCTGCACGGCGAGCAGGGTCGCGCGGTGGGTGTGCAGATGGTCGGGGTGTCCCGTCAGCTGGCCGTACTGGTCGTGCGTGATGATGCTGTCCGGCCTCAGTGCTCGGATGTGGGCGACGAGGAGCCCGACGACCTCATCGAGGGGTGCGTCGAGGAGGCGGGGTCGCCCGGGCGCGGACTGCGGGACGCGGGCGTCGGCGTAGCCCAGCATCCGCGGCTTCCCGGCCCCCAGGATCGCGAGCGCGTCGGCGAGCTCGGCGGCCCGGTGACTATCGGGGGCCCAGGTGGCGGTGACCACGGCGATCGCCGCTCCCGCGGCGGCGTACTGCGCCAGGACGCCGCCGGCGAGAAGCCCTTCGTCGTCGGGGTGTGCGACCACTGCCATGAGGGAGGGCTGGGGGGCAGGAGATGGTGAGGTCACGGGGATGGTGCCTTCCTGGTCGGAGGGGGTGTGGTTGCGGGTCACGCGCGGCCGGGGATGGTGTACGGCTGGAAGCAGGCCGCCGGATGGTCGAGGGGCAGGTCCGGGTTCCAGGCGGTCAGAGCCTGGGAGTTCGGCACGAACAGCGGCTGGGGCAAGGCGTTCAGGGGCCAGAAGCGCCAGGATCCGAGTGCCTCTTCGCGCTGGTGTGGGGTGCCGGACCAGTCGGTGATGAGGACCGGCACCGTGACGCGGACGACGCCGCCCACTTGGTCGATGAGCGTGCCGAGCACCTGCACGGCACCGGGTTCGGCCACGAGGCCGGCTTCTTCGTAGAGCTCGCGGATAGCGGCTTCGGCCAGGGTTTCGCCCGCCTCGACGGTTCCGCCGGGCAGCTCATGAGCACCGTTGCGGTGGAGCCCGAGCAGGACGCCTTGCGGGCCGTGCACGATCACGCCGACTCCCAGTGCCGCGGTCGGTGTGGGCGGGGCGCTGGTGCGGGGGCGGCTCGGTACCCGCTTCGGGCGGTGGGCGCAGTACAGCCGGTAGGAGGCCCTGTTGTCGGGCTGTGGGGAGTCGATGGTGGTGACCGAGTCCAGGATGAGGCTGTGCTCGCCGAGAAGGTCCTCCCACAGCGAGGTCCCCAGGACCCACATGTGGGTGGGGTGGTCTTCGGTGGTGCCGGGCAGCCGGAGTGCTTCGGTCCTTGCGACGGCTTCGCTTGAGGGGCCGGCGCCGGCGGAGGTGGTGTGCAGCGCGGAGAAGACCAGGCGGCCGCCGGGCCGGATCGCGTTGGCCAGGGCGGGCAGGAGGCGGCGCGGGTCAGTGAAGGGGACGCCGCTGACCGAGTAGACGAGGTCGTAGGGGGCGGCGTGGTGCAGGTGGTCCACGGCGTCGGCGCAGACCAGATGGAGACCGAGGGTGTCGGGGTAGCGGTCGACGGCGCGCTGGTGCTGGGTGGGGGAGGAGTCGATGGCGGTGACCTGGGCTCCGTGTGCGGCCACGCGGGCGGCGTGCCGGCCGAGGCCGCTGCCCAGGTCGAGCACACGAAGCCCCCGTACGTCGCCGAGGACTTCGATGCCCGGGCCCGCGTCGGGGATGTCCCAGGCCCATGGATCCAGCTCGGGCAACTCGATGCCCCTGCTGATCTGATGGGCGCCGTACGTCGACCAGACGGCCAGGTTGTGCGACGAGATATCCGTCATGGGCTACTCCAGCATCCTGAGGTTGGTCAGAGGGCAGCGTGGCAGCGGGCCGCGCCCGGAGGCGGCGGAGGGCGCCGCCGTGCCTGGGCGGGTCAGTGCGCGGGGACGGGGACGCCGGTGAGGTGCTCGGCGTGCCGGGCGATCAGCGGGGCGAGGTGGGGGTGGACGCCTCTGCTGCAGGCTTGGAGGAGCTGGCCGAGGGCGACGAGCTCCCCGGCCCGGCCGGCGGGGGTGTCGAGGATGGCGGCGAACTCCTGCCGGAGCCGCGCCGCGGTCGCCGGCGCGGCGAGGCTGTACGCGAAGAGAAGGCCGCAGTCGTAACCGACTGGCAGGCGGCCCCAGTTTTCCCAGTCGAGGCAGACCAGCGGGGGATGGGTGAGGTTGGCCCAGTGCAGGTCAGCGTGTCCGGTCGTGTAGTCGCGGATCTGGATGGGGTCGATGCCGAGGAAGCGGCGGAAGTTGTTGTCGACCCATTTCTGCCGTACGGACTCCCGGTCGGTCTCCACCACCGCGAGGGTCTCCAGGGCGGTGCGCAGCTGCGTCCACCAGCTGTCGGGAAGGAAGGTGTCGCGGTCGAGGGCGGGGGTGCCGCTGGTGACCGGAGGCACGGGGACGTACTCGGTGAGCTCGGCGCGGTAGGCGTACGGTCCGCTCGTCCAGTCCACAAGCCCCCGCAGGCGGGGCCTTGGCACGGACCGGGGGACCAGGGCGTCGGCGTGCGCTGTGCCCTCCCACAACCGGCCGCCCTGCTTCTCGACGGGGGCGGAGACGACGCGCAGCCAGGAGGTTTCGGCCCGGCGCCCGAGGGTGCGGCCCTGCCAGCCCCATACGTCCGTCCCGGACGGGTTGACCTGGAGCGTCCTTGCCGCTGCCGTGTGGGCGTGCCGCATCCGCGAGCGGTCCTCGTGGCTGACCGGGGCGGTGAACACGGCGTCCGGCCGTACGGGTTCGACGGTCACAGGCTCTTCCCGGCCGTGATGCGGGAGGCGGATGTCGCGGCGGGGGCGGGGAGCAGCGCGTCGCGTCCGGGCCATTGCACGACCAGACGGCAACGCTCTTTGTCGACGACGTCTCCGGCGGGCAGGCGGTGATCGGGAGTGCCGGCCGCGTGCACGGTCACGACCGGGTCGGCGGCCTGGCCTTCGGCGCCGCGCACGTTGTGGTCCCAGGTCCTCACGGTGTCCGCCAGACGCTGGGCGAGAGCCGGTCCCCGCTCGCCGAATGCGTGCACCATCCACTCCCACTCCTGGGCCGCGTCCGACCGGGTCTTGACGTGCTTGAGGTAGGCGAGCGAGCCCTCCTCCAAGAGCGCCGGCGCATCGGAACCGGACGCGATCTGGACGATGGAGGTGTCCATGCCTTCGGCGACGGCCAGGCGGCAGAAACCGGGAACCGTCGTAGCTGCGAACAGCTGCAGACTGCCGAAGTAGAAGTTGGGGCCCATGGTCACCCCGGTAGCGACCTCGTGCCGCGGGCCGCGCAGCGCCACCTCCAGCCCGTCGAGGCCCTGAGGCTGGCCGTCCTCGAAGCGGACCTGCACCACACCGTCCAGCAGCCCGACGACCGGGGTGCTGCGGGCGTGCGCGCCCTGGGCGGCAACGAACCCGCAATGCGTGAACTTTTCCGCCACCAGGACGTCGCCTTCACGCCGGAAGGTGATCGCCCGGGTGTAGCCGCCGATCTCCAGCGGCAGTACGAGCCGCCCGCCCTGGGCCAACTGCTCACGCCACGCCGCCGCGATGTCCCAGCAGTTGTACGTGATCACGATCGCGTCGAACCCGCCGCGCGGCACGAGATGGGACGGGAGCCCGAGGGCGGCGTCGCCGTGGAAGACGCTGACGCGCCCGCTGCCGGCCTCCGCGAGGAACCGGCGGGTCCGGGCCACGACGTACGCGTCGATATCGCTTGTCACCACCCGTCCGCCCGGGCCGACCGCATGCGCGGCCAGCTCGGCGTTGTATCCGCCGGAGCCCGCCTCCCACACGGTCGCGCCTGCTTCGAGGCGAAGGCCCTCGATCATGTCGGCCTGCAGCCACGCCGCGGACACCGAGCTCGTCGCGCGCCCGGATTCATCACGGCGGGTGTCGACGGCCAGGTCGTCGTCGTACGCGGTCTTCAAGTCCTTCTCCGGCGCGAACCGGTGCCGGGGAACAGCGCGCAGCGCCTCCTGGACGGGTACGGAGGGCGCCCAGTCTCCGGCGATTACCTTCTCGGCCATCGCGTGGCGCAGCCGTACGGCTTCCGCTGGTTCGCCCGATACCGGCGGGTGGGTGGCGGCGAGCGGGTAGGTGTGGATGGGGGGCAGGCCGGGGATGATCCCGGGCCAGATCGCGGCCAAGGCCTGGGCGGCCGGCGTGAAGAGGGGGCCGATGCAGGCCAGAGCGTGCAGATCATGGAACTCCCACCGTTCGAACAGCCGCTCCTCGGGGTTGGTGAGGGTGCCCGAGAAGGCGGTGATCCGGACGACGGCGGTGAGGCGGGGCACGCCGTGGCTGTCATCGACGAGCATCGTCACCACATAGGCGTCCTGCTGGGCTGCGACCACTCCGGTCTCCTCGGCGAGCTCCCGGACGGCGGCCGCCGCGAAATCCTCCGGCCCGCTCGTCTTTCCCCCGGGGACCTCCCACATGCCGCGGGTGGACCTGCCGATCAGGACTCGGCCGGCCGGGTCGGTGACGATGGCGAGGGCACCCGTCAGGGCGTGGCCGGTGGGGGACCCCTTCTCGACTGCCGTGGTGTCCGTGTGGCACGGACCCCGCAGGACCAGGACGGTGAGCCCGTCCGCGTCGAAGCGCTCGACCAGCTCCCAAGCGTCGGTGATCTGCCGGAGCTCGTTCTCGTCGAGGGTGACGTCCCGCCGCTCCGGGGCACTCCCCTCGGCGGTGGGCGTGATGACCACGAGCGCCCCGCCGGGACGCAGCCGCTCACCGAGCGCGTGCAGGACACGGCTGCGCGAGGGCAGGAACGGCACGACCAGGCGCAGGGTGATCAGGTCGTATCCCTCCGGGTGGAGTTCGCCCGGGTCGTCGTTCTCGATGTCCAGCCGCATCCAGCGCACCCCCTCCGTGTCCGGGTGTTCCTGGCGGGCGCGGTCGATCGCGCTGTCGGCGAAGTCGCAGGCGTCCACCGTGTACCCGAGCGACGCGAGGAAAGCGGCGAGCTGGCCCGTCCCGGACCCGACATCGAGGGCACGCCCACCGCCCTTCGGCACCGGGACCTGCCCGGCGAGCAGCGCCTGTTCGCCGTCGCCGAGCGGGCGGAAGTCCTTCCCGTCCGCGTAGTGCCGTGCCCACTCCTGCTCGCTGACGTATGCCACGCTGCTGCTCCTCGAAGGATCGGTATCGGTGAAGGGGACGGCGTTCACGCCAAGCCCTGCGCGGGCTGCTGGGGGAATCGGGTCATGCGCATCAGTGCCGGGTCGCTGGCGAAACCGAGCCCCGCGTACAGGGCGGCTGATCCTTCGCTGGCGTAGAGCTCGTAGAGGGTGACGCCGTCCTGCTCCAGGTGGTCCAGGAGTGCGGCGAGGGCGGCGCGTGCGTGGCCGCGGCGCCGGTGGACGGTCTCGGCGGCTACCGCGTGGGTCCTCACCGCGAGCCCCGCGGGGGTACTTCGGCGCGGGGAGCACCGCGCGGACGAGCACGAGCGCGCAGGTGACCAGGCGCCCGTCGGGGCCGTCGACGGCGTAGGCCCGTGCGTCGCCGCCGTGCTGGAGGCGAACAGCGGGCTCGTCGCGGCAGATTCCGAGCCACTGTGCATCCAGGGGAGGACACGATGAGTATCCGAGCGGAGACGGGCAATTCCCAGCCCACGGCAGCAGGGCGGCAGGCAGTGCCTTCGGTCCGTGTTCGCGCGTGTCACTTTCCCTCCCCGTTTCGTGAATCCGTACAGGCGGTCTCCTGGCAGTGCCCGGGTGTGGGGATGGTGAAGGTGGCCGGCCATTCCTCCTTCGGGTCGTCGGGTGCGGTCGGCATCTGACGAAGGCCGCGCAGTGGGGAGCGGGCCAGGACGAGGAGCGGCACAACGAGCAGTACGGAGCCGACCGTCAGAGCGGGCCGTACTCCGATCCAGGTGCCGACCGCCCCGGCCAGCAGCGCTCCCAGCGGCCGGGCACTGGAGGTCAGGCAGGTGCTTACGGCCTGCATGCGGGCCTGCATCGACGGCTCCGTGACGATCTGCCGGATCGAACGTTGGGTGGTCCCGGCAGCCCCGGCGCAGGCCAGCTGGAGGACGAGCGCGCAGCCGATTACGACCTGCCAGGCGAGTCCGGGGGACGCGAGGAGGAGGGGGATCTGCGTGCAGGGGGT
Source organism: Streptomyces sp. NPDC097617 (assembly GCF_044761485.1). NCBI lineage: Bacteria > Bacillati > Actinomycetota > Actinomycetes > Kitasatosporales > Streptomycetaceae > Streptomyces > Streptomyces sp. NPDC097617. The sequence goes on from NZ_JBIWCL010000011.1 coordinate 93,408, forward strand.
CAGGGCGAGCGCGCCGAGCATCATCGGCCCCGGACCGTGTCGACGAGCCAGAGCGGGCGCGGCCCAGGCGCCGCCGGCCGCGCCCAGGGCCCCGACTCCGAGGAGCACCCCGAACGCGGTCGGGCTCATCTGCAAGTTCCGCAGCAGGTACAGGGCCCAGAGAGTGTTGAGGATCGAGAGGCCGAACGAGGTCGTGGCATTGACCCAGGTCAGGACACTTAGCCGGGGATCGGCGCGGACATAGCGCAGGCCCTCGGCGATCTCTGTACGCATCCTCTTTCCCCGGACCCGCGTGGGGACGCTCTCGCGGACCTGGATCCGGGCGGTGCACCAGACGGAGACGAGGTAGGAGAAGACGTCGCCGGTCAGGGTGCGGGCCGGGCCCAGCAGGGCGGTCAGGGCAGCGCCGAGGTTGCTGCCGCCGGTCGCGGCGACTGCGAACAGCACGCCCACCTTCGAGTTACCGTGCTGGATCGAGGCGCGGTCGATGAGGCTGGGCAGGAGGCTGATCGCGGCCGCGTCGTGGAGCACGCCGGCGGTGCCCATGACCGCGGCCACCGTCATCAGCTGTGCCAGGGACAGCATCCCCGTGGCCGCGGCCGCCGGGATCGTCAGCATGGCTCCGGCGCTGACCAGGTCACTGATGATCATGAGGCGGCGTTTGGGGTGCCGGTCGGCGAGCACGCCGGCGTGCAGGGCCAGGAGCGCGGGCGGCAGCTGCCCGAGGACCGCGAGCACGGCGACCTGCCCTGTTGTGGCGTCCAGTTCGATCACGGCCAGGACCGGCAGGGCCATGGAGGTGATGGAACTTCCGGCGACGCTCGCGGTCTGCCCGGTCAGATACCGGCGGAAGTCGCGCTGACGCCACAACGAGGTACCGGCCGGGGCCGGAGTGCGGGTCATACGGACTCCTCCGCCTCGGTGTCCGCGGGGGCTGTTCGCGGGCTGGGCACGGTGTCGGCGAATGCGGCAGCCTGGATCAGGTAGGCGGTGCGGAACTCACCGGTGTTGTTTCCGGTCGTCTCGTCCATGAGCTCGTCGAAGGTCCCCGACTCGACAAGGCGGCCGTCATTCATGACATGGATCAGGTCTGCGTGCCGGACGGAGTGGAGGCGGTGGGTGATGAAGACGACGGTCTGACCGGTCGCGGCGAGTGCCTGGATCTGGTCGAAGACCCTCTGCTCGGCCGCCGCGTCCAGGGCGCTGGTCGGCTCGTCCACGACGAGGATCTCGGCTTGCCTGTACCAGGCGCGTGAGATTCCGATGGTCTGCCATTCGCCGCCGGAGGCTTCTTGGCCGCCCTTGAAGCCGCGCCCGAGGAGCGTGCCGAGCCCGCGGGGCAGGCCGGCGATGAAGTGGTCGGCGCCGGAGAACGCGGCGGCCTCCTCGACTTGGTGGTCGTCGATGGGTGAGGTGGGGCGGCCTACGCCGATGTTGACCCGGGCGGTGAAGGGCCAGCGGAAAAACGACTGGGTCATCAGGGCGATCCGGGCGAAGATCTGGTTGCGGTCGGCCTTGGACGCATCGACCCCGTCCCACCAGATCGTGCCGCCCTCGTCGGGGAGGTGGAGTCCGGCGAGCAGCTTGACCAGCGTGGTCTTGCCGGACCCGTTCGCCCCGCAGAGCGCAATGATCTTCCCGGTCGGGAAGGACAGGGACACCTCGCGCAGGCTCGGCTCCGGGCTCTGGCCGTCGCTGCCCGGGTAGGTGAAGGTGACGTTCTCGAAGCGGACCTCGCGCACCTTCTCCGGCAGGTCCTCGCCGCTCTCCGGGATCGCCCGCGCCTTCGCCTCGTCACAGAGCCTGTTGAAGTCCGTGACGAACAACGACTCCTGATGGAGATCGGACGTGCGCAGGACCAGACTGCTCAGGCTGGAGGTTCCGGTACGAATGGCCAGGACCGCCGTACCGGCGACCGCGAGGTCCATGCGCCCGCTCCACAGGAGCAGGCCGAGCGCACCGTACGTCAGCAGGGTCGCGAGGCCGGTCGCGGCGTCCGCGATCAGTCCGATCCGGGCGGCGCTGCGCGCGAGGCGGGTCTGCTCGCGCTCGCTGGACTCGGCCATCTCCCGGAAGTGGGTCAGCAGGAACGGGCCGACTTCGTGGACGCGGACCTCGGCGGCCGCTTCGCGCTGGGTGAGGAGTTGGCCGAGCAGGTGGCTGGCTCGAGCGTGCTGGACGAAGACGTGGAAGGAGACGTAGCGCTGCTTGGAGACGGTCAGGGATCCCCACGCGCTCGGCAGCGTCATCAGCACGAGGAGAGGCATCAACGCGGGGTGCAGGACGGTGAGGACGCCGGCCGCTGCGATCAGGGAGATACCCGAGTTCAGGGTGCTGGTGCAGTAGCCGATCATGCGGCGAGCGGAGTCGGCGCCGTAGCGGGCGGCGTCCAGCAGCCGGTGGAACTCGTCGTCCTCGATCGCCGCGAGCTCCACCCGGTGCACCAGGCCCAGGTACCGCTCGGTCGCGACCCGCTGCACCTTCGGCTCCAGTTCCCCGGTTGCCGCGGTGGACGCCGACTGCAGCAGCGAGCCCAGCAGCGCCGTGACCGCGACGACGACGAGCGCGGGCACGGCCCGCGTGAGGCGCTCGTTCGTGGTGCCGCCCGCCAGGATGTGGACCAGCACGCTGTTGACGGCGACGAGCCCGATGGCCTGGGTGATGCCCCGGGCGACCTCGGAGCCGAGGACCACGCGCAGGGAGCGGGCGTCAGCGGTGTGCGCGAGCCGCAGCCCGGTCCCGATCATGGCGGGTAACCCCTTGGCCATCTTCCACAGGCCAAGCTTCAGCCAGTTCCCCTCGTGACGGTCCCACCCGACGTCATAGGCCAGCTCCCCGCCGAACAGCAGCTGCTCCGACTCCGAAACCACCGCCGCCTCCCGGGCCGGCCCGTTCCTCTTCTTGCTCACGTCGTCCCCCATGTATCGGTCTGTGTGCTGGCGGTCTTCTCGCGGGCCCCCGGATGCCCCGGTTCTTGTTCCGGGGCAGGTTCCCCTCTCGGCGGCCGCACGCGACGGTCTTCTTCCGTCCCGCCTTCGGGGTGGGCGAACGAGGTGTAGAGGGTGCCCGCGACGTACTGGTTGAGGACGGCGTGAGTCAGGGGCCGGCAGTCCGGCGGCGGGCCGCCCGGATCCGCCCACACCACCTCGCTGTGCCGGCGTCCATCGGCGTTGTACGGGTCACCGGCCCAGTCCTGGGTGGAGAAGACGATGCACACCCGGCCCGCACCGGCTTTGTCGCGGTGGTGCACGACGCCGCTGAGCTCGACGTCGTGCGCCCCGACCTGAATGCCCAGCATGTGCGCGGCCTGCCGGCAGGCGGCCTCCTCCAGCCACTCCGAAGGGCCCAAGCGTCCGCCCGCCAAGGCCAGCTCGCCCCGGGCGTGCTGCCCGTGGTCCCTTGCACGGCGGACGAGCGCCACCCGCCCATCCGCGCGCAGGGCGAGCAGCGCCACGGTGGTGAGCGGTCGGTAGCCGGGCCCGGCGGATTCGAACGGGCTGGTTGAGCGGGGGCTGGGAGCGGCGGTCATGAGTCCTCCCTGGTTGACGTGGAACCGATCGTTGGTCGAACAACCCCCCACCCCGGGGTGCCGTCACGGACGAGACAGGGTGGAGATTTCGAACTCAGATCCGGATGAGGTGGGTGGGGCAGCAGGTTCGGGGGTGCGCGGGTTTGAACTCATTCGTTCGAGTGGCCGGTCGGCGTGTGGCACTCGATCAGGGTCTTGCGCGCTCCGAACGAGTACCGGTTCGGGATCGGCCCGAGCGATGTGGTGGTGGGATAACTGAGGCCAAGACGCCGATGTCTGTGGGCGGGAGCCGGCCGATGCTGATGTCAAGGCGGCGTAGGCGCTCGTCCGTCGAGTGCTCGGGGACGACGCTGTGCCCGGAGAGCGGCGTGGCGAACTGCGGGACCGGGGCTCTGTGCCCACCGGGTCAACCTCGGTGGGCACAGAGCCCCGGTCCCGCGGCCTCGAATGACCTTCGCGGTAGGTCAGTAGGCGAGGACGAGCCGGTTGGTGTGCTTGGTGATCACGTGCCCGGCGGGGAGGCTGCTGGTGGACTCAGACGCCGGGTGGATCGACAGCTGGGGGACGGCGCCACGGTCCGCGCCCCAGGCGTCGATGTGGGTAATGAGGGCGTGGGCGAGGGCGGTTCCGTCGGGGCCGTAGCCGGCGGCGCCGAGACGGAAAGGCCGGTCGGTGTGGACGTTGTCGCGGGTGTGGATCAAGTAGGCCAGGGAGTCGCCGTCCACGAGTGCCGGGCTGCGCACGGGCGTGGCGGGCCGCCGAAGGAGCCCGGTGTCGAGTGCGGCCTTGCTCACCTCGATGCGGCAGACGCGATCGTCGCTGGCGGTGGCGCGAAGCCACACGCCGTCGTACGACTCGGTCCCCGCGACCCAGGTCTTCGACCACTGCTCGGGCTGTGCGGCGGCGAGGGCGTGCTCCAGTGAGCTCAGTGAGAGGTTCTGGTCCTCGTCGTGGTGCAGGCGCACGGAGCCGCCCGCGAGGTCGAGGACGTGTTCGCCGCTCTGGCCTACGAGGGGGACGAACCCGCACAGCTCCATGGCGCTGGAGGTCAGGGTGTTGCCGGTGCGCGTGAGGGCGACGGCGCGGGTCTGGCCGCGCCAGCGCAGCGGCATGACGAGGCGGCCGCCGTCGCGGAGCTGCTGCCACCAGCTGTCGGGGACGTCCCAGGCGCCGACGGTGGCCTCGATGCGGTCGTAGGGGGCGTTCTCGGGGGCGCCGAGGAGGCCGTCGCGTTCCATGACGTGCACGTGCGGGTATCCGGCGCGGTCGAGGGCGGTGCGGGCGTGGAGGGCGACGTCGGGATCGATGTCGACGGTGGTGACCTTGCCCGTGGGGCCGGTCAGTTCGTCCAAGAGCGCCGCGTTGTATCCGGTGCCGGCGCCGATCTCCAGGATCCGGTCGCCTTCGCGGACGTCGAGTTGGGCGAGCATCATCGCGACGATGGAAGGGCCGGAGGCGCAGGACGTGGCCAGAACCCCGCCGTCGGAGTTCTCCTTGATGATCACGGCCTTCTCGGCGTAGGCGTCTTCGAGGGAGGCGCCGGGCAGGTGGAGGTCGCGGCGGACGGTGCGCATGGCCTTCTCCACCCGTGCGGGCAGCGTGGGCTGGGCGCGGACGATGTTGTCGACGAGGGTGTTGCGGAGGGCTTCGATGCGGTCGGTGGTGTCCACGGTGGTCACTTTCGTCAGGTGAGCAGGAGGCAGGTCGCCCACGTCGGGTCAACCGGGTCGGCGGTCTCGAGGGTGCGCTGGACGAGGAGGACGCCATCGCTGCCGGTGAGCAGCCCGGGTGGAACCGCGGGCTGGGAGCGGGCGCCCGCGGTGAGGCGGTTCGTGAGTTCGGCCAGGCGGTGTTGGGGGTTCTCGGGTGCGTCGGTGGCGGTCAGGTGTGCGGTCAGGAGCAGGCCCGCCCAGCCGTGGCAGACGCTGTCCTCGCTCAGCAGGCTGAGTTGCCGCTCGTCGTCCAGGCAGTCCCAGAGCGCGGTTTCGGCGAGTCTCTGCTGCTGGGGGTCGTGGCAGGCCAGGGCGGCGAGTTGGAGCGCGCGGGCGATGCCCGGGGTGCCGTAGCACCAGGAGGGCCGCCCGGGGAGCCGTTGATGCGGCCGGTGCTGTTCCCACTCGTCGAGGGTGAGGGTCTCCGGCCAGCCCGGTGCGTGCCCTGGGGGTTCCAGCCGTCGGTGGGTGAGGACTTGGCAGGCGGAGGCGAGGGCTTGGAGCTGGCCGGGGACGGTATGGCCGGCGCGGGCGGTGAGGGCCAGGAGGGCGATGGGACCGGCCAGGCCGTGCGCGAGCCCGAGGTTGGCGTGTCCGTGGGACGCGGGCCGGGTGCTGGGCGCATCTGCCGACCACCAGCCCGGTACGGGCCTGCCGGCCACGGTCACCGGCTCCTCCAGAAGGCGCACCAGGTAGCCGAGGACCTCGTGGAGCAGTGGGGAGTGGTGCCCGCGGTGCAGGAGGTAGGCACCGAGGCCGGCTAACCCGCTGATCAGGTCGAACTCCCGGGTGCGGGGGACTTCACCACGGTCGATGCGCCGGTGCGCGGTGAGGAGGCGCTGGCGGGTGAGCGTGGCCACGGCCGTGTCGAGCTGGACCAGGGGGGCTTCGTAGGCGGGATGGCCGGCGGCGCTCAGGGCGTAGGCGATGGCCGGGACCCCGCGGAAGAGGGAGGCATCGGCCGTGGTCACCGGCTGCCGGGTCAGGGCCTGCACGGCCGTGTGCGCCGTCCGCCAAGCGCCTCGCGTCCGCGCGGTGACACCGTGAAGCATGGCCGTGGCGGCGGCGCCGCTGCCCAGGTCGTGCGGGTGGCTGTGAAGGAGTGCGGTCACGGGGCGTTCCGGTGGTGCTGGAGGGTGCGGGCGAGCTGGCGGGCGGCGTGCCGGCAGGCGGCTTCGCCGTCGCGGTCCAGACCCAGCAGGCGGTTGTGGTGCATGTGCAGCAGCGACTCCAGGACGCGCGGGAGCTGATCTGTGGCCAGCCGTTCGCGATATACGGACAGGGCCCTGCGGCGCGTGGTGAGAGCCTCGGCCAGCGGGGAGCCTTCCGGCCACAGCCCGGCGCCGTGCTGGCGGACGTGATCGGCGGCCTGCCGGGTGACGGTAGGGATGCCCCGGCGGTGGGCGGGCGTGGTCGCCAGCCACTCGGTCCCGGGGCCGGTGCCGAGCAGCCCGCGGGCGATGTCGAGCATGCCGAACGCGCACAACACCCGAAGGTCCACCCCGGGCGGCTGCTCCAGGATCCGGCGGGCCATGTCGCTGTCCGCGGTGAAGACGGCTTCGGCGGCGGCCATGGTCTCGCCGGTGCCGTACCGGCCCCACTCGGGCCGATAGGCGTCGAAGACGAGGTGAGAGGCCTGTCCATCGCGGGCCAGAGCGGCCGCCCACCTCGACACCGCGTCCGTGATGCGGTGCCTGGTGGTGCCGGTGGCGTGGATCCGCAGCCGCAGGTGGTCCTCCTGGGTGGGGGATCGGTAGCGCACGAACCAGCTGTCCGGGTCGCCGAGTTCCGCGAGCAGGCCGGGAAGACGCTGGGTGAGGATCTGGTCCATCACGGTGGGGTGGGTCACCAAGCGGGCCTGTGCCCACTCCTGGCCGGCGCCCGTGCCGTGCTCGGAGACGGCCGTGTTGGTGACGATGGGTGCGTGGGTGAGGTCGGGGTGCTCTAGTGGGGGCCGGTTCGAGACCAGGGGCACGATGAACTCGTGGGCGTAGCCGATCCACGCCTCTTCGCCGGGGTGCCGGGCTCGGAGCAGGTCCACACGGGCGTGGCGCCGCAGGTGGGTGTGGAGGATCTGCTGGTGCAGGGGCACCTCCAGGTCCAGGCGGAGCGTCCGGTCGCCCTCGCGCAGCTCGACCGCCGTCGGGGTCCCCCACGTCTTGGCCCAGGCCTCAAGGGCATGGCGCCAGGCGTGGTCGAAGGGGCCGTCCGGTAGGGCGGAGGCGGGAAGTGTCCACCGGGCCGGGGAGATCACGGTACGGCGGTAGCGGACCTCGGGCAGGTAGGGCAGGGTGCTGGCGACGGGCCCCCAGTCGAAGCGGGTCCAGGCGGTCGCGGACGACCGGGTGGCCAGTGCCAGAAGGCGGGCCAGGGGCGGGGCCTGCTTCTCCAATGCCAAGGCGTGCAGTACGACCGGTTCCACCACCTGGCGGCGGGAGAGGCTGACCAGGAACAGGTGTGTCCCCGTAGAGGTGAGCGCCAGATCGTCCAGGTCAAGAACGTTCTCGGCGGGCCCCCGGTGTTCGTCCACGGAGATCAGGTGCGGCAGGTGCGCCGGCACCCGGGCCACGTTCTGGGCGTGGGGGTGGACCGGCGTGAACGACAGCTGTACGGGCAGGGCTCCGGCGACCAGAGTCGGCAAGGACGCGTAGAGACCGGGCAGCCCGCTGTCAGGCAGGCTGGCGGCGAACCTGCCGGTCAGGCACCCGACACTCCATACGGGGTGGACCGTGAGGCTGAAGTCGCCGCGGTCGACGGCCTCGGTGCTGGTCGCGAATACCCGCACGCCGAGCTCCGCGTGCGGCGTCGGTGCCAGGTCATCGCCATCGATGGCCAGCATCGCGACATCGTCATCGGTGAGCGTCAAGGCCGTGCCGCCCTCGGCCAGGGCCTTCATCGCCATCGCGGCCAGCGCCTCGTCCCGGGGCAGGATCCGCACCTGGGGCTCCGGCCACAGCGACCCGGGAAAGCTCGACGGGAGGCCCACGCCGGCCGCCAGGTTGGCGGCGTCCTTGACCGGCACGAGGGTGCCCGCCCCGTACCGCTCCCAGAACATCCCGTGATAGGCCGCCCACTCGGGCCGCTGATGACGGTTACGGGTCAGACGGACCAGAACGTCGGCTGCCCGGACTGCCTCGTCCAGCACGGATTCGGGAACGCTGACCGCAGCATCGAGGAGCACTCCCGTACTGAGCTGCGAGCGGCTCGCCCCGCCCAGGGACACCATCCGCACCGTGAGGGCGTCGCGAAGGCCGGAAGCGGCCGCCGGGTCCCGCTCCGCGGCGTGCTGGGCCAGAAGATCGTGAATTGCCCGCAGGTCATCCAGCAGCCTGCGGGTGTCGGCGGCGAGGCGGGCAGCGTGCGGCGTGAGGACGTCGAGGAGGTGGCCCAGTGGGTCGGTCTCGGTCATCGGGGCGGACAGATTACTGAGCAGGAAGCCCTTGGCCACGGCTTCGCCCACGAGGCGGGAGATCCGCTCCGGGGTACCGCCCAGCGCGGCCAGACGGTCGGCGATCTGCGTGAAGGAGACGGGCGCATGAGCCAGGGCGAACACGGCGTCCAGCGGCCCGGTCAAGCGCAGCCGCACTTCCTGCCCCCCGGCGAGCGTGCGCCGCAGCTCCCGGCCATGGCGGACCGTAAGGTTGCTCACCTGAAAGGTGAGGCACTCCAGCACCTCGGACCGGCCACACAGGTCCTGCCGGATCGTGTCCAACCACAGCGTGTCAGCGGCCGCCACCACCTGGTGCCCGTCCCCGAACCGGGCGGCGGCAGGACCTGAGCGTGCCGAGGTCACCCCGGCGAACAGCCCGAACGGAGTGGGCCGGCCGGTCGCCCGCAACGCGTACCGGGCAGCCGAAGCCGTCACCCTGCGCACCTGCCGATCCGTGTACTCCCGCCCACGCAGCAGCGCTTCGACGGCGTCGGCCAGCGGCGCGGAAGCGGCCCGTACGGCAGCTCGGAACACGGGCTCGGCCCAGACGGCGGCCAGCCAGTGCCGGCACTCCTCCATGTTGTCCACGGCAGGCCAGCCCGTCCCAGGAGTGGCAGGGGCGGCCTGGGCGGCGGCGCGCAGCAGCACGGCGTCAGTCCGGCTCCACACAGGGGTGCGCTTCACGTCTACGAACTCCGTTCCCGTCAGGTGTGGGTGGTGCGGGGCACGGCGGTTCAGCCTGCCGTGCCCCGCACTGAGGGGGAGTGCTTTTAGTCGCTGGCGCAGGACGAGTCACACGTCGATGCGCACGTGTCGTTGGTGTCGCAGTTCGCCACGGCCGGCCGCGGAGCGTCCGTGATCGTCGTGGTGAAGTCCCATTCGCCCAGCTCGGTCAGCTCGTCCGTCCCCTGCATGGGAGCCGTACTGCTCGCACTCATCTCGGGTCCTTCCTCTCGAATTGGGTCCCCTCCGGCGACAGCGGAAGGAGACGGGAGCCCCCGGGGCTCCTGCAGCAGCCCGCTCCGCCCGAGCGGGCTGCTGCAGAAACACCGGAGGGATGTGTCGTCGGTCGGGACGCCGGCGGAGCGCAGGTTCCGGGTCGGCGGTCGAGGACGTCGGATGCCGAGACAGCCGCAGGCCTTCATCACCGTCCTCGCAAGGGTGTCGAGGGTGCGTTGCGCCGGCGCAATCCGAGAGGGCCCCCTTGGGGCGAAGCAGTTTTCGCGAACACCTGTTCGCAGCAGAGGTGTTGGGAGAATTCGGCCACGGGTTGGCGGATCGCTACCCTGGCGTCGGCGCCTGCCTGATGCCCATGTGGGGCAGGTGATCGTCCGACGTTCCTGCCCAGTGAAGGTGTGCACCTGTGACCGGTACCGCGACCGTCTCCGACTTCTACTGCCATCAGGCGCTGGCCGGCGAGGTTCCCATCGAGAGGGTGAAGGAGACCGACCGGGTCTTGGCCTTCCACCACACCAACCCGTCGTACCCGGTGCACATCGTGGTGATCCCCAAGCCGCACGTCCCGTCGCTCACCGACCTCGGGAACTCCGATGAGGGCCTGCTGCACGAGGTCGTCGCGGTGGTGCGGGAGGTGGCGGCCGGGGTGGAGAAGGAGTACGGGGCGTGCTCGGTGACCACGAACCTCGGCCTGTACCAGGAGTCCAAGCATCAGCACTGGCACGTCACCTACCGGGGTGAGAGTGAGGCGGAGATCCGCGGCATGTACGGCAACCACGACTGACCCCTCTCGCTACCGGAACCGGGCCGCCTGCTCGACGAGATCGGCGATGCGCTCGGCCGCGGCTTCCGGCCGCGGCCGGGCGCTGTGCCCGCCGCGGGGGGCGCCGGACAGAGCAGCGCAGGCCTGGACGAGCGCGCCGGTGTCGGACAGCTGGTCGTCGGCGATGACGCGGCAGCGCTCGGGGTGCTGGGCGGCGTAGGCGCGTGCGTTGTCGAGCTGGTCGCCGCGGCTGACGGTGGCCGGCAGCGGTACCAGGACGGCGGGAAGCTCCAGGGCGGCGAGTTCGGCCAGGGTGGTGGCGCCAGCCCGGCCGATGACGAGGTCCGCCAAGGCCAGGGCGTGGGGCATGTCGTCGTGCAGGTACTCCAGCTGCCAGTACCCGGACCGCTCGGCGAACCGCTCGTCGAGATTGCCCTTGCCGACGACGTGCAGCACGCTGTACTGCTCGCACAGAGCGTCGAGTTCGGTGCGGACGACGGTGTTGATGCGCTGCGAGCCGCTGCTACCGCAGAAGATCAGCAGCACCGGCTTGTCGGCGGGAACCCCGAGACGCTGGCGTAGTACGTCGGGCTTGGCGTCGGCGAGGTCCGCGCGCAGCGGCAGCCCGGTCACCTGGGTCTTGTTGCGCATCCAGCGGGGCGTCGGACCGGCAGCGGGGAGGCTCAGGCAGATAGTGGTGGCCAGGCGTCCCAGGATCTTGTTCGCCAGGCCCAGGGAGTGGTCGCTCTCGTGGATGACGATGGGGACGCGGGCGAGGGCGGCCCCGATGCCGACGGGCACGGAGACGTAGGAGCCCTTGGAGAACAGGGCGTCGGGCTTCTCGCGCCGCAGTGCCGCGTAGGCGGCGAGGATGCCCCGGGCGACGGTGAAGGGCATCAGCAGGTTGCTGGCGGAGCGGTGGCGGCGCAGCCCGGCCGAGGGGACGTGCCGGAAGGGGATGTGGGCGCGCTGGGCGTAGTCGTGCTCGATGGTGTTCTCGCGCCCCAGGAACACCAGCTCGGCGCCGCGGTCGCGGAGCTGGCGGGCGACGGCGAGGGCTGGAACGACATGGCCGGCGCTGGCGCCGCCCGTGATGGCGATTTTCATCGGTCCCTTTTCTGGAATGAGCGCCCCGCCTTTCATCACGGGAGCGTTCTGCCTGTCGCCTTGCAGGTGCGATTTTGTCGGGTCGGCGGGATTCGAACCAGCTCCTCGGCAACGCTTTTGCCGTGCTCCACCAATTGAGCTACGACCCGTTTCGATGTGCGATGAGAGGGACGCTAGACCCGCTGCTGCCTGAGGTCAACGGGTTCGCACGGTGGAGCGAAGGGATTCGGTCGCCGCGCGAACTCGTTGAATCGAAGGCCCGGTTCTGATTTCGGGTATGGCAATGAAAGGCGTCACCGGAATTTATGCCGCCCTTTATTTCCCGGCGAATATATCGCCGTGAATCTATGCGTGCGTGAATGGATTCTTGTCGGCGATGTGGCTGAGATCGGTACGGGTGGTGCGTCCGGTGGTGCGTGTGATGACTTCGATCTCGGTGTCGGGGTGGTCGGGGGAGAGGACGGCCGCGTGGGGCAAGCCGAGGAGGCGGGCGTAGCGGAGCTTGTCGCCGGCGGGCAGGGGACGGTCGTCGACGAGGACGCTCACCCGGCGGGCGGTGAGGTCGCGGGCGAGGCGGTCCGCGCGCTCGCGCATGCCGGGCAGGTCGGCGCGCAGGACCACGACGTGGACGTCGGCGGGGCCGGTGCCCGGGGTCCAGCGCAGTCCGTGGCGGTCGCGGTTGAGTTCGGCGGCGGTCTGCAGGCAGCGGGTGATGCCGATGCCCGAGCAGGCCATCCAGGGTGTGGCGGGGTGGCCGTCGGGGTCGCGGTAGCGGAGGTTCATCGGGGTGGCGTACTGCGTGCCCAGCTCGAAGACGTGGGCGACCTCGACGGCGCGCAGGATGCTGTAGCGGCCCTGGCGGCAGGCGCCGCAGCTGCTGTGTTCGGTGGCGTGGTGCAGATCGACGCCGCGGGGATCGAGCGCGGGCAGGCCGCGGGTGCCGCTCCAGCGGACGCCGGTGCGTAGCCCGGTGTCCCCGTCGGAGACGGCGAACGTCTCCAGCTGGGAGGCGGACAGGTCGTACAGGGCCAGGACGTCGGGGGCGGTGGCGGCGTCCCAGGGGGTGAGGGTGCCGGCTTCTTTGCCGAGCTGGTCGGGAAGGTGGTCGGGGTCGAGGAGGCCGACGCGGGCGGCGCCGGTGGCGGCGGCGATCTTGCGGGGGCTGACGTGGAGGTCGGAGCGGATGGCGACGGTCGCGGTCTGGTTCGTGCCGTTGGGCAGGGTGAGGGTGAAGGCGATGACGTTGACGACCGGGTCCGGGCCGGGCGGTGGGGGCTGGGCGGCGACGACGGCTCCGTCGCCGCGGTTGCCGCAGTGGGTGCAGGCGACGATGGTGCCCTGCCCGCTGTCGGCGAGGACGAGGTGTTCGGTGCTGGGGCCGGCGGCGATGCTGCCGCCGTCGGCGGGCGCGGTGAAGGTGCCGGTCAGTCCCATGCCGGTGAGGGCGGCGGTGCAGGCTTCGTTGAGGAAGTCGACGGAGGCGCGCATGGTGTCGGGGCCGGTGTCGAAGGTGTAGGCGTCGGCCATGGTGAACTCGCGGCCGCGCATCAGCCCGCCACGCGGGGAGAGCTCGTCGCGGAACTTGGTGGTGCTCAGCGAGAGGCGTACGGGCAGGTCCCGGTGGGAGCGCAGGTGCTCGCGGACGGTGGCGGCCGCGATCTCCTCGGAGGTGGGGGCCAGGCACATCTCCTCCCCGCTGGAGGAGGACACGGTCAGCAGCGCGCCTTCGCGCCGGTAGAGGTCCCAGCGTCCGGTCTGCTCCCACAGGGTGCGGCTCTGCAGGGTGGGCGGGGCGAAGGTCAGGGCGCCGCGCTCTTCGAAGGCGCGCCGGGCGATGCCGGTGAGCCGGTCGTGGACCCGCAGGCCGAGCGGCAGGAGGGTGTGCACGCCGGTCGCGTCGGTGCGGGCGATCAAGCCGAGGGTGTGCAGCAGGTCGAGGGTGGAGGCGCCGGCGTCGCCGGTGCGCGGCCGGACCGGCGGCCACAGGCGGCTGGTGTACAGGGGGACGTCGTTCATCAGGCGCCGCCCGTGGCGGTGCGGGAGAGCGCGGCGAGGTGGGCCGTGGTGTGGGCGATGTCGTGGCCGCGGGCGTTGGCGACGGCCGCCCGGTGCAGGATGTGCCGGGTGGCGGGGCTGGCGGCCAGGTTGTCGATGAGCGAGGCCAAGGCGGCGCAGTCGCCCGGCGGGAAGCTCAGGCCGCCGGCGCCGAGGGTGGCAGCCAGCCCGGGGACGTCGCTGAACAGCACGGGCAGACCGTGCGCCTGGGCTTCGACGGCGACCAGGCCGTACGCCTCCAGCGTGCGGGTGGTGAACAGCATCGCGTCGAAGTCGGCGAACCGCTTGAACAGGTCCTGGCGCGGCAGGAACGACTCGAACGTCACCCGGTCGCCGAGGTGGAGTTCGGCGGTGCGCCGGGTGAGGGTGCCGAGTTCCCCGCCGCTGCCGATGACGGTGAGCTGGTGTCCCTCGGTCCGGGCCAAGGCCTCGATGGCAGTGACGGTGTCCTTGTTGGCGTCGAGGCGGCCCGCGTGCACCAGGCGCAGCCGCCTTCCGGCGCGCGGGTGTGCGGTCGGCGCGGCGGGCAGCGGAACGCCCCAGGGCACGACCACCAGGCGCTCGGTGTGGCGGCCGCCGGTGAGCCGGTCCACTTCGTCGGCCATGGCCGCGTTCGGGACGATGACGTGCACGCTCGCCTCCACGATCTCGTTCAGGACGGCCCTCGCCTGCTCGTGCTCGGTGGCGGCGATGACGTCGGTTCCGTGTGCGACGGACACCATCGGCGTGGCTCCGGCCGCCCGGGAGAAGGCGAGCGCGAGCCCGAAGCCCAGGTGCTGGGCGTGGATCAGGTCGGGCTGGTGTGTGCGGAGAAGGCCGCGGACTTCGTCGGTCAGGGCGTCGGCGTACGCGTCGAAGCCGGGCCCGTACGGTGCCTTCCGCGCGGCCAGTTGGGCAGTGGCGGTGAAGCCGTGCCGCCAGGTGCCGCTGCCGGGCAGGTGCGCGAACACCGTGTCGTAGCCGTGTCCGGCCAGGCGGGTGTAGACGTCGCTGCACCAGATTGTCGAGCCGCACGAGGGTTCCAGGGGCAGGTCGATGCCGGTGAGGATCAGCGGTCGAGTCACGTGGTCGCCTCCTTCGGGGCGTGCTGCTGGAGGTAGGTGTGGAGAGCTGTGCGCAGGAGCGCCGCGGTGCCCGCCCAGCCCAGCGCGCAGACGGTGTCGATGACGGACAGGTTCGGCACGAAGCCCTGCCGGCCCCACGCCTGCTGGTAGACGGGGTGGCGGGCGGCGTACTCGTTCCACCGCACGCTGACGCCGTGCTCGGCCAGCACGGTGGTGTCGAGGTAGGTACGGGTCCCCGATCCCGCCCACAGGACGTCGGCGCCGGTGGCCTCGCAGATGCCCGCCAGGCGCAGTGTCTTGTCGGCGGCGTCGATGGGCAGCTCGGAGGTGAGCCGCAGGCGTGCGGGGGCGCCGAGGGCGGCACTGAGCTGGGTGAGCAGGTCGAGGTTCAGGTCGACCAGCCAGGTGTGGCCGGCGCCGAGGACGGGGCGAAGGACGTGCAGCGCCTCCTCGACGTGCGGGGTGCGGGCGTAGGCCAGGCGGATCGTGCGCAGCATGCTGTCGGGGTCGAAGGCGGGGGCGATGGGGGTGTCGCGGATCAGCTGCCCGGGGGCGCGGGTGACCGGGACGGTCAGCCAGCGCACCCCGTCGGCGGTCTTGATCCGGTTGCGGTTCTGGTAGCCGCCGTCGGTGTAGGGCACGTCGTCGTAGAGGGCGACGGTGTCGCAGGCGAAGAGGGCCTCGCAGAACCCGAGCCAGGGTGCGAAGGGCGGCTGTTCGACGTAGGTCAAGGTCACGGCCGGTCCTCCAAGGGGAAGAGGGTGAGTACGGAGGTCTCGAAGGCCTCGTACGCGCGCCCCGCTGCGGCCGCTGCGGGGCGAAGGCGCCATCCGGCCTGGGCGGCGCGGTGGTGGGTGTAGTCCTTGCCGAGGTACCAGCGGCCGGCCTGGGTGCGGTGCGCGGCCAGGGCGGTGACCTTGTCGTCGAGGTGCTCGGTGATGTCGACCAGGACGGTGGGGGTGAACGCGGAGCGGGGGGCGTGGGGCTCGCCGTGCAGCACGGTGTGGCAGGTGGCCACGCGGGTCGCGGCGTTTGCGGCGGCGCCGGCCAGCGCCCGGTGGTCCTGGTGGTCGGTGGCGGCGTTCAGGCTGTGGGTGATCAGTAGCGTGCAGCCCAGACGGGTCAGCTCGCCCTCCACTGCGGAGACCAGGTGCCGGTCGGCGACCAGGGCGCCGTCAGGCAGTCCGAGGAAGGCGAGCTGGATGCCGGTGGCGTGCCAGGCCGCGCGGACCTCCTCGGACCGCTCGACCGTTCCGAGGTGGCGGCCGTCGGCGGCGTCGGCCAGGGAGATGCCGTTCGCGCCGTGGGTGACCACGACCACCGTCACGGTGGCCCCGGCCGCGGCGGCCCGCCGCAGTGTTCCGTAGCAGAGCAGCTCGGCGTCGTCGGGGTGGGCGACGAGCGCCACCACCCTCTCACCCGGTCCGCCGGGCCCAGGACCGTCCGGCTCGCGGCCGGATGCCGCCGCGGTGGTCACCGGGCCTCGAAGTCGAGGTAGGCCTTGGAGGGCTGCGGGCCGCAGCTGTGCTGGTACTTGCCGTCGTACAGCACCCGCTCGCCGGTCGCCTCCCAGAAGGTGACCTGACCGATCAGCATGCCCGGGTAGATCCGCACCGGCTGCACGGCGTGCAGCTGCAAGGTGAGCTGACCGAAGGAGCCGAGGTCGATCAGGTCGGCCGTGACGTGGACGAACAGGCCCAGGCGGGCGATGGAGGAGCGGGCCCGGATGATGGGCACGTAGTGGTCGCTGCCGATCCGCTCCCGGGTGGCGGCCAGGTAGATGCGGTTCGGCTGGATCTCGAACCCGTCGGCGGGGATGGGCCGTGTCTCGAAGGGGTTGTCGCGGGCGCAGTCCAGGACGTGGCCGGTGTACGTACCGATGTCCGTCCCGAGGTGGAAGTCGTAGGAGTTGGGCTGGGCGTGCTGCGCGTCGAAGGGTTCGATGCGGATGCGGCCGTCCTTGACGCGGGACGTGATCTCGGGGCCGGTGAGGATCATGCGGTCACCTCCTGGAAGAGCGGGCTGGGTGCGGCGCCGTCGCCGGCGGCCGCGCGGGGGGACCAGGGGGCGGGGACGCTGAGGGTGCCGTAGTGCCCGTGGTAGGGGGAGCGGTTGCCGGACGGCTGCCAGAAGGAGACCTGCCCGACGCGCATGCTGGGGTAGATCCGCAGGGGCTGGACGACGGTGATTTCCAGCGTCCAGCGGTGCACGGCGCCGAGCTGGCCGAGGTCGGCGGAGATCTGCAGGAAGCAGCCGAGCCGTCCAAGGGAGGAGCGGCCGATCAGGCTGGTGACGAAATCCTTGCTGCCGATCGTCTCGACGGTCGTGCCCAGGTAGACGGCGCCGGGCTGGAGCATGAAGCCGCTGTCGGGCAGGTCGATGGTGCGGGTGCGGGCGGGCACGGTGGGGTCGGCCGGGCGGCTGGTGAGCTCTTCGAGCCGGTTTCCGAGCCGGTAGTTGTAGCTGTTGGGGTTGAGCAGGTTCGGCTCGAACGGCTCGATGGTGATCAGCTTGTTGGTGACGGCTTCGCGGATCGCGGGTCCGGTGAGGATCATCGTGCTCCTCCGGTCTGCTCGGGGCGGTGGCCGTAGGCCTGCTTGAGCAGTCGGCGCCGGCTGGGGGACAGGTCGCTCTGGCCCGGGCCCATCTGCATGCGGCCGTGGGCGTAGCGCCACTGGTCGAAGATGAGGAGCTGGCCGGTCTGCAGCCGCACGGTGGTCCGCCGCGCCTCCGCGGCCGCCACGAGACGGCCGAACGCCGCTGCGACCTGCTCAGGGGCGCCGCCGTCCACCAGTTCGCCGCACTGGAGGTGGGGGAGCATCTTGGAGGTGAACCGGATCGGCTCCCGGCCGTCCAAGCGCTCGGGCAGGACAGGGAAGCGGGCCATCCCCTCACCGACGCCGTTCACCCCGCGGTCGGTGAAGTAGGAGAACACCGGCTGGCGCAGCAGGTCGAGGTCCACCTCGTCGAGGTCACCGACAGCGGCGTTGAGGTCGGACAAGGCGGAGGCGCCGCCGCCGGCCGGGTCCGCGCGCACGCAATACAGGGCGATCAGGCGCGGCGTGCGGTCGCGGTCGACGAGGTCGACGTGCAACCGGTTCTCGCCCACACCGTGGGTGCGCCCCGGGTCGACGTCGTCGCGGACCGTCAGCTCGTCCCAGCAGCCCCGGTCCGGGTAGAGGGCCAGGACCGTGCCCAGCGTGGACAGCAGGCTCAGCGCGAGGTCCAGGTTGCCGTCGTGGTTCTGGGGTTCGAACGTGATAAGCGCCCGGCCTTGGCCGGGGCCGTCGAAGGCGTCCGCGAAGGAGTCCGGTGCGGTCGGGCCGAAGGTCAGCTCACGGGCGTCCAGATGCAGCAGGTCGGTCATCACGTCTCCAGACAGGCGGTGAGGACGCCGTGCAGCGTGCACGGCTGGACAGGAGGCCGGGCGGGCAGTGCGAGGCGCTCGGCGAGGTACGTGGTGGTGGCGATGCGCCCCGGCTTACCTCTCGCCGGGGTGGGGGCGACGGTGAGGTCCTCGCCCAGTTCCCGGGCCCGCTCGGCGAGGGCCCGCGGCGAGTGGGTGCCGTCGAGCACCACCAGGTCGCTGTCGAAGGGCGCGCAGGCCCACAGCGCCGCCCGGGTCACCTCCGACGGCAGCCCTCCGCGCAACGTGTAGGTGTTGAGGACGAAGGCGTCGGCGCCCGTCGCACGCCGCGCCCGGGCCGAAAGAACGCGGGCGACGTCCTCGCGCCGGGGCAGGGCAGCCGCGAGATGGCCCACAGGCTGCTCCCCCCACGTCGTGAACGCCTCGAACTCCGCTTCCACGCCGGGCGCCGGGGATTCGGGGCCGCCTGGGGCGGGGCCGTCGTGACGAACGCTGAGGGGACCGTCTACGCCCAGGTCGAGGCGGAGCAGCCCGGCGCCCTGCGCGGCCGGCTTGACCACGTGCCGGGTGCCTTGCGTCCAGTGAGTCCACGGCGAGTGGCAGTGCGCGGAGATCACCGTGGTCAGCGGCCATCCGGACTCCTGGGCGGCGACATCGGCGAGGAAGCCGCTGTGGCTCACTCCCACCACCACATCGGCACCCGCCGACCGCAGCACCTCGGCCTCGGTGCCGATCAGCGCGGCCGTCGGGGCCCGGTACGTGAACCCCGCGCGCTCGGCGGGAGGGATCGCCTTGTACGCCTGCTCGCCCAGGTAGCCGACGATCCCGACGCGAAGCGATGCCCCGTGCAGCACCAGCCCGGACCGCCACCGGCCGGCGAAGGCGGACGGGGGAGAGAGATTGGCGCACACGACCGGCGGGAACGCCTCGGGATGACGCAGGCGCATCAGGTCGGGCAGGTCGTGGTTCCCGGGGACGACCGCGTCGTACAACTCGGCCAGGAGGCCCTCCTCCACGCGGCCGCCGGAGTAGGCGTGGAAGGCACTGCCGGAGAAGAAGTCGCCGGCGTCGATGGCGAGGGCCCCGGCCTTGCGCGCGGTGCGCAGCTCCGAGAGGGCGCGGTGGCCGTCGGGCAGCGCCGAGTGGAAGCAGCCGGTGGCGATCAGTTGCTGCACGTCGACCTCCGGCTGATCGCGAGGACTCGCAGCACGGTGGGCGCGGGAGGCCAGAACGAGGACCGGGCGATGCCGTCGACCTCTTCGGCCACCAAGTCGGCTCTGTCGCTGAGCAGCTCGGCGCTGGCGCTGGGTACGACGACCAGTCCGTACGCCACGCGGGAGCAGGTGAACACGTGCTTGATCAGGTCGGCGGACAGCTTGGGGTCGAACGGCATGATGGACACCAGCGCGCTGCCCAGGTCCAGGCCGCTGTCCAGGTCGATGCGGCGGACGTCGGCGAAGGTGACACGGGCCCGGGTTCCGAACGGGGCCAGCCGTTCCGTGAGGTGCTCCCGCAGCCGCTCGTCCTTCTCCACCGCCCAGATGCGGTGTCCGGCGGCCGCGATCGTGGACGAGAGGGTGCCCAGCCCGGCTCCGACCTCCAGGACGTGTGCTCCCGCCGGAATGCCCGCTCGCTCCAGCAGGGCGCGAGCCGCCTCCGGGGTCCGCAGGAAGTGCTGCCCGAGGTCTCCGCGGGTCTGGAAACCGAGAGCGGCATACCGGTCGGCCACGCCGACGACTTCGTCCACCGTCAAGGGTTGCTTGAGCACTGAGGAAGTCCTTTCGCAGGGCACCCGCTCGGCGTCAAGGGATGCAGGTGGGTGCGCACAGGGGCGCCGTGCAGACGGAGCCTGGGTGATGCGCCGCAGCGCCAGAGGGGTCGCCGGGATGATCGAGTGTCGATCAACTGTCTTTCCCGCCACAGGGTTTGACGGGGGTCCCGTAGGGGTCCCGCCGCTTGCGGCAGTACGCTCAGGCCGTGCCTGCCTGATTGGATTTCGTCGTGGACGATGAAGAGCGCACACCTCACCCGCTGGCCGCGCTGCGCCTCGCGCTCGGCTTGAGCCGCGTGGAGTTCGCCGAGGCCGTGCACGGCGCTGCCCGCCGTCGCGGACTCCGCTCCGGCGTCGACAAACACCGGGTGCGTAAGTGGGAGGTCAACGGGGTGCGGCCCGACGCCGTCTCCCAGATCTACATCGCGGAGGTCCTGGGCATCCCAGCCGGTGATGTCGACCATGCCGCCTGGCCTGCGTGGCTTCCTCTCGTCGACCAAGGTGTGGTGCCGCTCGGCCACGCCAGCACCGTGTCCGCTCTGCGAGAGGCCCTGCACACCATGGACCGCCGAACCCTGCTCAGTGCCATCCCCGGATCCGCGCTCGTCGTCCTGGCCGGGAGCTGGGCCGGAACCGAACCAACGGCCCTTGCCGACGGGCCCCCACGGCCCGGAGCCGCGGTGGGTGAGGAGCTTGTGACCCTGCTGGAAGAGACCAGCGCCCGACTCAACGCGCTGGCTACCGAGCAACGCCAGCACATCGCGCCCCTCTACGACGCCCACCTCGCCCGCGTCACCGACCTGATCGACGAACAGCGCTACACCCGCCCCCTGGGAGTACGCCTGCACAAGCTCGCCGCCAGCCTCTCCCAGACGGTCGCCTGGATCCGCTTCGACCACGGCCAGCACGGCGCCGCCAGCCGCTACTGGATCGCCGGCCTGCACAACGCTCACGCCGGAAACGATCGAGACATGGGCGCCGCCCTCCTCAGCGACCTCGCCTACCAGGCCTCCTGGCGCAACGACCCCACCACCGCCGCTGGCATCCTCACCAAGGCACTGAGCCGCACCACCCACCCCGCAGCCAGCTCCCTGCTGCACCTGCGCCTCGCACGCGCCCAGGCCGCGCTCGGCGAACGCCGCGCCACCCAGTACTCCCTGACCGAGGCCGAACGCCTGCTCGGCGCCGGTGACAACGGCGACGTCCCGGCCTGGTGCTCGTGGATGTCGCCCGCCGACCTCGCTGTCGACTCGGGCCGCTGCCTCCTCGACCTCGGCGACACCACCCAGGCGCACCGCCTCATCGCCGAAGGCCAAGCCCTCCTGCCGGCCAGCCGCGACAAAACCCGCGGCATCTTCCTCGCATACCGAGCTCAAGGCCACCTCAGCCGCCGCGAACCCGAAGCCGCGGCCGCCGACGCCCTCGAAGCCCTCCACCTCGCCGAACGGATCGGAGCCCCCCGGTGCGTCCAACTCGTCCGCGACCTGACCCCCGCCTTCACCCCGTACCGGACGGCACAGGGCGTGGCTGAGCTGCTGCACGCCGTCGCATAACGCGGGCACCGCCATCGGCGGCCCACCCATCGCGCTCACCTCGGAAGACGGCGGGGTTCGCGACCGGCCCACGAGCCCATATAAAGGAGTCATGGGGTACGCGAGCCGCCGCGGGGTCGCAGCGCCACCGTCGCGCTGGTGAGGATCCCCTGGATCGTGGCGAAGGCCCGCCCCGTCTCCTCGGCGATCTGCCGGATGCTTGGCTGCTGCTCGCCGGTGTACGCCTCGATGACGGCCCGGTCGAACTTGGCGCGGTCCTCTCCTGTCAGACGGGCGCCCTTGGATACGCGGGGCAGGCCGAGGACGGGCGAGGTGAGGGCAGACCTGGACGTCCTTCTGCCCGTGGTGTGGCGAGCGTGTATGGCGGACATGGTGTTTCTCCCGGTCAGATGGCGGTTTCGGCGTGGGCCAGGTCGAGGAAGCCCCCGGCACGGCCGAGCTTGTCGAGGAGGGCTTCGTAGTCGTCGGCGAAGGAGCTGAAGTCGGTCTGGGACACCGCGACGATTCCGGTGCTTTCGCCGCGGGTGATCCGGTCCAGGGCGAGGGCCAGCGCGGGGCGCAGGGCGAGATCGGTGCCTGGGCCGGTGGTGTCAGTGAGGGTGCGGGTGATGGCCCACCCTCGGTTCTGAGCAGCGGTGGTGGCGCATTTCGTGCGGGGCCCGGCGTCACGACCGGGTACGACGAGCACGTACACGTCCACGTACAGCTGCTCCTCCACCCCCTGGGTCAGGACGGCCAGCTGGGCCGTGCGCCGCTCACGCAGCGCCTTCGCGCCGGCCGTCTGGGCGTTGATCTGCCGCACCACGACGCCCCGCCGGGAGACCGGTGCCTTCACCGCGAGCTCCCGCAGTGCACCGCGAGGCTGTCCCCGGTGTGGAAGCCGGCGGCTCCCCGTACCGCGGCCTGCTCCAGGTGTGCGGCGGCGCCCACCATTGGCAGTGCCGAGGCGAGCAGGTACACGGCGTAGAGGGCCTCGGTCAGCAGTCGGGCGGTCACAGGGTCCTCCCGGCGGTGCCCGCGTTGGTGAGGCGGAGGATCGAGTCGCACATCGCCACGTGGCTGAACGCCTGCGGGAAGTTGCCGACCAGGCGCTTTCGTGCTGGGTCCCACTCCTCGGAGAGCAGCCCCAGGTCGTTGCTGAGGTCCAGCAGTTTCTCCAGGAGGATGCGGGCCTGGTCGGTGCGGCCGATCATGGCGAGGGCGTCGACGAGCCAGAACGAGCAGGCGAGGAAGGCGCCCTCGTCCCCTTCGAGTCCGTCGACTCCCACCGTGACGCCAGCCGTGGGGTAGCGCAGGAGGAAGCCGTCCGGGGTGGACAGCTCGCGCTGGATGGCGTCAATCGTGCCGATGACCCGCGGGTCGGTGGGAGGCAGGAAGCCCGTCTGGGGCAGGAGGAGCAGCGAGGCGTCCAGTTCCTTCGATCCGTAGGACTGGGTGAAGGTGCCCCGTTGGGGGTCGAAGCCGTGCTCGCAGACCTGGGTGTGGATCGTGTCGCGTACCTGCCGCCAGCGGTCCACGACACCGGGCTCTACGGTCGCCCCGCCGGACTCGACGAGGGTGATGGTGCGGTCCACGGCGGCCCAGGCCATGACCTTGGAGTGGACGAAGTGGCGGCGCGGGCCGCGGATCTCCCAGATCCCCTCGTCCGGCTGGTCCCAGACCGTCTCCAGGTATTCGGCCAGCTTGACCTGGAGGTGGGCAGCGGTCTCGCCCGGCCCCAGGCCGGCCTCCCGCGCGGCGTGCAGGGTCATGGCGACCTCGCCGTACACGTCGAGCTGCAGCTGGTGCGCGGCGCCGTTGCCGACCCGGACGGGCCGGGAGTCCTCATAGCCGGGAAGCCAGTTGAGCTCGACCTCGCCGAGCGAGCGCTCGCCCGCGATGCCGTACATGATCTGCAGGTTCTCGGGGTCGCCGGCCACCGCGCGGACCAGCCAGGTGCACCAGGCGCGGGCCTCCTCGCGGTACCCGGTGCGCAGCAGCGAAGACAGGGTGATCGCGGCGTCGCGCAGCCAGGTGTAGCGGTAGTCCCAGTTACGGGATCCTCCGATCTCCTCCGGCAGGGAGAAGGTCGGTGCGGCGACGATGCCGCCGGTCGGCGCGTAGGTGAGGGCCTTGAGGGTGATCAGGGATCGCAGCAGGGCGTCGCGGTAGGGGCCGTAGTAGGTGCAGTTGGCGCTCCACTGCGCCCAGTACTTCTCCGTCGTCTCCCGGGCGTCGGCGGCGTCGGGGACCGGGGGCGGCGTGTGGTGGGAGGGCTGCCAGCTGAGCACGAACGCGACGCGCTCGCCGGCGCGGACGGTGAAGTCCGCGTAGGTCGTCTCGTCCTGCCCGTACGTCGGGATGGCGGTGTCGAGCCACAGGGAGTCGGGTCCGGCGACGGCGTGGAGGCGGCCCTGGGCCGTTTCCACCCACGGGACGATGCGGCCGTAGCCGAACCGCATCCGCAGGGTGCTGCGCATGGCGGTGGTGCCGGTGATGCCTTCGACGATGCGGATGACCTGGGGGGTGCCCTCGCGCGGCGGCATCAGGTCGGTGATGCGGACGTGCCCGGTGGGGGTTTCCCATTCGGACTCCAGGATCAGGGTGCCGGGCAGGTAGCGGCGCCGTCCGGCCGCCGGTGCGGGGCGGTGGCTCGGGTGGGCGGGGCCGATGCGCCAGAAGCCGTGCTCTTCGGTTCCCAGGAGGTGGGCGAAGACGGCGTCGGAGTCGAAGCGGGGCAGGCACAGGGAGTCGATGGATCCGGTGCGGCTGACCAGCGCCGCGGTCTGCATGTCGCCGATCAGGGCGTAGTCCTCGATACGCGCGGGCATAGGTGTCCTTCTGCGGAGCGCCGACCGGCCCGAAGGGACCGGGTCGGCGCGGGTGAGCTGTCGGGTGGTGATGCGGCCGGGGCGGAACACTGCCCGGCGGCTGGTGGGAGGGTCAGCGGGGCATTTCGGAGGCGAGGATGAACACGGCAAGGAACAGGACGAACGTGCCGATCCGCCACCGGTTCAGCGTGGAGATCCGCCGGTCGGCGCCGTTCCGGGCCGGCGGCCGCCGCCCGTTACGCCGCGGCGGGAAGCGGGGCATCGGTGTGCTCGCGGAGCAGGTCGACCGCGTCCAGGACGGTGGGGACGGTGTGGTCGGGCATCGGGCCGGTGGGCGGCCGCTCTCGGCCGCCGGACACCCACACCGTGCGGAGCCCGGCCTGGCTCCCTCCCCGCACGTCCGCGTCCAGGTCGTCGCCGACCATGACGGCGGAGCTCGTGTCCAGGGCGTCCAGCGCGATTCGGAACAGGTCGGCATCCGGCTTGCGGATCCCGTACTCCCCGGAGATGACGACGGCTTCGAAGAGGTCCGCGAGGCGTGCGCTGCGCAGCTTGAGACGCTGCGCTGCCGGGTCGCCGTTCGTGATGACTCCCAGGCGCCAACCCTCCTTGCGCAGCGACCGGATCGCGGTGCAGACCTGTGGACGGTGGGGGACCAGCTCGGCGGTCCGCTGGCGGTATTGGGCGTGGAGGCCGACCAGGGACGTCTTGATGTCGTACTGGGCTTTCAGGTTGGCGAAGAACCGGTCCCGGCGGCCGGCGCAGCGTACTTCGGCGTCGTCCACGTCCTTGAGAGTGATGCCGTAGCGGGTGGCGAACTCCCCGGCCCACCGGTGGAAGCTGGTGGCGTGGTCGGTGAGGGTGGCGTCCAGATCGAAGAAGGCGATCTTGGGGGAGGGCATGGTGGGCGGCTCCAGGAGGCGAACACGGGGAGGTGGGGCGGCCGGGACAGCTTCCGGGCGGTGCCGGGTCGCGATGTCGGCGAGGACGGCGTGGAGGAGAAGCGGGGCTGTGTAGATGGGGCCGTGGCTCCAGCGGATCCATGCCGTCGCGGCATCGGCATTCGGGGCGGGGGGCAGGGTGAGGGTGGCTCCGGCGCCGACGTAGCGGGCCGGTGCGGGCCAGGCCGGATGGCCGGACTCCTGCGGGAGGAAGAAGCCCCACTCGTCGTGGTGCGTGAAGACCGATCCGACCGCGGTCAGGCCTAGGGCGTCGAGTCGGGCGACGGCTTCGCGAGCGTGGTTCTGGTCGACGAGCACGACGTCGAAGCCCTCCAGGAGCACCGGCCCGGTCCTGGCCAGGGTGAGCGTGTCCGCCAAGAGGTAGGCCCCACCACCGACGAGGTTCACCGCGGACTCTCGAAGAGGTGGGGGAGCGTCGCCCGGCGCGCCTTGGCCCTGTGGACCACGGTGGTGATGGCGATCGGTGCTGTGGTGAAGCCGCGCCGGATGTGGGTCTGGGCGCGGGTCGGGGCGCCGTCGGGGGTCAGGGTGGTGCAGTGGTCGGCGAGGGCCCGCAGAAGCGCCCGGCCTTGCATGAGTGCGAGGTATCTGCCCGGGCATCCGTGGGATCCGGTGCCCAGGGAGAGGTGTTTGTCGGCTCCGGGCCGCCATGGGTTGTATTCGTCGGTGGTCAGCCCCCACTTGCGGGGGTCGCGGCCGGCGGAGCCGATCAGCAGCCACACCCGCTCGCCGGGCTCCAGCCGGACACCGTCGAGGTAGACCCGTTCCCTGACGAGTCGGCCGACTCCCTGGACCGGGGCATCGAGCCGTACCGCTTCGTGGAAGGCGGCCTCCGCACAGGAGGGTTCTTCGCGCAGATGGGACCACTGGTCCGGGTGCCGGGAGAGTTGCACGATCGCCCCGGCCAGGCCGAGGACCGTGGAGTCGATACCGGCCGCCGTGTACGCGGCGGCGAGCGGTATGGCCTCGCGCCCGTCGATCTTCCCGGCCTCGACGGCCTGCACGATGGTCTCCATCCACGATCCGCGTCTCACGGTGCCGCTGCCGGCGGTGGCGCTGAGGAACGCCACCATCGCCTGCTCGGCGGGCGGCCCCGGCACGTCGGCGGCTGAGCCGTCGGCGGATGTGGCGAAGGCACTCGCCAGCGCGGGCACGCGGGTGCTCTCGGGCAGGCCCATCAAGTCCATCACCGTGCTGACGGCCATCTCATGGGCCAGCGCGACGGCGTCGAACCCGCCGCCGACGCTGTGCTTCGCGACCAGCTGCCGCGCTCGGTCCGCCAGCTGTCCTTGGAGGCGCGCGACGGCCCTGGGGGCGAGCCGATGCGCCAGGACCTGGCGCATCCGTACGTGCTGTTCGCCGTCACACGGCAAGATCACCCCCGCCAGGGGGGTGAGGAGCTGATCCCCCTCGGCGCGGAAGACATCGGGGGCGCCCAGGACCGAGGAGACCTCGTCGTAGCGGGGGATGGCCCACACGCCGTGGCGCTCCAGGTAGACCGCCGGCCCCATGCGGCGCATCGCCTCGTACACCGGGTAGGGGCTCTCCAGAGCCCGCTCGTCGAGAAGGTCGATGGAGGAGGTAGCGGTCGCGGACATGAGTATCTCCGGTGGCGTCGGACAACGGGCAGGTGGGTGGCGGCGGAGGTCTGCGCCGCAGGACCGGATCCGGCGTCGGACCGGAACCGGGCGAGGAACCGCGCACGCTCGTGGCGTTGGGGCTGGTGTGGTGGTGCCGGTCCCGTACGGCGGTGTCAGGTCCGCCGTACGGGACCGGCGGCTCTAGGGGGCGGGTGACTTCGGGGCGATCTCGTCCGTGCACAGCAGCCGGGCCCGATGCCCGGCGAGCCATCCGTTGGTCGCCTCGACCGCCCGTCTCTGCTCGGCGAGGGACGCACCGGGGGGCGCGAGGTCGGCGGCGGAGCGGACCACAAGGAGCTGCACCCGCCCGTCCTCGACGTCGCCGCGCAGCCGGGCGAAGCCGGGCCGCTGCTCCAGGGGCCACCCGAAGGCGGCCACGTCGTGCCGGCGTACGGCAACGTGCCGGCAGTACGACGCGCTCGCAGCCTCCAGGCGCCCGTGCTCGACCCAGGGGGGCCGCTCGGAATCCAGGTGC
Source organism: Streptomyces sp. NPDC097617 (assembly GCF_044761485.1). Taxonomy (NCBI): domain Bacteria; kingdom Bacillati; phylum Actinomycetota; class Actinomycetes; order Kitasatosporales; family Streptomycetaceae; genus Streptomyces; species Streptomyces sp. NPDC097617. The sequence continues at coordinate 120,603 of NZ_JBIWCL010000011.1, forward strand.
ACATAGGTGGCAGCCACCGTGTGCCGGGCCAGGAACTCGCTGGTGACCCGCACGGTGTTCTCCAGCGCCCTGACGAACGCGGGCGCCGGGTTCAGCGCGTCGGCCGGCGCGATCTCCCCCAGCCACCCCCGGGCCCCGGCGACTGCCCGACCCAGCTCGGGCGGGAGGAGCAGTGCGTCGATCGAGTGCAGCACCGCCTCCAGGCCGCGGCGCAGCTCGGCAACCCGCCAGACCCGGACGTGCGACTCACCGTCCACCGGCCCTGCCGGGAGCGGCCGATGGTCCCGCCGGATGGCCGTGCTCACCGCGCACACCGTCTCGGGACCCTGGCGAACGTTCCCGCCCTGTGACCCCAGCCGGGGCGGCTTTCGGCGGTGGGACCCGCTCACCGTCGGCCTCCCGTGTCTCGCTGCGCGGACCGTGCCGCGTCCCCGGCCTCGGGAGTCCCACGATCGTCCGGGGGCACCGCCTGGCCTACGGAGCGGACCCCGCGGCTGAACGCAGCCATCCGGCCGGCACTGGTCGCCCCGGCCGCGGTCACATCGGGGGCGCGACCGTGGTGCTGCGGCTCGTCGGCGACGGGCGCTCGGAGAAGCAGCCGAGAGGGGAGGTGGAGGATGGCGCGGACACCGCCCTGATGGCGGGGGTCCAACCACACCTGGAAGCCGCTGCGCCGGGCGAGGGCACCCACCGCGGGGTGGCCCAGCCGTGTCCCCAGGGAGGTGAGCGGGACCCGGTGCTGTCCGGGCAGGACCGCGGCCGCCCGCTCGTACCCGGCCGGGTCCAGCATGGACCCGACGCTGTCGACGACGATGCTGACACCTCCATGCGCGTACATGCACCCCACGGAGACGCTGCTGCCAGGAGTGGAGTGCCGGGTGCCGTTCTCCAGGAGTTCGGCCAAGGCGACCGCAATCGGCTCGACCACCGGCCCCCGCACGAACTCGCCATGCCGGTTGGTGATCTCCACCCGCCGGTAGTCCCGCACCCGGGACTGCGCACCGCCCAAGACCTCCATGAGAGGGCTGTCCGCGCGGTGACTGCTCACCTCCCGGCCCGTCAGGACGCCGATGATCTGCATCCGCTGGACCAACAGCGTCACCCCGTGGTCGACGGCGTACGCGTGAGCGAGGACCTGTTCGTCCCCGACGTGCCCCAGCAGCTGTCCCATCGCGCTCAACGGAGGAGCGGCCTGGGCCACCAGTGGTCCGAGGATCGCCTGCAGCTGTGTCTGCGCCGCAGTCTCCGTCCGGGACGTGACGGCGGCGACGAAGTCGGCGCTCTGGCGCAGTACCGCCTGAAGCGACCTGCCGAACTGCGTGGTGGCCAGGTGCGGATGGAGCAGAGGCCCGGCCTCGGCCACGCCGGCCGCGATGAGGGCGGGCAGCCGGACGCCGGACAGGTGGCCGGCCTCCTGATCGCGTAACTCGATCTCCCTGCCGAGGGTCGTGTTCTGCTCGCGGCTGTGCCGGAGAGCGGTGTTGGCCCGCCCGGCCGCCCGCCGGTAGTACCAGGTCGCCGCGGAAGCGACGGCCATGCCGGCCGCAACACCGGCCGGCACCATCTCGTTCAGGACCACCATGGTCAGCTCCTCACCGACGAAGAAGGGGAAAGGCGAAGAACGCGGGCCGCAGTCCGCAGGTAAGAAGGGGAGCCGGTCACTGGACGGCTCCGGCCGGCTCTACGGCGCCTTCGTCCTCGACATGCCGCGTGTGCGAGGGGACGGGGCCCGTGAAGGGGATCCACGTCGCCCGCAGAGCCTCGGCCAGCAGCCACGGGTCGAGCAGCGTCCCGGACCCGTCAGGAGGCACCGACCAGAACCGGGAAAGCCTCGCCGCCTGCCCCGGCATCGGGCAGAGCAGCTGCTCACCTCGGGTACCCGTCAGCAGGATGCCTCCGGGGATGTCGCGGCCATCGTGAAGGACCGGGTGGACCAGGAAGGCGTAGACGTGGCCCGCGTTCAGGACCGGACCCATCGGCACACCTCCTGCGGTCAAGTAGGAGCAGGCCCTGCGAGCGGACGCTTCCGGAACCTTCACGACCTCCCACCTTCCGTGCCGTCCGCCGATCGGGAGGGCCGCAATCGGGCTCCTCGCCCACGGGTTCCGGACACTGGTGGGCCGGTCGACGCCGGCCTCCTGCGCCAGCCAGTTCGCCCCCGGCGGCAGCTCACGGCTCATCCGCACACGACGCGCAAGGCCGGGACCGAGCGGCGGGCCGGCTGCGGAGCCGTCCGCTTCGCTGCCGTGCCCGCAACGGTCGGGAGGGGCCGGTGCGGCGGGTAAACCTGTCCGTCCGGACCCAGCGCGCCAGAGTCCTCGAAAAGCACGACTCCGTTGCACAGAAGGCTGTATCCCAGGGCCGGAACGCTGGCGAGGACCAGCGCGGCCGCCCGGTCCGAGGCAGCTGCGGGCGGGCATTCAGGCTGGTGCATGCAGATCAGCCCGGACCGGCCCATCTCGACCAGAACCGCGTGCACGTGCTGCGCGAACTGGCGCAGATGGACGCGTGATTGTACGAAGTCACCCGAGGGCTCCACCCAGGCCAGACGGCGAGCCTCGGCGAGCAGCGCGGGCAGCTCGGTGGAAGCGGACGCTCGGTCGACGAGGGGGCCGAGCTGCATGAGGTGGCCGCGCAGACGCAGGACCACATCGTGCACGTCTTGGTCGCTCTCCACGGCTTCGGAGGCTTCGTCGAGGACGAGCGCACAGGTCTCACGGGTCGCGGTGGCAACCGACCGGACGATCGACGGGACCGTCCGGTCGGACTCCCGTCGCGCCTGCTGCCCCTTCGGACGGCGGGGCTCGTTCCGAGTCGGGTAGTTCATCGGGTTCTCCTCACCTGAGCATCTGGTTCGGGCGCCTCGCCCTGCGATCCGGGGGACGAGAACGACGACTTCCGCACATCCAGGAGCGGTTGGAGGAATATCGTCTTCACGAGACAACCGCTTCCGGCGCCGCAACGACATCCCGGGCGGGGCGCAGAGTCGGTGCACGTAGTGCAAGATCGTTTTGGAGACAGGGGCGCACCATGGGGCGCACGCGCAATGTGCGGCTGGAAGCCGCGATCCAGGAGCTGGGCCTGCCGCACGCGCGTCTCGCAGCCAGATTTCGGGCGGTCGCCGCGGAGATCGGAGCCGCCGAACTGGCCGCGACGGCCCCGTCCTCGATCACCCGGTGGATCTCCGGCACACGCCCGAGCGGCCGAGCGGCGCATATCTTGGCCGAAACGCTCTCGCGGGGCCTGGGCCGCACCGTCACCGTCGTCGACCTCGGTCTTGGCGCCGAAGTGGGTGACGACCTGAGTCCGCTGCAGTGGAGCGTCGACACATTGACGACACTCGTAGACCTCGGGGGCATCGACTTGGACATGGACCGCCGGCGTGTGCTGGCCAGCTCGGCGTACTCCGTCGCGGGCCTGGCTCTTCCCTCTCAGACGTGGTGGGAAGAGGCCGGCGAGCGCGCTCGCGCCCGCACCCCCGTCGCAGCCCACACCGTTACCCTCCAGGATGTCGAGAACGTCATGGAGATGACCGCCTTCTTCTCCCGGCGGGACCAGCAGCGCGGTGGCCGCGGAGCCGGACGCACGGCCCTCGTCGCCTACCTGCGCGCCGAAGTCGCTGACTACCTCGCAGGACGCTTCGTCTCCGAAGGGGTCCGCTGCGCCATGACCTCGGCGGCTGGAGAGCTGGCCTACCTCGCGGGATGGACGGCCTTCGACGCGGGAGAACACCCGGTCGCGCTCCGCTGGTTCACCCTCGCCACGCAGCTCGCCGAGGAAGCCCGGGACGCGCCCCTTGCCGGACACGTCCTGCGCGCCATGGCCCACCAGGCCGTCGACCTCCACCAGCCCGCCGAAGCCGTGCGGCTGTCCACCGCCTCCCTCGAAGGGAAGCGGTACGCGGAGGCGAGCTGGCGGGAGAAGGCACTTATCGGGGTGGTCCACGCCCGGGCCCTGGCCGCTGACGCCCGCAGGAAGGAAGCCGCGGCAGCCCTCCTCCAGGCCGAGAAAGACCTCAGCCGAGCAGGAGGTGACGACGAACCTGGCCGGGTCTGGTTCTTCTCCGAGGCAAGCCTCGCTCACGAGACCGCGGCAGCCCTGCGCGATCTCGGAGACCTCCGAGGCGCTCAGCAGCAGTTCGAGCGCAGCGTCCGCACCCGCGCGAAGCCCTTCGCCCGAACCCACGTGGTCACCATGGGCTACCTCGGATCCGTTCAGGTCGCCCAAGGCCAGGTCGAAGCCGCGTGCGCCACCTGGTCCCGAGCACTGGACGCCATGCCCGGCATCGCCTCCGGCCGCGTCCAGGACACCGTCGTCCAGATGCGCCGGGCTCTGCGCCCTGTCCTGGCCCGCGGCGGCCGCGTGGCATCGGACCTGGACCAGCGGGCCCAGGCGGTGCTGCACGGCGTAGGGTGATCGCGCCAGAACGTGGGGAGCTCGGCGAGAGCGCCGGGCGGGGGGAGTGAGGTTGCGTCTATGACCGAGTCCGAGACGTATCAGCTGGAAGTCATCGCCACGGTGATCGGCGGCCATACCGAGGTGAAAGACGACTACCAGGGGGAGGTGGAGTCGATCATCCGACTCCACGACGGCTACCCCCTGGATACCCTCCAGGGCCTTGACGAGTTCTCCCACGTAGAGGTGCTGTGGAAGATGCACCGGGCGAAGCCGCAGGACGTCGAGCTGCACGCCCGCAGCCCCAGGGGCAATCCGACGTGGCCTGCGACGGGTACCTACGTGCACCGCAACCACCGCCGGCCGAACCAAGTAGGCACCTCCCACCCGAAGCTGGTGCGGGTGGAGGGACGCGACGTCGTGGTCACCGGTCTCGACGCCGTCCACGGGACACCGGTACTGGACCTGGCCCCGTGGTTCCCGCAGATGGGGCCCCAGGGAGACGTACGCGTTCCGACTTGGGTCGACGAGATGCTCGCCGACTACTGGGCGCCGGCAGCCAACCGGCCCCCGGAGCGGTAACCGCGCCCCGGCAGACCGCCGCAGCGCCACAACCGGGCGGGGCGACAGCGGACGTGAGTCCGCCGAATTGGAGGTCATCAGATCTCTTCCACGAGCTTGGCGAATCGTCAGGATGGGGGCGGTCCGTGCACCGCCGAGGCCGGAACGGTTGCGCCTGGCCACCAAGGTCACGGCGGCGGCGGAGCACCGAAAGATCTCAGCGCAATACGGAGCGGGGTTTCGATCGCACCACCAGTCGGCAGAGGGCACGGCTCCTCTGCTCGCGGACTCCACGGCGGCGTATCCCACCTCCGACGGGGCGACGGCGGCAGGATCAGCCGTCCGCCCGGCCCGGATTCGACCAGCACGCCCGCCATGGACTTGAGCCCTGAACCCGTACCCGCCGCGACCAGGACAACGACCTGTTCACGCCCATAGGCCAGAGCCGGTACCTGGTCCAGTGCGCCCCGCCCGAGCAGCACCAGCAAGTCCGCGCCCACCGCGTACGGCACGGTGACGGCGTCGAACGCCGAACACGTCGTGCTCACCACGGCGTCGAGGCTGAGCTCCAGTGCTGCGGAAGCGCACCTCGCGGAGACCAGGGTGTCGTCCACGATCAAGGGCCAGCCCAGCACTCGCTCGTACGCCTCCAGGGACGCGCGGGTGTCGCGGGTCCGCGGCGGCCACTGCGCCACGGCGGTCACCGGACTTCCCCGGCGCCATGGGCAAACGCGCCCGGCCGGGTCGTCCTGTGGGCGCTCGGCAGTACTGCGGTGGCGCCAGCCCAGCTGCGCGCAGTGGCCTGGGCGGCGGCGAAGCCGTCGGTGAGCTGGAACAGGGGGGTGCCCAGAGCGCGTACGCACAGCCGGGGCCCGATGAAGGCGGTCCGGGCATGGAGGTAGCGGTGGTTGTCGATGAGGTACCCCTGTCCCGGCTGGAGGTCGAGCCGGTTCTCGTGTGCGCTGATGGCGCTGCGGAGTGCGGGCAGGTAGCCGGTCACGAGCGGACTGAACTGGCCGAGCTCGTCCTGTCGGAACCGGATGGAGAGCCGTCCTGCAGGATGCGGGGTGAAGATGCTGGACGGATGGCCTCCGCCGCCCCCGTAGAAGGCGGTGCCGCGACGGGACATTGCCTCCATCGCTTCTGGAGCCCGGGTGGCCAGATTGCCCTGGATCGCGCGCCCGTCCGTCAACAGCACTTCCCCGCCCGACGTAGCGGGCCGCAGGCAGACCAGGAGCATCAGCCGGGGCGGCGTCGGCGTTCCGGACCGCTCCGTATGGGCCCGCAGCTCGCCGCTTCCCAGCCCTGCCAGACCTGGCCGCCGTGAGGCACACCCGATGTCTTTGATGGTGGTGAGGCCGTCCGGGTCGCTGTCCGGGTGGGGCGCCAGCGTCATGATCTGCTGGAGGAAGCCGAGCACCGCCTTGCGGGACAGGAGCCCGTCTACGGTCACCGCGCCGAGCTCCCTGAGCTGTCTGGCGATGACGCTCCCGGACCCGTCGTCCCGCGGATCGACGTAGAAGTCCTCGAACCGTGCGCGCGTACGAGTAGGCGTCAGCATTGATGGGCTCCCTCGCGAATCGGCAACGTACGACCAGGGTCCGGACAGCACCGCTGCCCGGTAAAGCGACAGACTGTCGATACGGACAATCCGGGCAACCGGTGCGACAACCGGAAGGCTGCTGCTACGTTCCGAAGCGCCTCTCCACCCAAGACATTTAGGGAGTTCTTATGCCGTACCAACCGTCGCTGTGGCCTGTCTCGGTCAAAGCCGTCGCGCTCGATCAGCACGGACGCGTCGTCCTGCTGCGCAACGAGAGGGAGGAGTGGGAACTGCCCGGCGGACGTCTGGAGATCGGCCCGCCCTCCGGCTCGAACCCGGCCGACAGCAGCCCGGAGGAGGCCCTGGAGCGCGAGCTGCGGGAGGAGACCGGCTGGACGGTCAAGGCCGGGAAGATCCTGGACTCCTGGGTCTACGAGCCGCTCCCCGGCCGGCGCGTCCTGATCGTCACCTACGACTGCACCGTGCTCACCCCTGACGACGTGCCGGTCGTCAGCCACGAGCACACCCGCATCGACCGCTTCACCGAGGACCAGGTCCCGGACCTGACCATGCCCGACGGCTACAAGCGGTCCATCGCCGCCGTGTACGCCGCCCGGGCCGCGAGGTAGACGCCCATGCCGGAACCCGGCGTCGACAACGCGAGCGCGGTGCGCCCCTCGGCCCGGCATGCCGCCTGGCACTGGGCAACACCCGAAGCCCAGGCCGTCCTCGCCACCCGCGACCTCGCGGCGATCCTCCGCTTCCACCGCCGCGTGCACGGCCACAGCCAGGCGGAGACCGGTGTCCTCATCGGCTACGACAAGACCTACGTCTCTGCGATCGAGCTCGGCAAGCGCCGGCTCACCGACGTGGCCGCCCTGCGGCACGTCGCCGACCGGCTCACCCTGCCCCCGCACGTCCTGGGCATCACGGACCCCGCGGACACCGACTTCCGGGCGCTCGTACAGTTCGGACAGTCCACCGTGCGCCTCGCCGAAATCGCTCGACAGGCCGGACACGCCTCCGAAGCCGTGGCCGAACTCTGGCCGCTGGTAGCCCGTCTCGAAGCCCGCGCCAGGGACGGCTACGTCGAACGGGAAGCTCTTCGCCTTCTGGCGGATGCCCGTCTCGGACTTGGCACCGCGCTGGGCAACGTCCTCCCCGAGGAACGGCTGTCCACCGCCGCACACTGGACTGCCAAGAGCCTCGACGTAGTGGACTTCTTCGACGAGCCCGAACTGACCACCACCGCGCTGCGGATGCACGGCAACGAACTCAGGAAGGCGGGTCTGCTCGGCGCTGCGGTCAACCGGCTGGTCCGAGCAGCGTCCCTCGCCCCCAACCCCTCCAGCCGCGCCGCCGTGCTCCCGCTTCTCGCCCGTGCCGCCGGCGCCATCGGCAACGCGGCGCTCTTCGACCGCGCAGTCCGAGAGGCGAAGGTTCTGCTCGATGAGGTCGACCACACCAGCCTCGTCAACCCGACGGCCCTGTACGAGATTGAACTCCGCGGCCTGATCGGCACGGGCCGCACCGGTGCCGCCATACGGCGGGCCGAGCATGCCGCGCCCGCCGCCACCACAAACGTGGCGCCCCAATGGCGCGTCATCGAGCTCATCACGACCGGGCGCGTCCGCCTCCTCGCAGGCGACGAACAGGGAGCGACCGAGCTGCTGGTCGGTGCGGTCCGGGAAGCCCAGTCCCAGCGGCTTCCCCATCAGCTCCAGCGGGTCGTGCGCGCGGCCGGCGAGTCGCTTCCCGCCGCCAGAGAAGCGGCTGGTCGGGCGCTGACCAGATTGCGCGGCGAGATGGCCGCATAGACAAGGAGCGATCAGCAGGCACGCGCTGCTCCGCCCATGAGCCCTCGTCCACTTCGCGTTCACGGGGCTCCCTCCTTCCTCGCGTTCACGGGTCTGACCTGTGGGCAACGCCGCAGGACGCTCCGGCGGGGCGTCGACGCCCTGCTCAGCGAGATCGATGTTGAGGGCGTGCGATGGTCTGGGGATCCGCTGTGGCGATATCGCTGTAGCGATATCGATCAACCCATAGCCTGTTCTCCCACAGGCCCTATTGCGTAGGGCTGACGGTGGGTGATGAGGTGGCGATGTTGAAGCGCGTCTGCAGCCAGTGCGGCGGGGCGGTGAGCCAGTACAACCCCGAGTCCCGGTGCGCCCCCTGTTCCCGGGTCGGTCGAGAGGCGGGTATCCCCGACCGCGCGTGGCGCGACGAATGTGTCTACCGAGCCCTCACAGCCTGGGACTTCGCAACAGTTCTCCGCCTGGTGCGGCATCGCTCCGGACGCTCCCAGAAGACGATCCAGGGGCTTACCGGCCTCGCCCAGAGCTTCATCTCCGACTTGGAAAACGACCGCAAGCAGGTCGAGGGAAGAGAAACGATCATCGCCCTCCTCACGGGCCTGGGGCTCCCCGCCGATCTTCGCCAGCTACTCCTGGCCCCCTTCGGGCAAGCTGCGGCCGACAGCCTTGCCGAGGCCGCCGACCCTGCGCTGCCGTGGACAGCGGCTCGTATGGTGACGGCACTGGATGCTGCCGCCGGAGGGGCAATGAACAGAATGAATCGCCGAAGCGTGATCGCTGCTCTCGGAGGGGCCGGACTCGCGCAATACGTACTCCATGCCGCCATCGCGCCCGCCGAAGCGATGGCCTCCACATCAACGGGCGGTGTCCGCGTTTCGCGCGATATCCTCACCTCGCTCCAGGGCACCACGGACGTGCTGCGGCAGGCCGATGCCAGCCACGGCAGCGGAACCCTTGCCCGCACCGCCAGCACCCACCTGAAGGTCCTTCTCGGGCTCATGAAGGACGGGACATTCGACGAAGACACCGGTCGACAGCTAGCCGCGGTGACGGCGGATACCGCTATCCAAACGGGCTGGTACCTCTTCGACAGCGGTGCTCACTCAGCCGCGCAGAACCTTCTCCTGGGCGCTCTGCGCGCCGCACACGCCTCCGGCGATACCCGACTTCGGGCGGGAGCCCTCTCCTTCCTGGCCATCCATGAGTACTCCGTCGGGGATCCTCGCAACGCCATTACCGCAGCACGGACCGCGCGCCAGATCATCGCGGACCAGGACGCTCCCGCGCTTCACAGTATGCTCCTGACCAGGCAAGCACGGGGTCACGCCCGGCTCCGAGAAGGCCGCCAGGCGGCCGCCGCCCTGGACGAAGCCGAGCAGCTGTGTGCACGCGGCCGCGGTGAGGATGACCCGCACTGGCTCTATTGGATTAACCGCGGCGAGATCCAAGGCCAAACCGGCAGCTGCTACCTCGATCTCGGACAGCCGGTGCAGGCCGCCGAAATCTTCGCCCAGGCCCGCAGTGCCCTCGGGTCCGATGAGCTCCGAACCCGAGCGCAATTCCTCTCGCGCTCTGCCACGGCCCTAATGCGCGCCGGCGACGCCGACGGAGGCTGCGCCGCCGGCCAAGAGGTTCTGTCCATGGTGTCCGGTGTCAAGTCCGCTCGACTGGACGAGAACCTGGCCACCATGCTTGCCGAGGCTCGCCGCTACAACAGCACAGCCCCAGCAAGGGAACTGCTGGAGCGAGGGCAGACCGTCATGCGGGAGCGCGCGGCATGATCCTGGTGCTGTGGGACATCGACCGCACGCTCATCTACACCGGCGACATCGACCGGCGGGTCTACCGTGAGGCTTTCACCGAGGTCGTCGGTCGGCCACCAACTGCCCTCCCCGCCCGCGGCACCGGTGTCACGATGCCCCTTGCCGTACGCGAGCTCCTCGCCGCGAACAACGTTCCGCCGGCTGACACGGAAGCGCTGGCCAAACAGGTCGTTGACCAGCTGCCCCAGCGGCTCCGGGCCTACCGCAGTCTGATCATCACGGATGGAATCGTTCTGCCAGGCGCCGCCGAGGCGCTGGCTGCCGTCCATGGCGACGCACGCTTTGTACCGACCGTCGTTACCGGCAATCTCCGAGGCAGCGCCGAAGCGAAACTTCACGCCCTCGGCCTGATCGACTATGTCGACGTCACCATCGGCGGGTACGCGTCCGACAACGTCCACCGTCCGTCCCTCGTTCGTATTGCCCAGGACCGTGCGCAGACGCTTCATGGAATCGCCTTCGACCGCAAGAACACAGTGATCATCGGAGACTCCCTGGAGGATGTACGGACTGGGCTCGAAGGCGGAGCCCGGGTGATCTCCATTGCCTCTGGCACCACCAGTGCCGACCAGCTACAGGAATCAGGAGCCGACTACGTGTTCCCTGACCTGTTGGACACGCATGGTCTCCTAGGTGCCCTGGTGACACTTGCTCGTGCGACGACGTAGTCGCGGAGAACGCACTTAACGCGCAGCTGGTGGCGTCCTACGCGCGCCACCCAGGATTGCAGCGCGGTCACTTCGCGAAGCCCTTGCGCCATTCGACGAGCAGAGCCTGGGTCGCGGCGCCGTAGGAACGGGCATGGTCCCAAACCTGGTACTGGTCTGTATGCAGCCGACGGGCTGTTTCCTCCTTGCCGGGACGGATCCGGATGCCTGCCGGCGCTTGGCGGCCTTCCAGCCCGACCAGCGTCGTGGTCTCGTACATGGCAGACGAGCGTAGGACCTGCCTGGCCAGGCTGCTTGTCCGGAGTTGTTCAGCCCGGGCGGTGACGGCCGCGACAGATGGAGCATCCGCCGGAAGCCCCAATCCGACTTCCGGCGAGCCTCGGGGGATGCTTCGCCAGACGGTGCCGGGCCGCCGAACCATGGCGACCCACCAGGCCGGGGCCCAAAGGCCAACGCGCCGTGGTTGCGGAAGGTGCGCCGGCGGGCACCGATCGGATGCAGCCCGCGCTAGTAGGCGGGTGGAGGCTCGGAGGTAGGCCACGTCGCAGGCGTGACTGTAGTCCCGAAGCACCGAGAACGCGTCTAGGGAGTCCTCGCGGGCCTGCGCGGTTCCTTCGACGGAGGCGAGCGCAACGCGTGCCGTGGCTGCCTCACCCCGTGCTGCTGCTGAGCACTCGCCCAGCCTCTGCAGCTGCTGGAGTGACCGCTCCCACATTTCCTCTGGAGTCCGCATCAATGTGTCCTTCTCGGCGAAGCTGGCCGCTTGTAATTGGATTCGCCGACGGCAGACAAAGAAATTGCCGAAAAGACTGGACCATTCGGTTACTGGATGTCAATCTACAACACCCCCCGAAGAGCCGGTGCAGATTTCTGGTTGCCCCCCGGCCTATCTCTGGCTTCTCTCTCACCTTTAGATCTACCTTGGGAGGATCGACTGTCTAGCATCGTCCATTTCGCATTCCGTTCGACCGCTCCAGCCCTATTTGTCGTCGGCGCCGGTTGTGCCGCGGATGGGAGTCTCCGCGGTGCCTACGAGGTCACCGCTCTATCGCTCTGTCTCACTGTGTGCGCGGCTGTGCTGTTCGTCGAGGGCGTCGTTCGGGAGGCGTACAGGCGAGACCGATCGGTCCTGGCCTACGTGGCGGCATACCCAAGCTCCACTCCCTATGGGTCTGCTCAGGTGCTCGGAGGCACGGTACGGCGCGCGACTCAGGACTTCGGCCGGCTCTCCCGCGATGACCTGCTGGTTGTAGTTGCTGTGGATGCGGACCCCGCTCGTTGCTCCTACCGGCTGGCGTTGCACGAGCGAGGCCAGAGGGCCTGAACGGCAGTGAGCTCGCTTCCTCATCTCTACATAGCAGACGATCCCCGGTCAGCCAAACCGGGGATTCTCCAGACCATTGAAGAAGCTCGCACCGACTGCTTGGCGGTGGGTGGTGCGAGCTTGCCACCCAACTTCTTTGCCGGAGGCCTGTTTCCTCCGCAAGGCCCCGGTGATCCCCGGGCTTAGGTCGAAGGAAATGCGATGTGCGACAGGTTGCTCTCTGTGCCCAGCGTTGCCCAGATTCTCGATGTCAGTCGGCGGTCCGTGTACCGCTACATAGCTCTGGGGGAGCTGTCTGTGGTCGATCTTCGGACCGGGACCGAAAGGTCGCGGGTTCGGATTCCGAGTGGTGATGTGCGCGAACTCGTCCGGCGACGGACCTCATCAAGTGCCTGAGCAGACCCCTGGCTCTGCCTCTCCCCTGGTCGGCCTGAGTAAGCGAATTGGCAAGAGAAGGGCATATGGCGTACGTACGTAAGTTGGCATCAGGGGCCTGGCAGGTCACTGTCAGGAATCGTGCGGGCGACCGCTTTAGTGAAACGTTCCCGCTGCAGTCCAAGGCCCGTGAGTGGGGTAGGACCGAGGAGGCCAAGCTCACCCGCCGCTCCAAGAGCAACCCTCATGCGGGCAAGACGAAGTTCGACGACTGGTACGAGCGGTGGTGGGACTCCCGCGTCGTCGAACCGCATACACGACGCGGGGACGCGTCGTGCATACGTACGCACGTTACGCCGTACTGGTCAGGGTGGGAGATCGGGGACATCGGCCGTATCGATGTCCAGTCCTGGGTCCGGAGGCTGATCCTGAACGACAAGGGTGCTTCGGCCATCCGGCGTGCCTACAACCTCATGTCCTCGCTCATGCGCGCGGCCGTCGACGAGGACCTCATCGCGGTCACGCCCTGCCGGAGCATTGGCCTGCCGGAGGAAGCGGTTAAGCCTCCTCAATGGTTCACGCTGAACCAAGCGCAGTCCATCCTCGATGAGCTGGATCAGCCATGGCAGACGATGGCGCTCCTGGGCTTGTACACCGGCCTGCGCTGGGGGGAGCTCGCCGGCCTGCACGGGCACCGCATCGACTGGCAGCGGCAAAGGCTGTTCGTAGTCGAGGTCAACACGAAGTCGGGCATCAAGGAATATCCGAAGAGCTCGAAGAGCCGTCGGGAGGTACCGATCCCCGACCACGTCATCGACGTTCTGGGGCGCCACATGCGTGGTCGTGACCGGAAGGCTGTCGTCTTCACCACGGTTACGAAGGGGCGGTCCGGGCGGCTGCTCGACGACGGTAACTGGAGGAAGTACACGTGGTGGCCCGCAGTGCACCAAGCTCGGTTCGCTGACGTCGACGGCACCCTACAGCCCGTGCCGCACTACCCTCCGCACTCCATGCGTCACACCTGTGCCTCCTGGCTGGTCCAGAAGGGCGTGTCCCTGTACGAGGTGCAGCACCTCCTCGGGCACGAGAGCTATCAGACGACGCAGCGGTATGCGCACCTTGCTCCCGACGCGCACCAGGCGGTCCTCGGAGCCTGGACTCGGCTGGAGTCTCAGCTGATCGTTCCCGGGTTCGCGGTCTCTGACTCGGCCCCCGCTGGAACAGAGCGTCAGTGACCGCGGGTCACCCCGGCAACGATAGCTTCATCGCACCACGGTTTTCTTCGGCGCTGGTGGCCGTACCCAAATCTGGGTATGGCCACCAGCGCCGGCTTCGTTTCCGCTATCGTTAGGAGTAGTTGGGCGACGAGCGAGTCCGGCGGATGCAGCAAAGGCGCTTGTGACGCACGCCTGATGCTCTCCGAAATTTGTGACGCTCGTTTGACGCACGGCAGGCTTTGAGAGCTTCTGATATGGCTCTGACCTGCATGTTTCCCCCGTGCCCCTGGTCTCTACCTCTTCCCGATGACCCACCACGTGGAGTGCGTCGCGATCCTTGAACCGATCGCGAAGAGCTCCTGACCTGCAGGTTTGTCGATGTGCATTATGTGCTCGTTGTGGGCGTAACGGGCGATATCTTGACGCCGGTTTGACGCTCGTGACGCTCGTGACGCTCATTTGACGCTCGCCGGGAGCGTTTCTTGATGGGGTGTCAGTCTTGGCTGATGGGGCGTCAGTGGTGGGGAGGCCGTCTTCTGGGTCAGGCTGTGTGCCCGGTCGGGGAGGCGGCTTCCTGCATGCCGCGGTGCCGGATGCAGGCCTGCCGGTGCGGTGCGCGAGGTCTCGTGTCGATCACGCTCTGTAGCGAACCTGGGGCGCCGCTGCAAGGGCGGCCAGAATGCGGCTTGAAGGACCGCCGCCCTGGCTGGTGATGTCGCACGGCGGCCTCGGCCAGCCGGGCCCGCTCGACCGCGGCGCCTACGCGCGCGGCGAAGGTGGAAAGGACCCGGACTGCTGCCGTGTGTCGTGACCGGTGAGGTGACGCCTGAGCTCCTCGACCGGCTGTCGACTGAGCGGGACCTTATCGAGACCCGGATCGGCACCTTGTGAACACCCGGGACAGGCTGGACGGCATCATCGCCGCAGCTGCGGCCACCCCGCAGAGTGGCCGCCCCTGCTCCTGGCGGGTGCGTTCGAACGGTGGCGGGGCGACCCTGGCCGGCCGGGGCGTGTCCGGATGAGCCCTCAAGAGGCTTGTCCGGACATGCGGTTGTGGATGTGCCGGCCGTGGTCCGGGCTGGTCAGGCGGTGCCGAGCGCGGTGCGCAGGGTGGCGACCGCCTGGCTGATGGCGGCCTGGGCGGCGTGGGTCCCGCGAAGGGCGTCGAGCATGACGAAGTCGTGGATGACGCCCTGGTAGCGGACTGCGGTGACCGGCACTCCGGCTGCGCGCAGCTTGTTGGCGTAGGCCTCGCCCTCGTCGCGCAGGACGTCGGCCTCGGCGGTGATCACCAGGGCGGGCGGCAGGCCGGTGAGCTGCTCGGTGGTGGCGCGCAGCGGGGAGGCGGTGATCTGGGCCCGCTCCCGCTCGTCGGTCGTGTACTGGTCCCAGAACCACTGCATGCCGTCGCGGCGCAGGAAGTAGCCTTCGGCGAACTGGTGGTAGGAGCCGGTGTCGA
Organism: Streptomyces sp. NPDC097617; assembly: GCF_044761485.1. NCBI lineage: Bacteria > Bacillati > Actinomycetota > Actinomycetes > Kitasatosporales > Streptomycetaceae > Streptomyces > Streptomyces sp. NPDC097617. Next base: position 135,782 of record NZ_JBIWCL010000011.1, read on the forward strand.
AGGCGGCGTCGGTGACCGGGTAGAAGAGGACCTGCTGGCGCAGGTCCAGCCCGCCGCGCTCCTTGGCCATGAGTGTCAGCGCGATGCTCATGTTGCCGCCGACCGAGTCGCCGGCCACGGCGATCCGGGTCGGGTCGAGGTCCTTGGGGGCGCCGTTGGTGACGATCCAGCGGGCGACGGTCCAGTTCTGTTCGATCGCGACGGGGTAGCGGTGTTCGGGCGACAGGTCGTACTCGGGGAAGACGACGGCCGCGCCGGTGCCGACGGCGAGTTCGCGGACGAGGCGGTCGTGGGTGTGGGCGTTGCCGAACACCCAGCCGGCGCCGTGGATGTAGACGATCACCGGCAGCGGGCCGGACGCCCCCGCCGGGCGGACGATCCGCGCCTTGACCTCGCCGGTGGGGCCGCCGGGAACGGTCACCCACTCCTCGTCCACGTCGGGCTTGGCGATCTGGCCGGACTGGGCGTCGTCCACGGCCTTGCGGCCCTCGGCCGGCGCGAGCTGGAACAGGAACGGGGGCTTCGCGGTGGCCTCCGCGAAGCCGGTCGCGGCGGGTTCCAGGACCGGACGTGCACCGTTCTCAGTCATGTCGGGTTCTCCAGAGCGTAGGGCGCCGAGGACGGACGGTCCTCAGGTTGCCGTGCCCGCCGTCCGGCAGGCATGAGCAGAAAGATAGCGCTCGATTTAGTTGCGCACAACTAAATCGAGCTCGATATGGTCGTGCGCGCTTTGAGCGCTAGGATCAGTGCGCGGGGGACAGGCGGCGGTAGTAGCGGCAGGATCGGACGGGTAGGGCACATGGAGAACGAGGCGACCGAGGACCCGGAGCACCGTTCGCTCAGGCTGGAGGACCAGCTCTGTTTTGCCCTCTACGCCGCCTCGCGTGCGGTCACGGTGCGCTACCGACCCCTGCTGGACGCACTCGGACTGACCTACCCGCAGTATTTGGTGATGCTCGCCCTCTGGGAACGGGACTCCCTCTCCGTGCGGGACCTGTGCACCGCGCTCCAGCTGGAGTCCAGCACGCTCTCTCCCCTGCTGAAGCGCCTTGAAGCCCACGGCCTGGTCCTGCGCGAGCGGCGCGCGGACGACGAGCGCTCGGTCGCCGTCCGCCTCACCGAGGCGGGTGCGGACCTTCGGGACAAGGCCGACGCCGTGCCGCTCGGCATCGGGGACGCCATGAACCTGACTCCTGAGCAGGAGGCCACGGCCAAACACCTGCTCGGTCTGATCACGGCGAACGTCACCCGCAGGTGAGCGCCGCCCCGGGCCACCCGGCCGGAGGCGTCGTCGGCCTGCTGGCCTGGATGACCTCGGTACAGGTTCGTGAGGGAGGAGACGCGGCCAGTCCCGGACTCCTCCAGGGCGCGGGCCCGCTCCTGCTCGAAGGCCGGTGCTCGGAAGTTGGCGCGGCGGTCGGCGCGCAGCTTGGTCATGATGGCCGAGCGCTGTAGTCGGCCACCATGCCTGGTGGTTGTCAGTGCGCGGGGCCGGCGGCTTCCCTTGTGGAAGGGTCGGCGGTGCGCGCGGCGTTGGCGTAGCGGACGGCGAGGTCGGCGAATGCGGTGGCCAGTTGCGGCGGGCCGATGACTTCGATGTCGGTGTCGAAGCGGCCGATCGTGGCGGCAAGGCCGGTCCATGACCAGGAGCCGAGGGTGAGGCGGCAGCGGTCGGGGCCGAGTTCTTCGACGAGTCCGTCTCCGGTGAAGGGGGCGACTTCGACGGCCGGGAGGTCGAGGACGACTTCGCCTTGGCAGGGCCAGTCGGTGGTGGTGCCGTCGTTTCCGCGGAAGCGGCTGGTGAGGAAGGCGGAGACGCTGCCTCCGGGCAGGGCGCGGGGGGTGAACCGGGGGCCGGTCGGTGTGCGGGGGAGGATGCGGTCGACGCGGAAGGTGCGCCAGTCCTCGCGGTCGAGGTCCCAGGCAACCAGGTACCAGCGGCCCTGCCAGGTGACGAGGTGGTGCGGTTGTACCCGGCGGGTCACTTCGGCTGACGTTCCTCGGTCCGGGGCGTGGTCGAAGCGGAGTTCCTCGTGGGCGTGGATGGCTCTGCTCAGGTCCATGACGACCTGAGCGTCGATCCGGGCCGCGTCGCGGCTTTCGGCTGGCTGGACGGCTGTGATGCGCAGCAGGTCCATGCGGTGGCGCAGGCGCGGTGGCATGACCTGGCGGATGGTGGACAGGGCGCGTGCGGCGTCCTCGGCGACCGTCGTGCCGGTGGCTGCGGTCTGTAGGGCGACGGCCAGGGCGACGGCCTGGCCATCGTCGAACAGCAGCGGAGGCATCTGCGTGCCGGCGTCGAGGCGGTAACCCCCGGCGGGCCCTTTGAAGGCCGTGACTGGGTAGCCGAGTTCGCGCAGGCGGTCGATGTCGCGGCGGACCGTGCGCGAGGTGATGTCGAGCCGTTCGGCCAGTTCCTCACCGGACCAGTCGCGGTGCGTCTGGAGCAGCGAGAGCAGCGCGAGCAGTCGCGAGGACGTCTTCTGCATGTCTCCCATGATGGGCGCAGTAGAGGACACTCCCTGTCCGCTACCCGTGGAATGTTTGTTTCCGAGCCACCGAGGAGGGATTTCGCCTCAGGCGCGATCGCCGAGCCGTGTGTTCGGCCGGTGCAGCGGGGCTCATCCGTCGAATCGAAGGCAAAGGAGCAGGCCATGTCTGTCACGACCACCACCCACCTGAACTTCCGGGGCGCCGCGCGTGAGGCGCTGGACTTCTACCAGTCCGTATTCGGCGGACGCGCCGTCGCCGTCACGTACAAGGACGTCGGCAACGTGCAGAACGAGAACGAGGGGGACTGGCTGATGTGGGGCGAGGTGGTGGCGGACAACGGCTTCCACGTCATGGCCTACGACGTGCCGTCCCAGCTGCCCTGGAATCAGGGCGACAACCCGTTCTTCGTCTCTGTCCGTGGTGATGAGACCGGCGAGATCAGCGCCCTGTGGCACAAGCTCGCCGAGGGCGCGACGGTCGTCCGGCCGCTGGAGCCCGCGCAGTGGGCGCCGCTGTACGGCATGCTCACCGACCGGTTCGGCGTGACCTGGGTCCTGGACGTCACCGCCCCGTACAACGGCTGATCCAGCCGACTGCCACCGGACGCCGTCCGGGCCGCCGCAACCACGCGGCGGCCCGGACGGCACGCAGTCAACCCGTAGCGAAGGCGAAAGGAAAGCGGCATGCCCCTCACGTCCCCGGGCCTGATCCGACGCCCGCCCCACGAACCCGCCGCGGCCTGAGCGCCCCGTGACCGTCCTCGACGCACGCGCTCTCAACCGCGCGACCCTCGCCCGCCAGCACCTGCTGGAGCGCACGGACACACCGGCGCGTGACGCGGTGACACACCTGTGCGGCCTGCAGGCACAACAACCCCAGGAACCGTTCGTCGGCCTGTGGTCCCGGCTGCAGGCCTTCCGGCCTGCGGAACTCGATGACGCGCTGACCGGCCGAACGGTGGTCCGCACCCACCTGATGCGCCGCACCGTCCACCTCGTCGCCGCCGACGACGCACTGGCCTGGCGGGCCCGCCACGACGCCATGCTGCGCCAGCGGGTACTGGCCACCTACCGGCGCGAACTCACGGGCATCGACCCGGACGAGGTCGCCGCCGCCGGCCGCGCGGTCATGGCCGACCACCAGCCCCGCACCATGGCCGAACTCGTCCAATCCCTCCAAGACCGCTGGCCCGGCCCGCCACGCCGTGTCCTGGGCGAACTCCTTGTCGCAGCCCTGATCCCCATGGCCCAGCTCCCGCCGCGCGGCCTGTGGCACAAGACAGCCGGCGTACGCAACCTGCCCCTGGCCATCTGGCTCGGACGGGACATCGACCCACTCCACGCCGATGGCAGCGATCAGGTCGGGCAACAGCTGGTCCGCCGCTACCTCGCCGCCTACGGGCCGGCGGCCACCGCGGACCTCCGCGCCTGGTGCGGTCTCGCCGGACTCCCCTCGGCAGTCAAGGCCGTCCGAGAAGAACTCGTCACCTTCCGCGACGCACGGGGCCGGGAACTACTCGACCTGCCCGACGCACCCCGCCCGCACCCGGACACGCCCGCCCCCGTGCGGTTCCTGCCGGCCTTCGACAACGCGATCCTCGGCTACCACGACCGCAGCCGCCTCATCGACGACGCCCACCTCGGCCTGTCCGTCGCAGGCCACCGCGCCGTCCTCGTCGACGGACGTGTCGCCGCCACCTGGACGGTCCGCGACCAACGGCTCGACGTCACCCCACTGCGCCCCCTCGACACCTCGCAACGGGAAGCCGTCCACGCCGAAGCCCAGGATCTGGCCACCTTCCTGGACCAAGGCGTGGACGACATCCGGATCACAGCCAGCGGCACCGAGAACTGAACGCACACGCGATGACGCTGTCGCACGCTTGGGCACACGAGAGCTGACCCGCCAGGAGTCCTGGCGGGAGCCGACGAGCCCGGGGTGATCTCACGGGGCTTTGATGCGGTCGCGGCTCTGTCGGGCTCGCCCGGTCCGAGGCCTTCTCCTCCGCCTTGACCTCAGCCGGGCTGAGGTGGTCCGTGGCACTCTCGAGGAACTCGACATCCTGCGGGGCGCGGCTGCCGCATCGGACGGCGCGATCCACCTCGCGTTCCAGCACGACATCGATTTCTCGGGGGACTTTCAGGGCGTTTGCGTAGCGGATCGCCGCAGTGTCCAGGTGATCGGCGAGGCTCTTGCGGGTTCGGGCCAGCCGTTCGCCGTCTCCGGGGCGCCCGCGGAACTTGGATGCGTGGCGTCCGAGGGAGACAGGCACGGCCTTGGCCCGGCTACGTCGGCCTCGGCCGTCGGCCCGCAAGCCCGGCTGCCACCGCCGAGTGGTGCTCTCCCCGGCCTGCCTCGGTGTCCGCTCCTCCGCCGGCGGCTCCCCGGGCCGTTCGCGGCGCCGGAGGCAGCGGCTTCATCGCGGCTCTGGTCCGCACGGCCCGCGACGAGGGCGTCTGTGGCTACTTCGGCGAAGGAACCAACCGCTGGCCCGCGGTGCACGGCGGTTTCCCCGCGCCGAGGCGGGGCGTAGGTACCCGAACGGGCACGCCCAGTCATGCCCGTTCGGGAGAACCGGAGGTGAAATCGCTTATCCGATGGCCTGGTTCTGTCGAAGTGCCGGGTGGGCCGCCTCCGTGCTGCAGTCGCCGGCGAAGAACTGGGCCATGGATGACAGGGTGACCTCTACGCTGTCCGCCATGTAGCGGCGCAGGTCGTCCAGGTCGGCGCGGGTGGTGCCCAGGACCGGGTCGAGGCGCAGGAGTTGCCAGGACTGCTCGACGATCGTGCCGCGACCTTGGGGATGGAAGGTCCAGTCCCACTGCACGATGCCGTTCTCGACGCCGCCGACTATGAAACCGAATGCGGCCGCGGGTTCGGCCCGTACGACTTGGGAGCGGGTGGTCCACTCCCGTCCGTCTTTGCGGTTGTGGCCGCTGAACCAGGCCCCGATCCGGGGGCCTGCGTCTTGGTCGTAGGCGGCGTCGGTCGCGTTGGGGCTCCAGCGGCTGATCGCGGACACGTCGCCGACCAATTGGTAGACGCGAGCCGGTGGGGCGTCGACCCAGGCGCTTCTGGTGAACGCGTAGCCGGCCGGGTCCAGGGATTCGAGGGTTGCAAGGGGGTCGGGTCGGGCGGCGGTGGTGCTCACGGGGGTGCTCCTCGGTAGGCGGGGTGATCGGCTGTGTCCACTTCAGCGGCGGTGCGGCTCGGGAACCAGACCCGCTCGTGACTATTCACAGCTGGGGCAGGCTGGGTGTCCGCGGGACGTTGATACTCGGAGCCATGAACGGGAAATCGCAGCTCGGGGAGTTTCTGCGGACGCGGCGGTCCCAGCTGCGTCCCGAGGATGCCGCAGTGCCCACCTACAACGAGCGCCGGCGCGTGTCCGGGCTCCGGCGCGAGGAGCTGGCGCTGCTGGCGGGTGTGAGTGCGTCCTACTACACGCGGCTGGAGCAGGGCCAGTCGCAGAGCGCCTCACCGGAGGTGCTGGACGCGATCGCCGGGGCGCTGCGGCTGGATGACTCCGAGCGGCGGCATCTGCACGACCTGGCACGGGCGGACCGGCACCGGCCGCGGGCCCGGCGGCCCGCGCCGGAGCGTGTGAGTGAGGCGGCACGGCAGTTGCTGGACGTCCTCTCGGACGTACCCGCGGTCGTTCTCGGCCTGCGCAGTGACGTGCTGGCGTGGAACCGGCTGGGACACGCCCTGTTCGCGGGGCATCTGGACCCCGGGGGCCCGGAGATCGCGGGGCGCCGTCCCAATATGGCCCGCCTGGTGTTCCTCGACGGTCATACCCGCGAGCTGTACGCGGACTGGCCGAGCAAGGCCATGGCAGTGGTGGGGAACCTGCGGCTGGTGGCGGGCCGCCATCCGCGGGACGCGGCACTGCACGCGCTGGTGGGTGAACTGAGTTCGACGAGCCAGGAGTTCGCCACGATGTGGGCGGACCACCGGGTCAGGGCGTGCACTGTGGCCGCCTATACGATGCGCCACCCGCTGGTCGGAGCGGTGAACGTCATCCAGCAGACCCTGAGCCACGGACCGGGCCCCAGCATCGTCGTGGCCACCACGGAGGCGGGCTCCCCTTCGCGTGCGGCGCTGGCCTTGCTGGGGCAGGCCACCGCCCTTGGCACCGCGCAGGCCGGGCCGGGGCACGAAGCCGCCCCGGCCGCCCGGACCGCTCCGCGAGTCCCGGTGGATCCGGCAGGTCCTACCCGATCGGGGCCTCCTGCCGCCGGCTGATCCGCCTACCACTGTTACCGGGCGCTGTCTCTGCTCGTACCCGGCTCACCCCTGCCCGGACGGCGGCCGTCGGCCGCCGCCAGTGGCCTGGCGGCTTCTTGCCGGCCCGGCCCACAACACACCTCCCGCATGCGTCGGCGCGTGGCTGCCGCATGCCCGAAAACGACTGAAGGAACCATGACCAAGAAACTCTCCCCTCTCGCCGCCACGGTGGCCGCCCTGACCGCCGCGGCGGTTGTCGCGCTCGGACCCGCCCAGGCATCGGCCGCCTCGACGCCCCTGAGCGACGCCCGGATCACCGAGCACTTCGACCTGGCCAAGGGCCGGACACCGGAGAACATCGCCCTGGCCCCGGACGGCGACGCGTACGTCACCTTCGCGGCCGGCCGCCAGGTCGCCAGGATCTCCGCCCACGGCGGCACCCGGATCCTGGCCACCCTGCCCGAGCCCGCCGACGGCGGCATCCACACCCCGGTCCTGGGCTTCGCCCTGACCACCGGCATCGTCCGCGCCCACGACGGCACCCTCTACTTCCTGTATGCCACGGGAACCCCCGACCTGACCGGCCTGTGGCGCCTGCGCCCGGGCGGCCGGCCGCAGCGGATCGCCGCGCTTCCCGCGAACGGCCTGCCCAACGGCCTGGCGCTGGACGCACGCACCCGCACCCTCTACATCACCGACTCCGTCCTCGGCACCATCTGGCGCGTCCCCACCCGGGGCGGCACCCCCGCAGCCTGGTCCACCGCGCCCGAACTGGCCTCCACCGGCTTCCTCGGCGCCAACGGCCTAAAGATCCGCGACGGCGAGATCTGGGCCACCAACCTCGACCAGGGCACCGTCCTGCGCATCCCGGTCCTGCGGGACGGGCGGGCCGGCCGGGTCCGTACCGAGGCGAGCGGGCTCGAGGGGATCGACGACTTCGCCTTCACAGGCCGCGGCGACCAGCTCCTCGCCACCCTCAACGGCTCCAGCCAGGTCGCACTGGTGCGGCCCGGCGCCGAACACAAGATCGTGCTGAGCCCGGCCGACGGCCTGCAGAACCCCACGTCCATCGCCCTGCGCGGCGACACCGTCTACGTGCTGAGCGCCGCGTACGTGACCGCCAAGGACCCCAACCTGCTCGTCGCCCGTCTGAGCAAGTAGAGGAGAAAGACCATGCAGGACGCACACGAGATCGCCCTCGGCGCTGTCACCGTCACCCGCGTCGAGGAGATGCACGGTCCGAGCATGCCCGCGGACCAGTCGGCCCGGTCCGAGGCCGCCGCCACGAACACGGCGCCGTCTTCCTCGACGTGCCCTACGCCGCCCCGCCCGTCGGCCGCGAGCGTTTCACCGCACCGCGCCCGCACCCCTCATGGACCGAGGTACGGGACGCGGCACGGCCGGGGCCGACCGCGCCCCAGCCCGTCCGGGACGCCTTCGGCACCCTCGACATGTCCCCCTACTTCGGCCCGGGCTGGCAGCGCGGCGAGGACTACCTCACCGTGGACATCTGGGCCCCGCGGACGGACGGTCCGGGCCGGCGGCCGGTCATGGTGTTCGTCCACGGCGGAGGCTTCGTCGCCGGTTCCAACCGTGCACCGCTCCACGACGGTACCTCCTTCGCCCGCGACGGCGTGGTCCTGGTGACCGTCAACTACCGCCTGGGCATACCCGGCTTCCTGCACCTGCCCGACGCGCCTGACAACCGCGGCATGCTCGACGTCCTCGCCGCCCTGCACTGGATCCGCGACAACATCGACCGCTTCGGCGGGGACGCATCGGATGCCACGCCGCCGCCTGTGCGTCGAACGCGCCGCGTGGCTGACTCGTGTCGCCGCGCTCACGCAGGGCCGTGATCCGCGGCGACGTCCCGCAGTTCCGTCATCGACGCGCGGAGAACGCTCAGTAGGTCCGATGGGCCCGCCTGCGCGATCCAGCGGGCGAAGGCCACCTTGAACACGGCGATCCCGGTCTCGGCGGCCAGACTCGCCGCCGGTTCGGGGACGCCGCGGTCGCGCAGCGTGTCTGCCATCACCGCGGCGAGCCCGGCGAGTTTGGCCAGTTCGCGCTCCCGTAGCTCCGCATTGGCCGAGACCACGGCGTCGCGCAGTCTGACCCGTTCGGGATCCTCCTGGAGCCGGGCCCCCAGGGTTTCGAGGGCCGCGCCCACCGCGTCCAGTGGTGCGGTCCGGTCCGGCGCTTCCGTGAGGGTGCGCACCAGCAGGTCCTTCGCCATCTCCGTGCCGTGGAAGAGCACTTCACGCTTGTCCGTGAAGTGCCGGAAGAAGGTCCGTTCGGTGAGTCCGGCCCGCGCGGCGACCTCCGCCGCCGTGGTCTTCTCGAAGCCCTGCTCGGCGTAGAGCGTCAGTGCCGCCTGTGCCAGCCGGCCGCGCGCGTTCGGTTCCCATCGACCCATGGCTCGATCCTAACGTGATGACAGTCTCTGACATCAGAGGTAGCCTGACGGCAGCGGCTGATGTCAGTCACTGTCATCACCTTCATCGAACGAAAGGCCTTCCCATGCGGGTGTTCGTCACGGGCGCGTCCGGCTGGATCGGCTCGGCCCTCCTCCCCGAACTCGTCGGGGCAGGTCACGAGGTCCTGGGCCTCGCCAGGTCGGACTCCTCGGCCACCGCCATCACCGCCACCGGAGCCGAGGTCCTCCGCGGCGACCTGAAGGACCCGGAGGTCCTGCGCACCGGGGCCGGTGCCTGCGACGGTGTCGTCCACCTCGCCTTCGACCACGACTTCACCCGGTTCGCGGCGTCGGTACAGACCGACGCCCGCGTCATCGAGACGTTCGGCGCCGCGCTCGAAGGCACCGGCAAGCCCCTGGTGATCGCCTCCGGCACACCCGCGCTGCCCGGTCACGTGGCTACCGAACGCAACGAGCCCGCTCCCGGCTCACCCGCATCGGGCCGGGACGCGACCGCGCGGCAGACCGTCGCAATGGCGGCCCGCGGCGTCCGCCCGTCCGTGGTGCGCCTCCCCCGGACCGTGCACGGCGACGGCGACCACCACGGCTTCATCGCCCGCCTGATCGCCACCGCCCGCGTCAAGGGCGTCTCCGGCTACGTCGGCGACGGGACCGGCCGCTGGCCCGCGGTGCACGTACGGGACGCCGCACGACTGTTCCGACTGGCCCTGGAACAGGCCCCGGCGGGATCGGTGCTGCACGCCGTCGCCGACGAGGGCGTGCCGGTCCACGACATCGCCGCGGCGATCGGCCGCCACCTGGGCCTCCCCACATCCTCCGCCCCGGCCGAGGACTTCGGGTTCCTGGGCAGGATCCTTGCGGTCGACCAGCCGGCGTCCAGCGCACTGACCCGCGAACTGCTCGGCTGGCACCCGACCGGCCCTGGCCTCCTGGAGGACATGGACCAGGGCCACTACTTCGCCTGAGCGAGCCCTCGCGCCGACGCGGGACCGCAGAGCCACGCGAAAGCCGGGTGCGATACCCCGCGCGAAGGTCCGGGATACCGGGGCCGCATGCTCGATGCGGTGCCGTCCTCACGGCGAGGAGGGGACGGACACCTTGGGAGCGGGCTTGCCGAACAGGGCGCAGACGGCCGCGTCCACCAGCGCCCGGTGCGCGGCCCCGGGTTCGGGCTCGGCGAAACCGAAGATCGTGGACGTGAAGACCGAGACGGTCCGTCGCGCGGAGCAGGTCTGGGCGGCCTGACGCTGGCCCGCGTGCTGCACGTGCACGGCATCCCGGCCACGGTCTACGAGGCGGAGCCCACGCCGGACGCCCGCCGCCAGGGCGGACTGCTCGACCTCCACCCCCACAGCGGGCGGGCCGCTCTGAGAGCGGCCGGCCTGATCGAGGAGTTCCGCAAGCTGATCCTGCCGGGCCGCGAGGCGTACCGGGTCATGGACCAGGCGGGGAACGTGCTGCTCGACCTGCCCGACGACGGAACCGGCGAACGCCCGGAGGCACCGCGCGGCGGACTGCGGCAGATGCTGCTCGACTCCCTCCCCGCCGGCACCGTCCGCTGGGGCCACAAGGTCACCGCGGTGCGGGCCCTCGGCGCGGGCCGCCACCAGGTGGACTTCGCCGACAGCACCACCGTTGTCGCGGACCTGCTCATCGGTGCCGACGGCGCCTGGTCGCGCGTACGACCGCTGCTCTCCGAGGCCGCTCCGGAGTACTTCGGCGTCTGCAGCGTGGAGACGTTCCTCTTCGACGCAGGAACCCGCCATCCCGCCTCCGCGGAGGCGGTCGGGGCCGGATCGCTGTTCGCGCTCGCGCCGGGGAGGGGACTGCTGGCCCACCGGGAGGGCAGCGGGACCCTGCACACCTACGCGCAATTGAACAAGCCCCAGGACTGGTTCGCCGGCCTCGATGCCACCGATGCCGCAGCCCTCACCGTGCGGGTCGCGAAGGAGTTCGACGGCTGGGCTCCCGAACTCACCGCCCTGATCACCGACAGCGACACCCCGCCGGCCCTGCGCCCCGTCTTCACGCTGCCGGCCGGGCACAGCTGGAACCGCATACCGGGGGTGACCCTGCTCGGCGATGCCGCCCACCTCCGGGCGCCGAACGGCGAAGGCGCCAACCTGGCCATGCAGGACGGCGCCGAACTCGGCCGGGCCCTCGCCGCGCACCCCGGCGATGCGGAGGCCGCCCTCGCCGCGCACGAACAAGCCATGCTCGCCCGCGCCGCCGCCGTGGAAGCGGACGATGACGGCTTCTACACGATCATGATCAACGACCATGCGCCCCACAGCCTGCTCGCCCTGATGACCGGCACCGAACAGGACGCGTGACCCCCGCCTCCGCGCGCGGCGACCGGGCCGCCCGACGCAGTTCCCCGCTCGGCGACCTGCGGCCCGGCCGCAGGCATCGGCTCAGTCCTCGCGGCCGTCGTCGTCCTCGTCCAACTCCGGCGCGTCCGGGTCCCGCAGCGGGCGCAGGGCGCCGGCGGCCGGGGTCGAGGCGGTGAAGCCGTAGCGGCCGAGCAGGTTGAGGCTGCGGTGCTTGAGCTGGGAGTCCGGGGCCAGGACCTGGGACCGAAGCGGCATCGGGTCTTTCGAGGCACTCCCGTGTGTCACCTGCGCCGTGCCCCCGCCTTGGGCGTGAAGCTGTGGTCACGCTGTTGGAGGGCGACGAAGTCGGCGTGCGCCGACTCGACGGCCTATGGGTACGTCTGGGAAGAAGTAGCGGTGAGAACAAGGGCGCGGCGGACCGGACGGGCATCGGCCCGGCCTGCGCGGCTCAGGGGCGGCGGGCGATCCAGGTGGTGCGGGTGGTGCGCACACCGAGGTCGCCGCGGCGCGTGATGCTGTGCGGCTGCGTCTGGTCCAGCAGGGCATCCCAGGCGGCCAGGTCGTCCGCGTCGAGGACGTCGGTGGCGTGCGAGCGCAGCTTGGCCAGACAGATCTGGGCGTAGTCGTTCAGGGCCGGCCCGGCCTGTGTGCGGTCGAGACGGATCTCGAAGGGGCGTCGCTCCTCGACGGTGAATCCGGCGTCCTGGAGCTGGTCGGTCCATTCGTGGGGCGGCAGGGTGTTCGTGGCGGCATGCAGGCGGACCTCCAAGCCGGGTCGGCCGATGCCGGTGTCCTCGGGCAGGAAGCGGGGGAAGAAGTCCATCTCGCTGACGGCCAAGAGCCCGCCCGGCCGCAGGTTCTCGAACGCCTGGGCCAGGGTGCGGGCGGGATCGGCCACGTGGTGCAGGAAGGCTGCGGCCCACATCAGGTCGTACGACCCGGCCTCACCGGTCTCGGTCCACGGCTCGTCAAGGTTCGCCTCCAGCGTGCTGATCCGCTCGGCAACGCCGTGCACGGCGGCCTGCTTGTGCAGGCGGTGCAGCATCTGCGGAGAGATGTCCACCGCGGTGACCGCCGCCGAGCCGAACCGGTGGGCGAGAGCGAGGCTGCCAGTGCCAGGGCCGCTGCCCAGGTCCAGGATCCGGACCGGGGCGGGGCGCGCGAGATCGGCGAGCCAGCCGGTCAGCTCCGTGAGATACGGCGCTAGGACTTCGGCGTCCAGTTCCAGCAGTTGTGCCAGCGCGATGTCGGACGCGCCCGCGCGGGAATGCCCGATATTGCCGTGTGTGCCGTGGTGTGTGTTCATGCTTCGACGGTAAATCGATCACTGCCGCCACGTCATACACTCTTGCCGGTGGAGCAAGAATCGACATTGGACGGCACCGTCAGGATGCGGATCAGGTCCCTACGGAAGACGCGCGGCTGGTCACTGGACAACCTCGCCGAACGAGCCGGCATCAGCCCTTCCCAGCTCAGCCGGATCGAGACCGGGCACCGCCGCCTCAGCCTCGACCAGCTCACCGCCATCTCCGCCGCGCTGGGCAAGTCCCTCGACGAGCTCGTCGAGTCCGCCGACGACTCCGACATCGTCATCCGCCCCGACCGTGACGACAGCCGCGGCCTGACAACCTGGCTCCTGAGCAAGGACAACGGCCCCCACGGCCTGACCGTCGCCAAGATGCGCATCTCCGACCAGGCGGGCGGCGGCGTCACTCCCGACGACCTCGGTGTCCACCCCGGCAGGGACTGGTTCACCGTGCTGTCCGGCACTGTTGTCCTCTACCTCGGCGAACGCGTCATCCGCATCGAAGCCGGCCAGGCCGCCTCGTTCTCCACCATGACCCCGCACGCCATCCGCAGCGACCGCGGCCCCGCCGAGATTCTGTGCATCCTCGACCACAACGGCGAACGCAGCCACCTCCACCACTGAGTGGTCTGTGTGGATTCGGCATGCGGTGTCGAGGGCGTTCTCAGGGGTGCCGCTGGGCCTGCCGGTGGGCAAGAGGGCGTCTGATCGGGGTCGGGCTGGCTCGCCCGGGCCCGCCTCGTCCCGGCCGCGCCCGGGGGATGTGGCATCAGCAGTCAGGCGTCGGGCCTTGCTTCGAGGAATGCGAGGGCCCTGGCCACGAACGCGTCGTGGCACTGGAAGATCCCTCCGTGTCCGGCGTCCGGGTAGAGGGGGACGAGTTCGCCTCGGGGAAGCCGTGCGGCGAGGTCGAGGGTGTTCTCGCTCGGCACCATCCGGTCGTTCTCGCCGTTGGCCACCAGGACTGGCTGGTGAATGCGGGACAGGTCGGCCGGCGCCTGCAGGCCCCATCGGTGGATGGCCTTGAGCTGGGCGCGGAACGACGTCAGAGAGATGGCTTTGTCGCGGTCGTCCGTGCGCTCCTTGAGCCGTTCCAGGAAGGCGCGAGCTTCCTTTCGACCGTGCTCGGTGTCGGTGAAGAAGAGGAACTGCTTGGGGTCCTTGCGGGTCACGAAGCCCTTCAGGATGTCCTGGAGGGTGAGCGCGGTGACCTTGTCGATGCCGGGGCCTCCGGCGGGGCCGGTGCCCGCGAGGATGACCCTGCGGACCAGCTGCGGTTCCTGTGCCGCGATGACCTGGGCGATGAAGCCGCCCATCGACAGGCCGAGCAGGTCGACCCGCTCGAAGCCCAGGGCGCGGATGAACAGCACGGCGTCGCGGGCCATCGCCTCGATGGTGTCGGGCGTGGAGCCGCCCGACGCACCGACTCCGCGGTTGTCGAAGGTGATCACCCGGCGCCGGGCGGCGAGTCCGTCGACGACGCGCGGGTCCCAGTTGTCCAGGACCGCGGTCAGGTGGTGGAGCAGGATCAGCGGTACGCCGTCTCCTTCCGGGCCGAGCTGCCGGTAGACGAAGTCGACGCCGCGCACGGACACCGAACGGGTCGGCGCGTCCTTGTACGACGACCGGGCGGGCGTGGGGGTGGGCGAACTGCGCGGTGCGCTCATGATCGGTTCCTCTGTGGGGTGTGGAAGTCGGGGGTGGTGGGAGGCTGGATCCTCTCGCTGCCCGGGGCCTGTCGGTGGTGTAGGGGGCTGGCCTCACACCATCGCAATGACGACCTTGCCGGCCTTGGCGCGGCCCTTCTCGGCGTACTCCATGGCCTCGCGGGTCTGGTCGAAGGGGAAGACGCGGTCGACGACGGGGCGGATCTCCCCGGCGTCGATGAGCCTGGCGAGTTCGCGCAGCTGGTCGCCGCCGGCCTTCATGAACAGGAAGGAGTAGGTCACGCCCTGACGCTTGGCGTGGCGCCGGGTCTTGAAGCTCAGCGCGTTCATCGCCTGGCGCAGAACCGGGTTCGCGCCCAACTCGCGGGCGAAGTCCGCGTCGGGGGGCCCGGCGACGCTGATGACCTTCCCGCCGGGCCCCAGGACCCGCAGGGACTTCTCCAGGGTCTCGCCGCCGAGGGTGTCCAGGACTACGTCGTAGCCGTCCAAGACCTCCTCGAAGTCCTGGGTCTGGTAGTCGATGACGACGTCCGCGCCGAGT
This sequence comes from Streptomyces sp. NPDC097617, assembly GCF_044761485.1. Taxonomy (NCBI): domain Bacteria; kingdom Bacillati; phylum Actinomycetota; class Actinomycetes; order Kitasatosporales; family Streptomycetaceae; genus Streptomyces; species Streptomyces sp. NPDC097617. The sequence goes on from NZ_JBIWCL010000011.1 coordinate 150,786, forward strand.
TCCTTGACCAGGTCGGCGTTGGCCGCGCTCGCGGTGGTGGCCACGTGTGCGCCCAGGTGTCTGGCCAGCTGGAGGGCGATGGTGCCCACCCCGCCGGAGCCCGCGTGGATCAGGACCTTCTGGCCCGGCTGGACCTGCGCCCTCTCGACCAGCGCCTGCCATGAGGTGAGGGCGACCAGGGGGAGGGAGGCGGCCTGCGTCATGGTGAGGGTGACGGGCTTGGGGGCCAGGTCGTCCTGGTGGACGGCGATGAGTTCGGCGAAGGTGCCGATGCGGTCCTTGTCGGGCCGGGCGTAGACCTCGTCGCCCACCGCGAAGCGGGTGACGGCCGAGCCGACCTGGACCACGACTCCGGCGAGGTCGTTGCCCAGGACGAGGGGCAGACGGTACGGCAGGATCATCTTGAGGCCGCCGTCGCGGATCTTGAAGTCCAGCGGGTTGACGCTCGCCGCGTGGATCTTGACCAGGACGTCGTCGGCACCCGGCTCCGGTTCGGGCATCTCGGCGGCGCGCACCGCGGACTGGTCACCGTACTTCTCGATCAGATAGGTCTCCATCGTCGTCTCCGTTTCTCGTCCGCAGGGGGACGGGGTCTCCGCTCGCTCCGGACTTGACCAGTACGAGATACCTTCTGGTACTTACTGCTGGTTACTGCTAGTTACTGCTGGTTCATGGCTCCTCGCGCCGATGCGGCGGACGGCAGGCCACCGGTGCGGCGCGGCGCGCCTCACGCCGCGTTCGGTGGGGCGGCCAGGCTCTGCTTCACGTACCGGGTGGTCTCGTCGGCGAGGATCTCGGGCAGTCCCGTCTCGATGCCGGACAGGGCTTGGGCGGCGACCTCGGCGGGGTCGGCCTTCTGGTCGGCGGGAACGCCCGCGGCCATGTCGGTGTCCATGTATCCGACGTGCAGCGCCGTCACGGCGATGCCGCGGGGCGCCAGCTCCTCCCGGGCCGCGCCGGTCAGCGCCCAGGCGGCGGCTTTCGCCGCGGCGTAGGAGCCGAGGCCGGCCGGGTGCAGCCAGGACAGGACCGACAGCACGTTGAGCACGGCGCCGCCGCCGTTGGTCTCGATGACCGGGGTGAAGGCCCGGGTCACGGCGAGCGGACCGAAGAAGTTCACCTCCATCTCCAGGCGCACCGCGCCCGGGCTGCCCGCGATCAGCGGCGTGCCGGTGGAAATGCCCGCGTTGTTCACCAGGAGCGTCGCGTCGCAGGCGGTGCGGGCCGCATCCCGGATCGACTCCTCGTCCGTCACGTCGAGCCGCAGCGGGATGACGCCCGGAAGGTCCACCGCCTCGGGGCGGCGGGCCGCCGCGTACACCTTGGCCCCGCGTTCCACGAGCTGGGCGGCCAGATGCCGCCCGAGCCCCCGGTTGGCGCCGGTGACCACCGCGACCGAGTCCTTCAGTTCCATGCCTGCCTCCTGACGTCGAGGGCATAACGCCCACACGGGATAGATGATGACTGAAATCTAAAATCCAGTCTAGGATAGATTTCAATCGACATCCAATCGGGAGGGGTGACTGATGGGCCGCGTATCGCAGGCACAAGCACAGGACAACCGCCGACGGGTCGTGGAGACCTCCTCGCGGCTCTTTCGGGAAGAGGGCACCCACGTCAGCGTCGCCGACCTCATGAAGGCGGCCGGCCTGACCCACGGCGGCTTCTACAAGCAGTTCGCCTCCAAGGAGGCACTCATCGACGAAGCCACCACCCACGCGTTCGCCGAACTCGCCCAGCACCACAAGGACGGGCTCGATCGGTACGCCGGCCAGCGCGACGCCGCCCAGCGGGCGCTGATCGACACCTACCTCTCCGCCGAGCACCGCGACGGCGCGGCAGACGGGTGCCCCGCCGCCGCACTCGCCACCGACATGGCCCGCGACGGCGGAGACAGTGAGGCCCGCCGCGTCTACACCCGGGGAGTGGGCGACTTCGCAGACTTTCTCGCCACTGAGGACCAGGACGGCATCACCCGGCTGTGCACCATGCTCGGCGCACTCGTCCTGTCCCGGGCCACCAAGGGCTCCCCGCTCTCCGAGGAGATCCTCACCACCGCGCGCGAGGCACTGAGGGGTCCCAGTAGTTCTCGCGGAAAAAACAACGCTAAGCCGTGCGGCTGCCTCTGATCTGGTCTGATCTCGGGGAAACGGCGTGGTGACCACAGGTGGGTCGGTAGCGTCGCGGCCATGCTGAGTGCCGACGAGTCGCCGTTGAACGACCTGAGTGCCGAGCAGATCCAAGAGCTCCTGGGCCCGACGATGGCGAACCTCCCGGATTAGAAGATCCGCGCCCATCAGGCGCGGCAGGGTAGCGCAACCCCCTTACTACCGAGGCCAGTTCGGGGGTTTTCGTCTGCCTGCGGCCACCGGCCGCTTCGGACCGTGAGCGTTGACGAGCCCGGAGCCGGGCTGTAGTCGGCGCCCCGACCCCAGTGGGTGCGGTCGGGGCGGCATCCTATGGCCCCGGATCGGTGTCCGGGCCGGAGCTGTTTTCCTGGTGCTCCGCCTGTGCCGCGTAGGCGGCGGGGGTGAGGCCCGTGTGGTTGCGGAAGAAGCGGCCGAAGTCGGCGGCGTCGGGAAAGCCCAGGTGGACGGCGACGGCGCGGGCGGTCCAGCCCGCCGGGCCGAGCAGGCGGCGGGCTTCGAGGAGCCGGCGCTCGTCGACAACCTGCCGCGCTCCGGTGCCGGCGACGTCCTGTGCGGCGCGGGTGAGGGTGCGTACTGAGCAGCCGAGCAGGCGGGCGTAGTCCTCCACGCGGTGCAGCTCGCGGAAGTGCAGTTCCAACGCGTCGAGGAATTGCCGGTGGACCGTGGCGCGGCGGCCACCGTGCGCTGCGGGTGGCGGTGAGGCCGTGGTACCGGGGCTGTGGGCGAGGCGGAGCAGCAGGACTTCGAGCAGACTGCGCCGCAGGGCGTGGTGGAGGTCGAGGGGGCGGCGGCCCAGGGCGCGGTGTTCGTCGAGGAGCTGGAGGGCGGTGCGGTTCGCCCAGGGGGCGTCATCGGGGCGCGGGGTCAGGACGGCGGGCGCGTCGTGCGCGGTGACGCCGGTGAGCAGGCGGGCGGTCCCGGCCCGCAGGACGGCCGGTTCGAACAGGATGAAGGGGCCTGTCGCGGTGCCGGGCGGGTGCCAGCACTGCGTGTGGCCGGGGCGTACCCACAGCCACTGGCCGGGGCCGACCGTCCGGGTGACGTGGTCGACGTCGTGCTCCAGCACGCCGGACGTCACGAGGATGAGGTAGTGGAACGTGGCCCGGCCGGGGCGGGGAGGGTTCCACGGCCAGTCGTCATGGTCGGCGAAGAAGTCCTCAATGGTGGTGACCTCCAGGCGGTACGGGGTGCCGACCGGGGGCTGGAACCCGTACAGCGGGGTGGCGACGCCTACGGGAGGGGCGGATGCCTCGCCTCCGGCTGATTGTCCGCTGCTGACCATCATGTGTCCGCAGCCTACCGCCCGATATGCCCGATCCCACGGGAGAGTGGCTGGTGAGGCCCGCACAGGCGGGCCGCCTGCGCCGCTCGGCGGCAAGGATCTGCACGCTGGCCGGCGTACCGGCCGTAGCACCAACGAAAGGCAATCTCGTGAGCGTCGACGAGGATGCGATCGGCAAGACCGTCATCGAGCTGGAGAAGTCGTTCAACGAGCGGTGGAGCGCCGGCGACAACCGCGGCTACCTCGACGCGTTCGCCGACGAGGTCAGCTACCTCGACCCGATCCTCGAGAACATCCTGGTCGGCCGGGACGAGGTCATCGCATGGATCGACTCCATCTACTCCAACCCGCACATCGTGCGCAGCGAGTACCTCAACCCGCAGGTACACGTCAGCGACGCAGGCGACCTCGCCGTCCTGGCGTACAACCTGAAGACCTTCGTTCTCGACGAGGACGGCAAGGAGAAGCAGCTCCGCGCCTGGAACGCCACCCACGGCTACCGCCTGATCGACGGCCAGTGGCGCATCGTGCACTCCAACTGGGCGTTCTCCCGGACCGTGACGGAAAAGATCGCCTCCTGACCGGGAGGTGCCGCCGGACCGCGGGTGTGCCCCTACGCCGCAAGCAGCGGGAATCCTCGTGTGAGCGTCTGCGAAAGAGGGGCCGGGAAACGGAACAGGCGGCCTGCCGATGGTGGAGTCCCGTCGTACGCGGAGCAAGGAGCTGAACGTCATGAACGGCAAGAAGCTGCAGCAGATGGCCGCCGAGTGCGCCGAGGGCCTGCCCGGCACCGCATTGGAGCACCCCTTCGGCCCGGAGTGGGACGTGCACAAGGTGCGCGGCAAGGTCTTCATGCTGATGACCGACGTCACCGGGGAACCGTTGGTGATCCTCAAGTCCGCCCCCGACGAGGCGGCGGCGCTGCGCGAGCAGCACGCCGAGATCACCCCCGGCTACCACATGAACAAGAGACACTGGATCACCCTGCACGGCGGCGACTCCCTCGACCGCGGCCTGGTCGAGGAGCTGGTGACCGACTCCTACCGGCTGGTGGTCGCGGGGCTCCCGAAAACACAGCGGCCGGTGGACCCGGCAACGTACGCACAGGCAGACCGGGCCCCGCGATGACCCTCACCGGGCTCCGGCTGCAGCAGGCGGCACGCCGCGCGGCCGAGGCGCTGCCCGGCTCCGACAGCAGCCGCCCCTTCACCGAGAAGTTGGACGTCTACAAGGTCGCCGGGAAGGTCTTCCTGATCGTCACGGACGATCCCGGTGAGCGGATCATCACGGTCAAGGCGGAGCCGGAACACGGGCGGCGGTTGCAGGACGAGTGCCCGTCGATCACCGCCGGACGCTATCTCGACAAGAGGCACTGGATCTCCGTGGGCGCCGGCCGGGGTATCACAGCGGCCCTGGTCGAGGACCTGGTCACCGACTCCTACGACCTGGCACTCGACTCGGCGCCCCGCAGCCGACGCCCCGCCGCGCGGACCTGACTGCCCGCCCCGACCACCATCGCCTACCCGAAAGCCCCGCCCCATGGACCACTCCGAACCCGCGCTCGCCCTGTTCGGCAGCGACGGTCCCGACCTCGGCGGCACCGGTATGACCGACACCACCGTGCCGGCCATCGACGAGCTCTCCCGTCCTCTGGCCGACCGGCTGCGCCCGCGCACCCTTGGCCAGGTGGTCGGCCAGGAGCACCTGCTGGCCGATGAGGCGCCGATCGGGCGGATGGTGCAGAGGCGGCACCTGGTGTCGGTGATCCTGTGGGGGCCGCCGGGCTGCGGGAAGACCACCATCGCCCTTCTCCTCGCCGATGCCGCCGGTCTGGTCTTCGCCCCGCTGTCGGCGACCTTCTCGGGCGTCGCGGACCTGCGCCGGGTGTTCCGCGACGCCGAGCAGCGACGGGCCGGGGCCAGGGGACGCTGTTGTTCGTGGACGAGATCCATCGCTTCAACCGCGCCCAGCAGGACAGCTTCCTGCCGTACGTGGAGGACGGCACGGTCGTCCTGGTCGGCGCGACCACCGAGAACCCGAGCTTCGAACTGAACGGCGCGCTCCTGTCGCGCAGCCAGGTCTTCGTCCTCGAACGCCTCGACGAGCAGGCCCTTCAGACGTTCACGGCCCGCGCCGAAGAGCTGACCGGCCAGGTCCTCCCGCTGACCGGCGAAGCCCGCCAGGCCCTGCTCGCCCTGGCCGACGGGGACGGCCGCTACCTGCTGAACATGGCCGAACAACTCCAGGCCCTCCCCACGGACACCGGCCCGCTGGACGACGCGGCCGGACTCGCCCGGCAGGTACAGCAGCGGGCCCCGCTCTACGACAAGGGCCAGGAGGGCCATTGCAACCTGATCTCCGCGCTGCACAAGGCGATGCGCGGCTCCGACCCGGACGCCGCCCTGTACTGGCCGGCCCGCATGCTGGAGGGCGGTGAGGACCCGCTGTTCGTCGCCCGCAGCCTGGTCCGCTTCGCGAAGTAGGACGTCGGCATGGCCGACCCGCAGGCCATCCACCAGACGCTCGCTGCCTGGGACGTGTACGAGCGGCTCGGCCCGCCCGAGGGTCAGCAATCAGCGCCGGCCCACCAGGATCGTCGCTTGGCGGGCCGGCGCATCTGCGCCGTGCCCCCGCTTCAGATGCTGATCACGATCTTTCCGCGTGTGTGTCCGCGCTCGGCGTGCGCGTGGGCGTCGGCGATCCGCTCCAGGGGGTAGGTCTGTTCGATACGGGGTGTGTAGCGGCCTCGCCGGCCCAGTTCCGCAGCCAAGGACAGGAGGGTGGAGTCGTTCTCCGCGTTGACCACATGCGTGCCCAGGCGCTGCCCGCCTGCGTGGTCGGCGACCGTCGCGACGCGTGTCGGGTCGCCCGTGATCGCGACGAGGTCGTCCAGGGATCCGGAGGCCGCGGTGTCGAGCGCGATGTCGACGCCGTGCGGAGCGAGAGCGGAGAGCCGCTGTGCGAGGCCGGGGCCGTAGGTGGTGGGAACGGCGCCGAGAGAGGTGAGGAACTCGTGGTTGCGTTCGCTGGCTGTCCCGATCACGGTGGCACCTTGTGCCACGGCGATCTCGACTGCCGCGCCGCCCACGCCTCCGGCGGCGCCCTCGACGAGAAGGGTGCGCCCCGCGAGGGAGCCGAGCGCGTTCAGGCCACGCATCGCGGTCACGGACGCGAGGCCGGCGCCCGCGGCCTGCTTATCGTTCCACGTGTCGGGGGCGTGGGCCCAGGCTGAGAGGATGACCAGCTCGGCGGTTGCACCAGTGACACCGCCCAGCCCGAAGACGCGGTCGCCGATACTCACCTCCTGCACCCCGTCACCGATTTCGTCGACCACGCCGGCTGCGTCGCGTCCGGGGATGGCGGGCAGCTCCAGGGGAAGCAGCTGGCGCAGGGCGCCGGCGCGCAGCTTCCAGTCGATGGGATTGACGCTGGCCGCCGCGACGCGGACACGGATCTCACCAGGTCCGGGGTGGGGGTCGGGGGCCTGCTCGATCACCAGGCTCTCCGCTCCGCCGTATTCGTGGAAGCGGGCTGCACGCATAATGTCCTACCTTGCCTTTGTAGGTCGAAATGATGGTGTTCATTCGATGCCCGTTACTGCACATCTGACGTTGACTTGAGGTGCGGCAAGCCGACTGCCTTCCGGCCGGAGGAGGGCGGGTGAGGATCGGTGAGGTTGTCGAGCAGTCGGGCAGTCACCCGCCCCGACGATCACGATCCTGCCCATCGTCGGAATACCTCCCGTTGAGTCGACGCTCCGGAAGATATCCAGAAGATTGGTTACCAGCTGGATACCAAGACCTTGAGGCGGGAGACCTTCAATGACGCAACGGCCACCGCTGCCACCCGACTTGTTCGACGAGCTGTGCCCGTCCTCGCTGCTGCCCTTCCGCTTCGGTGACAAATGGGCATCCATGGTCCTCCTCTGCTTGGACGACGGCCCGCGCAGATACTCCGAACTCCGCGTACCGCTGAGTCGCGTCACCCCGAAGGCGCTCACCCAGTCGCTCCGCGGCTTGGAGCGGAACGGGTTCGTGTCACGCACCGTGCACGCCGACCGGAAACTGCGGGTGGAGTACGCGCTGACACCGCTGGGCCGCAGCATGCTGGAGCCGCTGGCCGCCGCGTGCCGATGGGCGGCCGAGCACTGGGACGAGCTACTCGACGCCCGCGAGGGCGGCATCTCCTCCATCGGCTGACTCTGTGTTGACTCGGGGAATCGCCAACAGCGGTGTCCACGGCACCAGGGAGCTGCTGTCCAGCGTGAAGTTCATGGTGCAGACCTCGCCCCGCCGGGGAGCTCCAGAGTGAGTTGACTTACGACGGGCTGAGGGCGGCCGAGGCCAAGGGCAACAAGGGCGGCCGCCGCCCGGTCGTAGGGGCGGGGAAGGTGGACGCCGTGCGCAACGCGTACCTGGAGGCCGCTTCATCGCCGCCCTCGCGCGTGACCACGACGTCAGCCGCGGCGCCATCCGAACCACCGTCGCCGACCTCCTGCCCGAGTACAGCCAGGGCTGCACCCTGCGCGTCACTGCCGTGCCGGCGATCCACTGCCGGCTCCTCGACGGCAGCCCAGGAACCTCGGCGGTCCCGGCACAGCGCAAGGCCCGCCGCGAGTACGAGAACCGCGTCAGCACCCTCGCGGGCGACACCCCGTAGCGGGCCATCCGGGCTCCAAGATCATCCCGTGCCGGGTTTCTGCGTATCTGGGTCACACCCCTACAGCAGGCCGGCTTCATCTCACCCTGGCCGTGGCCAGCGGCGAGGAGGTAGTACACCTCGTCAGCGGCCCGGCATGCGCGGGCGTTCAGTTGCCGGCAGTGCGTCCAGGGCGGTGAGCAGGTTCAGATCCAGTTGCATGGGAGTAACTCTACAAGTGGCAAGCATGCACTTGTTGTTAATGATCGGGGGCCCTGCCTTCGAAGTGCGGGGGCGAGACAACCGCCCCGCTTCGCCCGATCCCAGGGAGACCACCATGGGCACAGCCATGCCTTTCGACGCCGGTACGACGCTCCTGTCCGACGTGACCGCTGCGGTGAAGACCGCCGGCGTCACGCTGCGCGACCGCTACGCCCCGCACGCCCGGGGCGTGAGCCTGGACGAGGTCGTCGGCGAGATCCACGCCAACGACGACGCGGTACTGGACGTGCTGCGGGAACCGCTGCTGCGGGCCCGGCAAGGGTCGCAGTGGGCCGAGGACGAACTGGCCGGCGGCGCGCTCCCGCCTCAACGACCAACCTCTGAAGGTGCCGTACGAGGGAAGCAGATCGGGATCGATGCCGAGACGGGTGAGCTCCTTGTCGGAGACCTTGGCGAAGAGGCGCTCCTCCGCCACGTGCACGGCTTGGCGTACGTCGGCGGTCGCGCGCTCCAGGGCGATGTCGTCGCGCAGTTCGATGCCCTGGGTCGCCGAGTTCACCGTCGCCCGGTGGCTCAGTGCCCAGGCGATGGCGTCGCCGTGTGCCATGACCTTCAGGAGAAGGAAGCTGTCGCCGGACTCCGGCGCGAGGACCACACCGCGCATGAACTTGCTGACGCGCAGGGTGCGGATCCGGGAGTCGCGGGGATTCTCCAGTTTTTCGAGGTGAAGCCCGGGCATGGCGGTGCTCGCGGAACTTGTCGAAGACTTCGTGGACCCGCTTCTGGACGGGCTTCTCGAGTCGGGCGAACTCCAGGAGGAAGTCCTTGGATTCCCAGCGTAGCCATGTGTGCCCCCGGGTCGTACGCGTGTCGATGTTTCGACTGATCACCGTACGGGATGGGGCCACAATGGCTCGTCGGTACCGAGGGTTTGGGGAGAGGACGGGCGTGCACGCTCAGGAGACCACGTTCAGCAAGCTGGTCCAGGGGGAGCAGCAGTTCCAGGTCCCGCTCTATCAGCGCACCTACAGCTGGCAGCGCGAGGAGCTGCGGCAGTTGTGGGACGACGTACAGGAGCTGGTCGAGGACCGGCAGGAAGGGCGTTCCGGCTCGGGTCACTTCCTCGGTTCGGTCGTGCTGGCGCCCGAGCGGGTCGTCGCGGGCGGGATGCAGCGTTGGCTCGTCGTTGACGGGCAGCAGCGGATGACCACCCTGATGCTCGCGTTCACCGCCCTGCGGGACCACCATCGCGGCCAGGGCTCCGTGAAGAAGGCCGCCCGTATCAACGACCTCATCCTGGTCAACACCTACCAGGACGGGCACGACAGCTACCGGCTGCTGCCGACGCAGGCGGACCGCGAGGCGTACACCGCCTGCGTGGACAGCCTCCCGAAGGCCGGCGGCGCCGGGAACGTGGGTGCTGCCTACCGCTTCTTCGTCGCTGCCCTGACCGAGGGGGCGGAGAGCGCTGGTGAGGCCTGGGTGGACGCGGTCGAGTCCGTCCTCGGTGACTGCCTCTCGATCGTCGCGATCACCGCCGCCGAGGGCGACAACGTCTACCGGATCTTCGAATCCATCAACAACACCGGAGTGGGGCTCAGTCAGAGCGACCTGCTGCGCAACTACCTCTTCATGTGCCTGCCCACCAGGGGCGAGGACGTCTACCGCAAGCGGTGGCTTCCCATGCAGGAGCTGCTCGGCCCCGCTCATCTGGAGCTGCTGGTGTGGCTGGACCTCGTTGTCGGAGGGAACAGCCGGGCCCGGCAGAGCGAGATCTACCGGGATCAGAAGAAGCGCCTGGAGCCGCTGAGCGGGGACGAGGCGGCACTGGAGGCCGAGATCGCCCGGTTCTCCCTGCGCGCCGACCGGCTCATGAGGATCCTGGAGCCCGAGCGGGAGAACGACGCCACGTTGCGCTCGGTACTGGAGCGCCTGTCGCGCTGGGGCGGCCAGACCCACTACCCGTTGGCCCTGCACCTCCTCGACCTCGTGGACGAGGACAGGACGACAGCCGCGGAAGCGGCGGACACCCTCGCGTTCGCGGAGAGCTACATGGTGCGGCGCCTCTTCGCCGGCCTGTCCACGACGGGCAGCAACCGGGTGTTCATGGAGCTCCCCAAGGAACTGGACAAGGACGGCTCCCCGGCCGAGGCGGTACGCCGCTTCCTCTCGCGCCCCCGTACGGGCGCCCGTGTATGGCCGGGCGACGACGAGGTCCGTGAAGCCATCCGCACCCGGCCCCTCTACAAGACCGGACGCAGCAACCAGCGTTTCCAGATCCTGCGCCGGCTGGAGGAGAGCTATGGATCGAGCGAGCCCGTGGACTACGACAAAGCGCAGCTCACCGTCGAGCACGTGCTGCCCCAGAGCCCGGCCCAGCAGTGGTTCGACCTGCTCGCCGAAGAGGCGGGGGACGGCGAGAGTCCCCAGGAGATCCACAACCTGCTCGTGCACACCCTCGGAAACCTCACTCTTTCCGGTGAGAACGCACGGCTCTCCAACCACCCCTTCCACCGCAAGCAGGAGCTGCTCGACTCCAGTGCGCTGCGGATGAACCAGAGGATCGCCGCACACGAGCGCTGGGGCCGTACGGAGATCCTCGCCAGGGCCGAGGAACTGGCCGACCGGGCCGTGGCTCTGTGGCCGGGGCCGCTGGACGGAGTCGTGCAGTCGGACGACGAGTGGGCGGGGTGGCGGGAGCTGCGGGAGATCCTGCTCGCCGTGCCGGCCGGGACCTGGACCTCGTACGGCGAGCTCGCCGCACTGATCGGTACAAGCGCCATCGCCGTCGGCAACCATGTGGCGGCCAGGACGGGCCTGCACTGCGCGTACCGCGTGCTGACCGCCGACGGCCGGATCGCGGGCGGGTTCCGGTGGACCGACGACCGGCACTCCGGTGACCCCAAGGTCGTCCTGGAGGCCGAGGGCGTGCCCTTCGACGAGAACGGCCGGGCCTCGAAGGCCCACCGACTGAGCAGCGCCGACCTGGCCGTACTGGTGGGCAAGGACCTCCCGGACCAGACCTCGGCGGGGGCGGACGCGTCGCGGGCCGGCGGCGACGAGGCGGGCACCCGCTTCGAGACGCTGCTGCGCGCGAACCAGACACCGGAGGTCGTCGAAGGGGTGCTGGCCGCACTCCGCTTCTGGGAGGAGCAGGGCGGTCACCAGGTCTACGGCAAGGCGACCGAGACCAGCTGTTTCCCGACCGTGGATGCGGGAGGGCCGCGCTCGCCGCGTGCCCTGTGGCCGATCGGCATCTACCCGGTGAGCGGCACGGCGGAGGTCGTCTTCCAGTACCTCAAGCGCCGCCCGCCGTTCGACGACGAGCCTTTGCGCCGCGCCCTGATGGAACGGTTCAACGCCATCGACGGCATCGACTTGGCCGAGGCGAAGCTCGACCTGCGCCCCTCCTTCCCGCTGGAGGTGTTCGCCGCGCACGGCGAGGAGATCCGTTCCGTACTGGAGTGGTTCATCCATGAGGTCGCCTTGGCGGAATCCCGCCGGCCGATTGACGACGGCGATCCGGCCGTGTTCTGACCCGAGCGGGCCGGCCCTCACGCCGGCACGGGCCGTATCGGGCCCATGCCGGCGGTAGCGCGTACAGGGACGGGCATCACCGCCTTCGACGTGCTGTGACGGGCCGGCCGCAGCCGGTGCACGAAGTTCCGCGGACGTGGCTGCGCGGGCTTTCGTACGTGTTTGAATGACTGTGTTTGAAGTGAATCGCCCCGGCGGGGCGGTATGGAGGGGCGGAAACCCGATGACGACGCCGACCACCGACCTGGCGGGTGTGGCGCAGCGGGCGGTACGCCGACGCGCCGACGCGCAGGACCACACTGCCGTCCCCGAGATCAGCGATCTCGTCGAGGTACGGGGGCAGCGCTGGGTCGTGGCCGACATCGATCACGGCACGGCTTCCCCGGCGATCAGTTCGGCCGGCACCCTCGTCACACTCAACAGCGTCGAGGACGGCCGCTACAACGACACCCTCTCCGTCATCTGGGAGATCGAGCCCGGCCGCCGCCGCCTTCCCGCCGGTTCCCTTCCCGAGGTGGCCGCGGACCGCTTCGACCCGCCGGAGCGCCTGGCCGCCTTCCTGGACGCCGTCCGATGGTCCGCGGTCACCTCCGCCGACGTACGCACCCTCCAGGCGCCGTTCCGTTCCGGCGTCGCCGTCGAGCCGTACCAGCTCGAACCCGTCTCCCGGGCCGTGGCCGCGCCCCGCGTGAATCTGCTCCTCGCGGACGACGTCGGCCTCGGCAAGACCATCGAGGCGGGCCTGGTCGCGCTGGAGCTGATCCTCCGCAACCGCGCCCACAAGATCATGATCGTCTGCCCGGCCGGCCTCACCGTGAAGTGGCGCGACGAGATGGCCGAGAAGTTCGGCCTCGACTTCACGATCATCGACTCGGAGCGGGCCGCCGAGGTCCGCCGCACCCACGGCAGCGCCGCGAACCCGTTCAACATCCATCCGCGGTGCATCGTGAGCCTGCCCTGGCTGCGCGGCCCGAAGGCCCAGCGGCTGCTCGCGGAGGTGCTCCCCACCCTGGACACGGAGGCGGTCGTCCCCGGCAAGCGGGCCTTCGACCTGCTCATCCTCGACGAGGCCCACCACGTGGCGCCCTCCGCGCCCAAGCAGTACTACCCCGTCGACTCCCAGCAGACCAAGCTGATCCGCCGGCTCGCCCCGCACTTCGAGCACCGGCTGTTCCTGTCGGCCACCCCGCACAACGGCTACCAGCAGTCGTACACCGCCCTGCTGGAGATCATCGACAACCAGCGGTTCGCACGCGGCGTCGAACCGGACCCCCAGGCCGTCGAGGGCACCGTCGTTCGTCGCCTCAAGACCGACATCCGTGACCCGGAGACGGGCGAGCGGCGCTTCCTGGAGCGTTCGACCACGTCGCTGTCCGTCGAGTACACGCAGGACGAGCGCCGCATCCACGCCCTGCTGAAGGAGTACGCCCAGCTTCGCCGAGCCAAGCTCGGCACCCGCTTCAAGGGCGGACGCAAGGCGGCCGACCTGGTCACCCTGCTGCTCAAGAAGCGGCTGTTCTCCTCGCCCGACGCCTTCGCCCGCACCATCGCCGTCTACCTGGAGACGCTGCGCACCAAGAAGCAGCAGGCGGCCGAGGAGGTCGAGGACTGGCAGGAGACCTTCTTCGACGACTACGCGGACTACGACGACGAGCCCCTCGCCGAGGCCGAGGACGACGCCATCGCCCGCGCCACCACCCTCCAGCCCAGCACCGACGGCGACGAGTCGGCCCTGCTGGAGCAGATGCGCGACTGGGCCCAACGGCACCAGGCACAGGCCGACTCCAAGGCCCGCGAGCTCATCACCTACCTCAAGGCGAACTGCCTGACCGCCGAGGGCGGCCACTGGCTCAACGAGCGCGTGGTCGTCTTCACCGAGTACCGCGACACCCAGATCTGGCTCCAGAACCTGCTGCGCGACCACGGCCTCGGCGGCGACCGCGTCGCCCTCCTGCACGGCGGTCTGAAGACCGAGGACCGGGAGCAACTGCGCCTGGCGTTCCAGGCCGAGCCCGCCGAGAACCCCGTACGCATCCTGCTGGCCACCGACGCGGCCGGCGAGGGCATCGACCTCCAGCGGCACTGCCACCGGCTGGTCAACTACGACATCCCCTTCAACCCCAACAAGCTGGAACAGCGCATCGGCCGGATCGACCGCTACGGCCAGCGCACCGCTCCCGAGGTCGTGCACTTCGTCGGCAGCGGCTACGAGAAGAGCACCGACACCTACGAGGCCGACCTCGAATTCCTGGCCCGGGTCGCGGTGAAGGTCGCCCGCATGGAAGAGGACCTCGGCAGGGTCAACGCCGTCCTCGCCGACGCCGTGCAGCGCCGGATGACCGGCGACCTCGGCAGCGACTTCGATGTGGAGCGCGCCGAGGTCTACGCCGGCCGCAAGGCCAGGAAGGGCGGTGGGAACGTCGCCGCCGAGCGCGATGCCCAGGCCCAGGCCCAGCGCCTGAGCGAGCAGGTCGCGGGCACGGTGGCCGCCCTCGGCCTCACCCCCGAACGCATCGCCCGCGTGGTCTCCACCGCCCTGCCGCTCGCCCGCCAGCAGGACATCCGCCCCGCCCTCGACGACAAGGACGGCGCCGAGGGCTTCTACGAGGTTCCCACCCTCACCGGTTCCTGGGAGCGGGCCGCCCACGGCCTCGCCGACAAGCTGCGCCCCGAAATCCAGCGGCCGGTCACCTTCGACGCGGCCAACCTCAAGGACCGCGACGGCAAGGACCGCGACGACGTCGTCCTCGCCCACCTCGGGCACCCCCTCGTCGCGATGTCCACCCGGTTGCTGCGCGCCGCCGTGTGGAACAAGGAGCAGACCGGCCTCGCCCGCGTCAGCGCCGTCATCAGCGATCACCCGGAGCTGGAGACGACCCTCGTCGGAGCCTTCGCCCGGTTCGTCCTCGTCGGTGCCGACGGTGTCCGGCTGCACGAGGAGGTCCTCCAGGCGGGCGGCTGGCTCCGGGCGGCGGACGGCGCCGGCCAGCCCCGCTTCAGCCGCCTGGAGAAGGTCACCACGGTCCGCGAGATCCTCGACGACGCCTTCGCCGACCACGCCACCCAGGCCGCTCCGGTCCTGCGTGGCAGGCTCGCCGATGCCTGGCCGCACGTGAGCGAGGGCCTGGTCACGGCCCTGGAATGGCGGGCCCGCAACCGCCAGACCGCGCTGGAGACCCGCCTGGAGACCCGCCGCCGTGACGAGGCCGAGCGGATCACCGCGCAGATCGACCGCTTCCGCGAGTCCCTGCGCCGGGCCATCGGCAACCCCGCGGAGCAGGAGGAGGAAGGCCAGCTGGAGCTCGCCTTCGACGAGGTCGAGCAGCAGCGCCGGGACCGGGAGAACTGGGAACAGCGCCGGGACGCCCTGGAGAGCGAGAAGCAGCGCGAGCTCGCCGCGATCGCCGCCCGGTACGACCGGCCCAAGGCCCTGCTGTTCCCCGTCGCCGTCGTCTTCGTCGTTCCCCGCCGGGAGGCCGTGAAGTGAGCACCACCCACCGTACGAACACCGGCCGCGGACGCACCCGGAGCGGAGCCCCCGCCCCCGACGGCCGGCAGGACCACCTGGACTGGCTCAGCCTCGTCGACGTGTCCGGCCCCTTCCTGACCCTGCCCGTCCTGCTCAAGACCTGGCCGCAGCTCGACTCCATCGACAAGCCGCTGCGGGCCCGGCTGCGCTACGAGCACGGGGTCTGGCAGTCCCACCCGGCGGCCGGGCAGCAGGCCTGGACGGACTTCGTCCTGAACGAGCTCCTGGGCTGGGGCGACGCGCTGCGCCAGGGCGCGGCGCTCTCCGAGGCACTCGCCGTGGACGTCCCCGAGCACGAGGAGCGGATCGCCCCCACCTTCGCGCTGCTCGAACCGGGCAGCGCGGCCGAGGACAGGGCCGGTCTGGTCGCCGACTGCGCCATCCTCGGCATGACCGTCCCTGCGGGCCAACACCCCTCTCAGCGCGTGCCCGGCTCGGCCTGGGCGGCCACCCCCGTCGACCGCATGGCCCACCTGTGCCGCCACCACGGGGTGGAGCTCGGCCTGGTGACGGACGGCCGCTGGTGGACGCTGGTGTGGGCGCCGCGCGGCGGCGTCACCACGTCGGCGCTCTTCGACTCGGTCGCCTGGACCGAGCCGGTCGAGCGGGTCGTCGTGCGCGCCTTCCTGTCGCTGCTCAGCCGTCGCCGCTTCTTCGCCGTCGAGGACGCCGAGATGCTGCTGCCGCTGCTGAAGGAGTCCCTGGACAGCCAGGAGGACGTCACCGACGCCCTCGGCGTGCAGGTCCGCCAGGCCGTCGAACTGCTGGTGGAGGCCATCGGCCGCGCCGACGTCACCGAGCGCGCGCGGGGCGGCAACGGCCTGGCCGACGTACCGGCCCAGGACGTCTACCGGGGCGCCGTCGCCGTCATGATGCGGGTCGTCTTCCTCCTCTTCGCCGAGGAGCGCGGGCTGCTGCCGAGCGACAACGAGCTGTACGTACAGGCGTATTCGGCTGGGCGGCTCTGTCAGGAGCTGGAGGACCGGGCCCGGGAGACCACCGAGGACGACCTGGAACAGACCGGGGTGGGCTGGCACCGGCTCATCGCGCTGTTCAACGCGGTGTACGGGGGAGTGGACCACCCGGCGCTGCGCATGCACGCGTACGACGGCTCGATCTTCGACCCGAACTCCTTCCCGTGGCTGGAGGGTCGGGGTACGGCCGACGGTGACCCGACGGACCCGCTGCCCATCGACGACCGGACCGTCCTGCACATGCTCCAGTCGGTGCAGCACGTCTGGATCGGCACGGGCAAGAAGCGGGAGCGGCGCCGGCTGACCTTCCGGACGCTGGACGTCGAGCAGATCGGCTACGTGTACGAGGGTCTCCTCTCCTACCAGGGCCGCCGGGCGGAGGACACCATCGTGGGTCTCGTCGGCAAGGCGGGCCTGGAGGCGGAGGTGCTGCTGACCCGGCTGGAGGCGCTGGCCCGTACGGAGGGCGAGGGGCTGGGCGCGGCGCTGGCTGAGGAGTACAACAAGACGACGGGGCTGGGCAGTCCGGCCAAGGTGACGAAGCTGCTGGAGCCGCTGAGTGACGTGGAGCGGGCTGCGGCGCGGAGCAAGCTGCTGGCGGCAACGGGCAGCGACGCCGAACTGACGGAACGGCTACTGCCGTTCTACCGTCTGATCCGGCGTGACCTCCGGGACCTGCCGGTGGTGATCGGCGCGGGCGGGCTGTACGTCACGGAGTCCTCGCTCCGGAAGAACACCGGTACGCACTACACGCCGAAGTCCCTGGCACAGCAGGTCGCGGACGGCGCGCTGGAGCCGCTGGTCTACGAGTACGGCCCGCTCCAGACGGCGGACCGCACCCAGTGGCGGCCGAAGGCTTCGACCGAGATCCTGAAGCTGAAGGTCGCGGACATCGCGATGGGCTCGGCGGCGTTCCTGGTGGCGGCATGCCGGTACCTGGCGGGCGCGCTGGTGGAGGCGTGGAGCCGGGAGGGCGACGCGCGGGCGGTCGCCTACCTGGAGGCGGCGGACTCCCTGTCCGCGTCGGCGGTGGAGGCCGAGGCCGAGCCGGTGATGGTGGAGGCGCGTCGCCAGATCATCGAACACTGCCTGTACGGCGTGGACATCAACCCGATGGCCGTGGAGATGGCGAAGCTGTCGCTGTGGCTGGTCTCGATGGACCGGGATCGTCCCTTCACGTTCCTGGACGACCGCCTGGTGGCGGGCGACTCGCTGCTCGGTATTACGTCGGTGGAGCAGCTGGAGGCGATGCACCTGGATCCGGTGCGGGGCCGCCGGATTCACGGGGACGGCATCGACTTCACGGGGGGCGTGCGGCGGGTCATCGCGGAGGTCGCGGAGGAGCGGCGGAAGCTCGCCGGCATCCCGGGCACAGGCTTGGAGGAGCTGGAGCAGAAGCGCGCCATGCTGGCCTCTGTGAGGGAGAAGACCCGCCAGGCGAGCGTTTTCGCGGACTTGGTGGTGGGCGCGGCGCTGGCCGGTGCGGGGCGGAGCGGGTCGGATCAGGACCAGCTGTCGTTCGCCGCGGTGACGGCGGCCCATGCGGTGTCCGACGCGGCGGATGACGAGCAGCTGGCCGCCGCCGAGCTGCGGCTTGCGGAGACGCTGGCGCGGGATTGGCTGGCTACCGGGAAGCCGACCGGAGCGTTCGAGCGAGAGCCCGTTCATTTGCCGCTGGTGTTCCCGGAAGTCTGGGACGAGCGAGGCGGGTTTGATGCGGTGGTGGGCAATCCGCCGTTCCTGGGTGGCAAGAAGCTTACGGGTGCGCTCGGCGAGGCATACCGAGAATACTTGGTTGGTGAGCTGGGGCGCGGAGCACGGGGCAGCGCCGACCTAGTGGCGTATTTCTTGCTGCGGGTGCATGAGTTGCTCAACGAGAGTGGCCAGACGGGGCTGATCGCCACGAATACGCTTGCGCAGGGTGACAGCAGGGAAGTCGGACTTGATCAGATAGTGGCAGATGGCGTGACGATCCGGCAGTCGGTGAAGAGTGCGCCGTGGCCGTCTCGGAGCGCAGTGTTGGAGTACTGCGCGGTCTGGACGAGTTGGGCAGAGGTTGATGAAGCTGGCCAGCGCATCGCGGACGGGGAAGCGGTAGGTAAGATCACTACCGCTCTTGATGCTGCAACGCGAGTGACGGGTACTGCGTGGCGCCTAGCGGAGAACCAAGGGGTCGCATTCCAGGGGGCGATCGTCCTGGGGCTGGGGTTCACCCTGGACCCTGACGCAGCGCAGAATTTGATTGCGCGAGACGAGATTAATTGCCACGTGCTGTCCCCGTATCTTAGTGGCCAGGACCTCAACTCGCGCCCAGACGCCTCTGCCAGTCGATGGGTGATCAATTTCTACGACTGGAGCGAAGAGAAGTCTCGGCAGTACAAGGATGTATTTGAGATCATTGAGCGGGAAGTCAAGGAAGAGCGGCAGCGCCGCAAACCTGATGGTTCTTTTGTGCTACGGAATCCCCTCCCGCAGCGATACTGGCACTACGCGGATAAGCGGCCGGGACTCGTAAGGGCGATCTCTGGTCTTGAACGGGTGCTGGTGATTGCGCGTGTCAGTGACACTCTCATGCCGATTTTCGTTCCAAACGGCCAGGTGTTTCACGAGAAGCTTGTGGTGATTGCCAGGGAATCGGGGGCGTTTCTGGCGTTCATGTCGAGTGCCGTGCACTACTGGTGGGCGGATCGTCAGAAGACGACTCATGGGGGAGCGGGTACGGCCACGTATGCGCCAGAGCGGTGCTTCGAGACTCTTCCGCAACCTGGAGAAAATGATCTCCTTGAGTATCTCGGCGACGTCTTGACTGATCGCCGTCAAGCGTTGATGCGTGAGCGTCGCACGGGCCTTACTGCCATGTACAACCTCGTCCACGATGAGAGCTGCACGGACGGGGACATCATGGAACTCCGTGAAATGCACCGCGCGATCGATGAGGAGGTGGCCCGGGCCTACGGCTGGGATGACCTACTGGTTCAACCTGGTGGGCTCGACCACGGGTTCCACGACACCCGGCAGGGGCCCCGCTACACCGTCGGGCCGGTTGTCCGGCAGGAAATTCTCGACCGGCTACTCGAAGAGAACCAGCGGCGTTACGCGGCCGAAGTTGCCGCCGGTCTGCACGACAAGAAGGGCGCCAAGAAGAAGGCGGCGGCCCCTGTCCAGCGGAAGCCGAAGCCTCCGGTGGAGGAGCCGCCGAGCCTGTTCTGAGTGCGAGGACGAGGGAGCGGTGGGCCGGTCAGCGTCAGTGGCGTGCCGGTCCGCCGCCGGCGTTCCGGTCGCGGGAGACCTTGACCGCGACCCACGGGCCCAGAACGAAGATGTTCCCGTCCTCGAACTCCAGCCGTTTCCGCCGCCCCCGCAACTCCCTTACATCCCGCACCCGGTGTGGGATCCCGCCCACGGCGATCACATCCCCTCGCCGCACCCCATCGGGCATGACCTCCAGGGTCTGCATCACGCGCTGCACGCCCATTCCCCTACCGCCGAGGCGCAAGGCTGCGCTTGTTGGCCTCGCGGACCTTGGCCAGCAGTACCTCGTGGTGTACGGCGCCGGCCGTGGCGTCTTCGGTCGAGTCAGCCTCGTCCTCCGGATCCGGCGCCGACTCCTCGGTCACTGCGCGCACTTCCTCAGGGCCGTCGCCAACTTCCATGCCACATCGGCCCGGCAGCAACCGAGTTCCACCAGCGGCGACAGGTAGTCGCTCGTCAGGGACACCAGATCCACCCCGAGCGACGGCAACACGATGTCCACCCCCGCCAACGCCTCGCGCAGCTCGTCCCGTGCCGCCTCCGCCTCCCGCGCCTTGTCCGACGAGCGCTCGCGCTTGCCCGTATCCATGTCCGCCTGCCTCCTTGCCGATCACTGTCTTTCAGCGATGAGCATGGAGGCGTAGCGCTACGCTCACCAGGGGTAACGGTTTTCGGAGCATCGGAACGAAAACGGGAGTCGCCAGTGCCCGCCCCCAAGGAACTCGACCCAAGCGCCTCCCTCGTCGCGCTCTACGGTGCGAAGCTGCGCAAGCTCCGTATCCGCGCCGGGCTCACGCAGCGCCAGCTCGGCGACAAGATCCCCATTGCGCACAGCCGGATCGCCCAGTTCGAACTGGGTAACGAGGTCCCTCCCGAGGACGTCAACAGCAAGTTGGACGTGCTGCTCGATGCCGGTGGTGACTTGATCGACCTCTGGGGTCATGTGCGCCGGACCCCGTTCCCTGACTGGGTACAGAAGTTCATGGCCTGCGAGGCCAAGGCGATCATGATGCGCAAGTTCTCGCAGGTCATCCCCGGGCTCGCGCAGACCGAGGCTTACGCGCGAGCGGTGCTTGGCGCTGGCCAGATCTACGACGACGGAGATACCGAAGACAAGGTTGCCGCCAGGCTCCGTCGGCAGGCCATTCTGCGCCGGGATGCTCCTCCGTGGATGTGGTTCATCCTGGATGAGGTTGCGCTCCATTGGATCGTTGGCGGACGCCACGTGATGCGCGAACAGTTGGCCCACCTGCTGCACCTGGGGCAGTTGCCACGTGTGCACTTACAGGTGCTTCCCTTCAACAGCGTGGATCCCGCTGCCATGGGAGGTTCCTTCTCGCTGCTGACCCTGCCCGATGGTGGTGAAGTTGCCTACGAGGAGGGGATTGTCTATGGACGGCTCATCGAAGAAACGGACGAAGTCCTGCGACGATCGGTCCTTTACGATCGCCTCCAGGCCAACGCGTTGTCCCCGATTGAGTCTGCGGACCTCATCCGCACGGCTATGGAGGAGCGGTATCCGTGCATGTCACCCAAGGACCGTTGATGAACATACGGTGGCACAAGAGCAGTTACAGCAATGCGGCCAACGGTGACTGCCTAGAGGTCGCCGACGGCAGCCCCGGCGCCGTCCCTGTCCGGGACAGCAAGGTGCCCGCCGGTCCCGTGATCCTCGTCGGGGACGCCGCCTGGAGTGCCTTCGTGCAGCACGTCCGAGGGGTGTAGGTCGGCCCGCAACCGGGGCGCGGATTCCTGGACCCCGGTGCGGCGCGTCGCCCTTCTAAGGAATGGGAGAGAACCCACCCAACCAAACCCGGTGGTCCAACTCCCGTCGCCACACGATCGGGTGAAGGGCACGACGGGGACCCTGACCGGTGGGGTACGGTCGGCCGCAACAACCCCATAGACGCAGACGGCCCCCGACAGGACGGCAATCCTGACGAGGGCCTGACCGATCCGGAAGAAGAGACCTTCCCGATGGCTGATCCGCAGTCTAACGCGGTCGCTCCCGCGCGCCCCGCGAATCCGATCCCCACAGACGCCCCCAGCGCCGGGGTGATCCACTTCCGCCACCGCCACACCGACCGGTTCACGGTCGTCGGCAATCATCTGGCCCAGCATCCGCAACTCTCCGCCGTTGCGATCGGACTCGCCGTCTACATCCAGTCCGTTCCGGACGGGGCCAGCGTCACGGCCAAGGCCCTCACCCTCCGCTTCCGCGAGGGAGAGATCACCATCCGTCGGGCCCTCAACGAGCTTGAGGCGGCGGGGTATCTGGAGCGTCGGACGATTCCGCTCGGTGGCGGCCGTTTCGCGACCCGCACCCTCGCCTACGACAAGCCTGGTTGTGCCGCAGTGCCTTCCGCCGCGCCAGCTCCGCTTGTACCGGTCGCGCCCCAGCCCGAACCCGAGCCCTTCCCGCCACCGGCCGCAGGCCCGGCGGCGGACCTCCTGGCCCGGCTGCGGGCCGTCGACGCCCGTCTGATCCTCTCGGTGCGTGACGTCCAGCGGCTGACGCCCGCCGTCGAGGAGTGGCTCGCTCGGCATGCGACCCCTGAGCAGATCACCCGTACCCTCACCGCCAACCTGCCGCCCGCACCGGTCCCCATCCACCACCCGCCCCGCTTCCTGGAACACCGGCTCACCACCCTCCTGCCGCCGCCTCTCCCGGTGTCCGCGCCCGAGCCGCATCGGCCACGGCCCGCACCCCTCATCACGTGCGACGAATGCGAACGTGCCTTCCGTAGCCATGTCCCTGATGCCCTGTGCGCGGACTGCGGCCCGGCGCCGGACCATTGCGTTGCGTGAGGAACGCGCCCGCTCCTGACGGATGTGCACTGTTGCTCTGGTCAGGGGTCACAGCGTGGGTGATCATGGGGTGACTGTCAGTGGGGGCCCGTAACGTCGAGCGAGTCAGTCACCGACCGTGGCCGCCTGCCCCCGTCTCTGGAGTGTCGCCCGACCATGACATCTTCCGCGCCGTACGCCTCCACCTCCCTGGCCGATCTCCTGCCCGCCCTCCGCTACGCCGATCCGCATCTGCTCGCCGCCCGGCTGGAGGACGTTCGGCTGCCGCTCGGCTGGTGGCATGCAACTCCGTTGATGGAGATAGAGCGCGTCATCGGAGCCGAGGCTCTCAGTCACCAGGTGGCGCAGGCCCTGCGGTCGCTGTGGCCGCATGCGGAGCTCGGGGACGTGATCCCCGTACTGCGGCTGCTCGGTGCACCCGGAGTCGAGCCGGGGAGGACGGTGGCGCAGGTCGCTCGGGAGGCCGGGCCCGGGGTCGTGGACGGGGACCGGGTCCTGGCTGCGGCGTTCGCGTCAATCCTGGACCGGTTGCACCAGCGCGGCGTACCTCGGGAAGAGAGTGAGGGGGCACGCGTACGGGATGCCGTGGCCGTGATCGCGCGGTGGCTGCCGGCGGACGCGCCGACCGAGGTGTGGGCGGCGCTCGCCGTGCTCCAGGGGTTGGAGGAAGGGCCGGAGGACGGGCCCTCGCCGGTGTCGGTGCCCGAGCTCGTCGAAGACCAGGCGGCCGAGGATCAGGCCCCGGCGGTAGAGATCCCGGCACCCCGTGCGGAGTTCGAGGAGGACGACCCGGCCGAAGACGCCGAGGAGCCGCATGTCGGCGACGACGTGAGCGCGCCGCCCGCCCCCGTGCTGATGGCCGAGCCGCTCGCCGCCTTCACACGGCTGGTCGGCGGCTGGGACGAGCGGGCCCTGGTGATCGCCGGGCAGCGGACGTTCACCGACGAGCCGGTGAAGCTTCAGGGCCTGGGCGAGCGGTTCTCCGTCAGTCGGGAGCGGGTGCGGCAGTTGGAGCGCACCGTCATGGGCTCCGTCCGGCGGTGGCTCTCGGCCGATGCTGAAGGCCGTGCCTTCGCCGGGCACCTGGCCGCCGTCGCCGAACAGCTCGGCACCGTGGGCCGGGTCGCCGAGGTGCACGCCCTGCACCCGGACCACGCCCGCCCCGTAGAGGCGGTGGGTGTCCCCCTCGGGGACATCGTTGCGCGGCTGCTGCCCGGAGGGACGCTCGTCGGGACCTGGATCGTGCAGGGCGACGCGGCCGCGCTGCGGGCGGTCATGCAGGAGGACCTGCTCGCGGCCTGCGGGGACACCCCGCTTGCCTGGGACGAGGCGGTGGCCCTCGGGTTGCGCTACGGAGTCCGGGGCGAGGTGCTCGCCGACTGGGCGGCCGACATCGGACGCTTCCAGATCCGGGAGGGGCGGCTGCTGTACTGGGGGCGTTCGCTCAACGACCGGGCCGCCGCCGTGCTCGGCCTGTACGGGAAGCCGATGTCCATGGAGGACATCCACGAGCAGCTGGCCGACGGCACCGCCATCAACAGCATGCGCAACCAGATCTGGACCGACGAACGCTTCCTCCGGGTCGACCGGAACCTGTACGGCCTGCGCGCGTGGGGCGGCGAGGAGTACCTGGGCATCCGGGAGATGATCGCCCGTGAGATCACCAACGCGGGTGGAGAAGCCGAGGTGAACGCGATCGCCGAGGCCATCAGCTCCCGCTTCGACGTGTCGGCGGCATCGGTACGCACCAACCTCGCCGGACCCGGGTTCGCCCGTACCCGCCGCGGCTGGGTCCGTGTAGCCGACCAGACGAGCGACCTGGACGCACCGTACGTGCCGCGCAACGACGTCGCCGGTACGCGACGTTGCTTCGTCGGAGCCGACGGGCGCTGGTGGTACCGCATGGAAGTGACAGGCGACCACCTGCGCGGCTCCGGCTTCCCGGTGCCCGCCGGCTGGGCCGCACACATCGGCGGCGCCCCTCACCGCGAAGCGGTCCCACTGGGCCACGAGGCCGGGGAGACCTCGCTCACCTGGCGCGCCCAGCCCGCCTTCGGCTCGGTGAAGCCGCTGCTGGAGCACATCGGGGCGACGGCCGGCGACCAGGTCTTCTTCAACGTGACCGACGGCCACCTCAATGCGCTGCGGCTGCCCGCACCGGCAGACGGACTCGGCCCCGAGGCCGGAGCGGTTCGGCTCACCGGCTGGACGGCCCCGGTGACCCCGGCGGAGGCGGTCGAGGTCATCGCGCGGCGCATCGGGATGGAGCCGGGCCAGGACGCCGCCGCCCTGCTGGAGCGGCTGGCCGAGCGTGGGGACAAGGACATCGGTGAACTGCTCGAACAAGCCCTGCCCGGGGCGGTACCGGCATTCTGATGTCGGAGGCGCTCGCTAGCATCGGGATCACGGCCGGCTGTCACGGTCCGGGCGGCGTCGGCCGCGCTGTGGGGAGGGGCCCGCGAGGGCACCGCGCGAGGGACGAAAGAGGGATGCACTGATGGCGATGGGGAAGAGCGCCGAAGGCCCGGGCGGCACGAGTGGTTCGAGCGGTTCGACGGAGGCGGACATCCTCCAGCGGGTCCGAGAGGTGGCGCAGGACCTCGTTCCGGCGTCCTCGTACGAGATCCGGGACGACCTGGGTGAGCTCATCAGCCGGGACCTGCTCGGCCCGTGGGACGGACCGGACGAGGAGTTCGACCACCGTGCCGCCGGCCCCCGCGACCGGTACCTCGTCGGGCGCATCGGGCCGAAGCGCGCCCTGAGCACGACCCTCGCCGCCGCCGACGAGCAGCTCCTCGACGACTCCGACGGCGAGGGCGACGGCACCGACCAAGGGCTTCCGGAGCGGCTCACCACCCAGAACGCGGGGCGCATGTGGGCCTCGTCGATGGGCCTGATGTTCGCCCTCCCGGCAACGGACGACGCGGCGGCCGTCTCCGTGCGGGTCCGGTGGGGGCAGTACCACCGTTCGCAGGTCCTCGGTGACGACGGCGTCGCACGGTCCACCTGGACCCGGGAGCAGGTGGGGAAGCTCGTCACCGTCCCGGTCGACGGCGCGCCCCGCCTGGTGCTGCCGCTCACCGCCGACCAGGAGGACGCCCCCGGTGTCCGGCTGGTCGCGGACGTACGCAACCGGCCGGGGGCCGCGGGACCGAGCCGCGTCGTCGAACTGTCCCTCGTCAACGCGCAGGACGAACCCCAGCAGGCCAAGGACGCGGCCTGGCTGTTCCAGGCCGAACTGCACGTCACCGCCACAGACGGCACGGCGCCGGTCTTCCTGCCCATCTCCGATCCGCTGGACGAGGCCGAGGAAGCAGCCCAGGACGCTCTCGGAGCGGCCGACCTGGAGGAGCAGCACCTGACGTTGCTCTACCGCAACCACCTGAAGCACGCGGCGGGCCGCAACGTGGCCGTGGCGGTCACCCTCGCCAAGGGGGAGCGCAGGGCCCACGCCCTCACGACCACCTGGCTGCCGGTCCACGACGTGCCGGCCACGATCGCCCCGTCAGGAGCGGATGCGCAGCACCTCGACGGCATCGAGCTCTCCATGGACGAGCTCGCCGTGCTCCCGCCGGCCGCGCTGAGCGACGCCCTGGCTCCGCTCGCCGACGGCTACAGCGCCTGGCTCGACGAGCGGGAGGCACAGGCCGAGCAGCTGACCGGGGCGCTGCGCACCAGTGCCCTCGACGCGGTGGGTCAGGCCCGTGACGTCGCCGTCCGGATCGCCCTCGGCGTGGACGCGCTCTCGAACCCCGAGCACCCCGAGGTGCTGGAAGCGTTCCGCTTCGCCAACCGGGCGATGGCCCTCCAGAGACGGCACACCGCCATTGCGGCCCTGCGGGAGCGGGAGGGCCTCACGTTCCAGGAGGCCAAGAAGCGCATCGACGCCAAGGGCGCGGAAGCCGCGTCGTGGTACCCGTTCCAGCTGGCCTTCGTCCTCCTCAACATCCGGGCGCTCGCCGACCCGACGCTGAAGGAGCGCGAGGCGGGCCCGGACGGCATCGTCGACCTGCTGTTCTTCCCGACAGGCGGCGGTAAGACCGAGGCCTACCTCGGGCTCGCGGCCTTCACCTTCGCCATCCGCCGGCTCCAGGGGACGATCGGCACGGGGGAGGACGCCCGTAGTGGCGAGGCCGGTGTCGCCGTCCTGATGCGGTACACCCTGCGGCTGCTGACCGCCCAGCAGTTCCAGCGTGCCGCGGCGCTCGTCTGCGCGGCGGAAGTGCTGCGCCGCGAGGCCTACGACGGCGGCGACGTGCGCTGGGGGACCACCCCCTTCCGGATCGGCCTCTGGGTGGGCGGCGCGGTCTCCCCGAACGGTTTCGACGAGGCCCGGAAGCAGATCGCCGAGGCCAAGGACGCCGGAGACGGAAAGGGCGCGAAGGTCCTCCAGACGCTGGCCTGCCCCTGGTGCGGCTCCGCACTGAGCGCCCAGCGCGACCTGCATGCCGACGAGGACCTGCGCCGCATCCTGCTCTACTGCCCCAACGGCGAGGGCAAGCAGGCCTGTCCGTTCTCGCAGCGGCGTTCACCGGGTGAGGGCATGCCCATCCTGACGGTGGACGAGGAGATCTACCGGCTGGCCCCCAGCCTGCTGATCGCCACCGTCGACAAGCTGGCGCAGCTGCCCTGGCGCGGTCAGGCGGGCATGCTGTTCGGGCGGGTCACCGACCTCTGCCCCCGGCACGGCTACCGGCACGCGGACCTCGACACCCGGATCAAGTGCGGGGACAAGCACCAGGCCAAGGGCAAGCACGCGGCCGTGAAGAGCAAGCCGGTGACGCGACTGCGCCCGCCGGACCTGATCATCCAGGACGAACTCCACCTGATCTCCGGTGCGCTGGGTACGACCGTCGGCCTGTTCGAGGCGGCCGTCGACGAGCTGTGCGGCTGGCCGGCGCAGGACGCCTACGGCACCACCGTCCGCGTCGGCCCCAAGATCGTGGCGTCGACGGCGACGACCAAGCGGTCGGCGGACCAGATCAGCGGTGTCTTCGCGCGGAAGTCGGCGATCTTCCCCCCGCAGGTCATCGACATCGGCGACACGTTCTTCTCCCAGCAGGTCGAGCTCTCCAAGGAGGCGCCGGGGCGTCGCTACCTGGGCATCTGTGCCCACGGCGTCCGTATGAAGCAGGCCGAGATCAGGGTCGCCGAAATCCTCTTCCTGGCCGGTCAGACCCTCTTCGACCGGCACGGCAAGCCCGCCGACCCCTACATGACGCTGGTCGGATACTTCAACGCCACGCGGGAACTCGCCGGCATGCGGCGCTTCCTCGACGACGACATCGCCACCCGCGTACGCATCCACGGCGCCCGCAAGGGATTGTCGAACCGCCTCCTGCGCCGCACGGAGATGCTGTCCGTCCAGGAGCTGACCTCGCGCATCTCCTCCGCGGACATCACCGAGGTGCTGTCCCGCCTGGAGGTCGCCTTCGACGAGTCCATGGACACCACCGTGCGGCGGCAGGCGGTCGCCGACGAACTGCGCGCGGCCGGAGCGCACAAGCAGCGCATCGACTTCTCGAAGCTCGGACTGCGCAACGAGGGCACGGGAGCGGTCGACGCGGTGATCGCGACCTCCATGCTCCAGGTGGGGGTCGACGTCTCCCGCTTCGGCCTCATGATGGTCGTCGGCCAGCCCAAGAACACGGCCGAGTACATCCAGGCGTCCTCGCGCGTGGGCCGCGACGCCCAGCGCCCGGGACTGGTCGTGGCGCTCTACAACTGGACGCGGCCACGGGACCTGGCGCACTTCGAGAACTTCGGGCACTACCACGCCACCTTCTACCGGCAGGTCGAAGCCCTCTCCGTCACCCCCTTCGCCCGCCGGTCCCTGGACCGCACGACGGCGGCCGCCTGGATCGCCGCCGTGCGCAACGCGACCACGCCCCACTCCCGCAACCACGACGCCTACGACATCGACCTCGACGGCCCGGTCGCACAGCAGGTCACCGAGCGGTTCCTGGCCCGCGCCGAGACCGTCGGCGGGCCGCGCGCCCGCACGTACCTCGGGGAGCGCATCGAGGTCCTCAAGGACGCCTGGGCGCACAAGAAGCAGGGCTCCGCCCGCCTCGGATACGAGGAGGCGGCGTGGCAGGGCCAGCGACTCAGCGGACTGCTCAACAAGGCCACCGGCGCCACCTGGGACGAGCTCACCGTCGCCCAGTCGATGCGTGAGACGGAGAACGAGATCAACCTGCTCGTGCCAGGGGCCGGTCTCTACGACGTGGTCGGCGGGGCGCCCGCGTGGAGCTACGCGGCTGGGGCGGCTCAGGCCGGCTCCGACGGTGAGGACTCGCCCGAGGGGGACGAAACGGGCGCCGTACTGGACGGCAAGGCCGACAAGGCAGGCCGTCAGGGGAAGAAGGCACAGGCATGACGGACAAGACACAGCACCGGCGCCGGGTCGGATCCGTACGCCCCAGCCACCTGATGTACACGGGCGGTGTGGGCGCTCTGGTCGACCTGCCCAACTTCGCCGTCCTGGTGCGGGGGATCGACGACTGGCAGTACGACGCGTTCGAGTGGGCGGACCTGAAGGAGCCGCGGCTGCTGCGGGCCGTCAACGGCCTGATAGGCGACCCGTACGGCGCCCAGGTCACCCAGTTGCGGCCGGCACCCTGGATGGACGGCACGGACAACGATCCCACCGGCCCGGCATCCCGCGTCGGCGTCCCGGTCCTGCCCTTTCCCCAGTGGCTGCGCTGCACCGCGTGCAATGCCCTCGGCGGCCTCGACGCGAACATCTTCAAGTTCGAGAACGCCAAGCCGAGGCGTCCCGACCATGCGCGCTTCTTCCACGACAACTGCACGGCCAAGCGCAAGGGGAAGGCCCGCTCGCCGTCGCGGCGCGCTTCGTTCTGGTCTGTCAGGCCGGACACCTGGACGACTTCCCGTACGCGTCGTTCGTCCACCGGGGCGGGGACTGCACGGGGGCGTCCCACCCGCGGCTGGAGATGCTCGACCACGGCGGCAACCAGGCGGCCAACGTGAAGGTGCGCTGCGTGAGCTGCGGCGGCGAGCGCAACATCCGCGACGCCATGGGGCAGCGCGGCGAGATCACCCTGCCGCACTGCCGGGGCCGCCACCCCCACTTGGCGACCTTCGATCCGGCCGGCTGCAAGCATCGGCCCAAGCCGCTGGTCATCGGCGCCTCGAACCAGTGGTTCGCGCAGACGCTCAGCGTCCTGGCGGTACCGCCGACCAGCGGCAGCGCCCTGCAGGGCAAGGTGGAACAGCTCTGGGAGCAGCTTCAGAAGGCGAAGTCGCAGGAGTTCCTCGACATGGTCTGGGAGCTCCCGCAGTTCAAGCCGTTGCACCAGTGGAGCCAGTCCGAGGTGTTCGAGGCCGTCGAGGCGCACCGGGCCGCAGCCGCAGAGTCCCCGTCCTCGGAGGCCGTCTCGTACCCGGATCTCCTCACGCCCGAATGGGAGATCTTCACCAGTCCGCAGCTCCCGGAGCCGACCGAGGACTTCGCGCTGCGCGACGTTCCGGTGCCGTCGGCTCTCGGCGGGGTCTTCTCCCATGTCGTCCAGGCGGAGCGGCTGCGGGAGGTACGGGCGTTGATCGGCTTCACCCGGCTCGACGCACCGGACCCCGAGGACCCCACCCTGGTGGCCCATGCGCCCCTCTCGCGCAGCCGCGTCCCCGCCTGGGTGCCGGCCAGCGAGGTGCGCGGCGAGGGCATCTTCCTGCGGGTCTCGGACGAGCTGATGGCCGACTGGGAGCAGCGGGTGGCCGGTACCGAGGCGCTGGCGGCGCACCGGGACGCCTACGTCGAATTCCGTCGCAACCGTTACTCGGGCCGTGTCGAGGACACCGACGACCCGCTGCGCGGCTGGCCGGGCGCCAGGTACATCGCCCTCCACACGCTCTCGCACCTGCTGATCCGGGCCATCTCGCTGGAATGCGGCTACTCCTCGGCGAGCCTCTCCGAGCGGATCTATGCGGGCCGCGAGGACGACCGGCGTACCGGCATCCTGATCTACACCGCGGTCCCGGATGCCGAGGGGACCCTGGGCGGTCTGGTGGCCCTGGCCGAACCGGAGAAACTCAGCAGGGTCGTGCGGCGCGCGCTGCACGATGCCGAACGGTGCTCGTCCGACCCGCTGTGCGCGGACCGGCTGCCCAGGCCCCCGCACGAGGACTTCCTGCACGGGGCCGCATGCCACGTGTGCCTGTTCGTATCGGAGACGACGTGCGAGCGGGGCAACCGCTTCCTCGACCGGCGTTTCATCGTCCCCATCGACGATCCGGACCTCGTGCTCCTCCAAGGCCTCACATGAGGTGGGCACGGGTGCTCAAGGCGGCCGCGGAGGTGGAGGCGGGCGCGGGGGCCCTTGCCCTCGGCGCACTGGCTGACGGCATAGCCGCCGGGCGATCCCGCGCCACCCTGCTCACCCTCCGGTCGGCCTCCGCGTACACGGAAGCCGCGGCTCTCGTGCTCGACGCGATGGACGCGGACGGTCTGTCCCCGGAGGAGGCCGCGGCCTGTCTGCACGGGCTGGCCGCCGGCTACACGCAGCGCGACCAGGAGCAAGACATCTCACTGGTGTGGAGCGGCCCCTCCTCCCACCGGGTGCCCGTACGGTCCACGGCCCGGGCGCTCCTGGGGTTGATCGCTGAGGCGCGGACAGAGCTGACCCTCATGACCTACTCGGCACGGCGGTATCCGCCCCTGACGCAGGCGCTGAAGGACGCCGCGGCCCGGGGCGTCGGTCTGGACATCGTCGTCGAGACACTGCAGGGCGCGGGCAGCGCCCTTTCCGGGGACGAGCCGGCGAGCGCGTTCACCGATGTGGACGGAGCACGCCTGTGGCATTGGCCGCAGGACAAGAGAGCGGAGCCCGGGGCAAAGACGCACGCGAAGCTGGCCGTGGCCGATCGGCAGACGCTGCTGACCACCAGCGCCAACTTCACGCAATCGGGAGTCGACCGCAACATCGAGGCCGGAATACTCATCAGAGGCGGCTCCGCGCCGGCACGGGCCGCGGAACACGTGACGGAACTCCAGCGCACGGGCGTCCTCCAGCGGTTCTGGTGACTTCGCTGCGGACCGGACACGATCAGGACCGGTGCGAATCGGCCAAGTACCGAAGTCCCTGCCGATCATGGACTGTGCTCCAGGAGGATGGCGGGCAATGGACATGATTTCTCCGCAGGCGGAGGGCCCGCCCGACGGGTACGGGCCCTTCGCGCATCTCACCGCTCCCCACGTGCTGCTCTACCGTGCGGTGATGCGGGCCTTCCTCCTCGCCAAGGAGCGGTTCGCCGTGCACCTGCGGCCCGAGGACGTGTACGCGGGGCTCGTCTCCGGGGCCCGGCCGACGGAGCTCGATGCCGTGGTCAAGGCGCTCGACAGCCTGGTGGGGTGGGGCAATCTGCGGGCCGACCCGGACACCGGGCGGGTCACCGCCGTCGAGGACTTCTACCGCAAGCGGTTCATCTACCAGCTCACGCGGGAGGGCGAGGCGGCGGAAGAGGCCCTGTCCGCGTACGACGAGGCGCTCGGGCGGCGGGGCGCGCTGCAGGCCGTCGCCCTGCACGACATCGTGACGCAGCTGCGGGCCCTGCTCGTGCTGGCGGCCGAGGAGGAGCCCGATCCGGCCAAGACGCATCTGGCGCTGGACGGGCTCGCGAGTCGTTTCGGTGCGCTCGCCGACAACGCTCGGGCCTTCATGAGCTCCCTGCAGCGGACCATCGACCTCCACGACGTGGGGGAGGAGGTCTTCCTCGCCTACAAGGATCAGCTCATCCAGTACCTGGAGCGGTTCATCCAGGACCTGATCACCCTCGGCGGTCGCATCGCGCGGCTGATCCTGGAGTTGGAGGAGGGCGGGAGCATCGAGCTGCTGCTGCGGGCCGCGGCCGCCCGTGAGGCGGCGGACGCCACCCCGCAGGAGGCCGAGCACGCCGAGCGGGCCGCGTACGAGCGATGGGCCGGCCGGTGGGCGGGCCTCGCGGCCTGGTTCCTCAGCCGGGACGGCCGGGAGTCGCAGGCCCGGCTACTGCGCGGCCGGGCGCTCGGCGCGATCCCCCAGCTGCTGGCCGTCGTACGGTCGCTGAACGAGCGGCGGGCCGGTCGTTCGGACCGCTCCGCCGACTTCCGCACCCTTGCGCGCTGGTTCGCCGAAGCGCCCGACGACGACGCCCGGCACCGGCTGTGGCGCACCGCCTTCGGGCTGTACCCGGCCCGGCACCTCACCGTGGACCCCGAGACGCTGGCCGCGCGCCACGCCCGACCCGAACCCGCCGGCACCGCCTGGGCCGATGCCACGCCGCTGCGGATCAGCCCGCAGCTGCGCCGCACGGGCAGCTACGAGCGGCGCGGCAAACCCCGCAAGGTCGAGGACCGGCAGCAAGCGCGCCGGTTGCTCGCCGAAACGGCCGCCAAACAGGCCGCCGAGACCGCCGCCGCCCGGGCCCGGCTCGTCACCGGCGGCATCACCAGGCTGTCAGGGCTCGGCGAGCTGGACCCCCTCAGCTTCCGGCTCTTCCTCCAGCTCCTCGGCGACGCGCTGGCCACCTGGCGGCCCGGGATGACGCACACCGTGGCCACCAGCGGCGACGGCTCCATGGAGATCCGGCTCACGGCACCGACCGACGGGGCCACGGCCGAGGTCCGCACACCCGACGGGATCTTCCGCGGCCCCGACCACACCATCGAGATCGTCGACCTGAGCCAAGGAACGCCATGACCACCCCGCTCGCCGAAGTACTGGACGGGCAGCACGCCGCCGAACGGCGCAAGGCCGCCCGCGCCCTGCTGAAGCAGCCCCTGCTGCTCGCACACGGCGCGCACGCCGACGAGTTCCGCCTCGTCCGGCGCCACGCCTCCGAACTGCGCGAGTGGTTCGACCGCAACACCGGCTGGCCCCTCCAGGTCGACTCCGAGACCGCCCGCCTGGGCAAGATTCCCGGTGTACCGACCGACGCCACCCACCCCGCGCGCGAGGTCACCCGTAGCGCCGCACCCTTCAGCCGCCGCCGGTACGTCCTGCTCTGCCTCGCCCTCGCCGCCCTCGAACGCGGCGAGGCACAGATCGCGCTGGGCCGCCTCGCCGATCAGGTCGTCCTGGATGCCAAGGATCCCCAGCTGGCCGCGGCGGGAATCCAGTTCACTCCGGACCGCCGCGACGAGCGGCTCGACCTGGCCGCCGTCGTACGGCTCCTGCTCCACCTCGGACACCGTCCTGTCCCGTGACCGGCTCATCGAGGCGGTCGCCGGACAGGGCCTGGTCTACGACCAGGCCAAGGCGTACCGCCGGGCCGTCGACGAGGCGCTGTTCGGCCTCGGGGAGCAGCGCTACGCGGCCCTGGTGGACCTGCTCATCCAGCTGCGCCAGCCCCAGCTGTCCAAGCGTCCCAACGAGGTCGCCCTCTCCCGCGCCCTCACCGAGGCACTTCCACCGATGGACCAGGCCGTCATCGCGGACGTGGCCGAGGCCTTCCGTTCCCTGGACGAGGAGAAGGAGGAGCTGCGGGCGGCCGGGGCCGCCGAACGCGCGGCCTCCTTGTTCCTCGACCACTACCGGCGCTACGCCCGCGCGGCCTCCCGCCGCCGCGCCCGCCTCCCGCGCAGCGAACACTCGAAGTACGAGCAGCTGCTGCGCGACCTCGCCGAGGCGCAGGCGGACAAGACCGCGGCGCAGGAGGAGCGGGCGGCCGCGGAGGAACGCGTCGCCGCACTCACCGACACCCGGACGAGGCTGGAGGCGGCCGATGCAGCCCTGCGTGAGGGCCCGGAGATGCGCAGCGCCCGCGAACTGGAGCGGACCGCGCAGGCTTTGGCCCGGTCGGAGAGCGACTGGGTCCGCGCTCGGGACGACCGGGAGAGGGCTGCGATCCAGCACACCAAGGCGCTGGGCCGACTCGGTGCCGCCGAGAACCGGCTCAGGGCCGCCCGAGACCTGTCCGAGGACACGCTGTCCCGGGCCCGGGAGACGGCTGCGGCCGCCAGGCTGGACCTTCCCGGCGACGAGGGACAGACGGTTGCCGACCTGAGAGCCGCGGTGGCCGAAGTGACCGACCGCAGGCACCGCACCCTCACGCATGTGGAGGAGCTCGCCGACAAGGCCGAGGCGGCGGGCGCCGGGCGCCGGGCCGCCGTCCTGAGGCTCGACGAGACGGAGATCGAGCTGTCGCACGCCGCCGGGGCGCTGGACAGGGCCGAGGACACGGCCCAGGCCGCGGGACGGGACCTGGTCGATGCCGTACGCGAGCACGCGGGCCGTTGCGAGGAGCTGGCGTACGCCGACCCGTCCGGACTGCTGGACGAGCTCCAGGAATGGACCCGGCACCAGGACGGCCCCTACCCGGCACGCCGCGATGCCTCGGAAGCACACAGCGCCATGGCAGCGGTATTCGCCGACCGGGCGGCGGAATCAGCGCAACGCCGAGCCGGCCTGGCCGAACGTACCCGGGATGCCGAACAGGAACTAGCGGCACTGGAGTCCGGGGCCGGCGCGGGCCGCAGGCCCCGCACACCCGGACCCCCGGCCTGCGGGAGCAGGAGCCCGGCGCCCCTCTGTGGCGGCTGATCGACTTCCGGGAGGAGGTCGCGGACCACGACCGTGCCGGGCTGGAGGCCGCCCTGGAGGCGTCCGGGCTGCTGGACGCGTGGGTGCGCCCCGACGGCGCGGCCCTCGCCGAGGGCGGCCACGACGTACTCCTCGCCCCGAACACCGGACCGGTCGAAGGGGCGTCACTCGCCGGCGTACTGCGCCCGGCCGTGGACCAGGGCGACGCGCGGGCCGCTCAGGTGGGCGTGGAGGCGGTGGCCCGGCTGCTGGAGGCGATCGGCCTCGGCGAGGTTCCCGGGGGCTCACACGGCACCTGGGTCGCGTTGGACGGACGCCACCGCGTCGGCGTCCTGACCGGACGTTGGGCCAAACCCGCCGCCGAGTACATCGGAGAGGGCGCCCGGGAAGCCGCACGGCGAGCCCGGATCGCCGTCCTGCAAACTGAACTCAGCCTCCTCCAGCAGGAGTCGGCCGCCTACGCCGCGCAGGCGCAGGCCCTGTCGGCCCGCCGCCGTACCCTGGACACCGAGCTGGCCGCGGTGCCCGACGACGCGCCCTTGATCCGGGCGCACGCCGGCGCCGCGGCTGCCGCCGACACCGTGCGCCGGACCCGGTCCCGGCGCGATGAGCGGGCCGCCGAGGTGACGGCCGCAGCCGCGCGAGCCACGTCGGCAACCGACGAACTGCACGAGAGCGCAGCCGATCTGGGGCTGCCTCCGGACCGGCCGACGCTGGCCGCCGTACGGCAGGCCCTCGCAGTTCAAGACCCTCCAGGACGCACTGTCGCGGCACGGCAACACCGCCTCGGCCCGCATGGTCGAGGACGGGATGATCGTCGATGTCGTTTACCAGGGCCGCGAGCGAGCCGTACCCGAACTCGCCGGGGCTCTCGCGGTCGAGGTCGGCGAACTCACCCGCATCCTCTCCGCGCACGAGCGGGAGATCCTCGAAACCCACCTCATCACCGAGGTGGCCGGCACCCTGCAGGAATTGATCGCGGCCGCCGAACGGCAGGTGCTGGCCATGAACGCCGAGCTGGAGGAACGGCCCACCTCCACCGGCATGAGGTTGCGCCTGGTGTGGCGGCCGTCCCGCAAGGCCCCGATCGGCCTTGCCCAGGCCCGTGGCCGCCTGCTCCAGACCGCTGATGCCTGGACGGCCGAGGACCGGGCCGCCGTCGGCGAATTCCTGCAGACGCAGATCGCCCGCCAGCAGACCGAGGACGCGGCGGGCAGCTGGCTGGAGCACCTCACGGCCGCCCTCGACCACCGCTCCTGGCACGAGTTCGCCGTGGAGCGCCAGCAGCACGGCCGCTGGGTACCCGCTACGGGTCCTGCCTCCGGGGGTGAACGCGTGCTGGCGGTGTCCGTTCCCCTGTTCGCGGCTGCCTCCTCGCACTACGCGAGCGCGGGCAGCCCCTACGCGCCACGCCTGGTGACCCTCGATGAGGCGTTCGCAGGTGTGGACGACGACTCGCGTGCCAAGTGCCTCGGCCTCCTGCACGCCTTCGACCTGGATGTGGTCATGACCAGCGAGCGGGAGTGGGCCTGCTATCCGCAGGTGCCCGGCATCGCCATCGCCCAGCTCGCCCGCATCGACGAGGTGGCCGCCGTCCTGGTCACCCGCTGGGAGTGGGACGGCACAGCTCGTACGCGCCGCGAGGACCCGGTGCGGCCGGCGGACCCGGAGCCCCTGTGGGTGTGAGTGGTCCGCCCGTGGACGAAGCGCGCCTGCGGCGGCTCCTGGGAGGCGCCGACCTGGTGTGGCTGGTGGAGCGGGTACGCCGACGGCTGGAGCGCGGGCAACCACTCACCGGAGCGCTCTCGCTGGCAGCGCCGACCCCTGCCGAGCGGGCAGCGGCCGAGAGGTTGCTGGGCCGGGCACCAGGTGCCGGCCGGGCGCTGACGGTCCGGCTCGACGCCGTGGATGCCATGTTGGTCAGATCGGGTATCAGCCCCGAAGGCCTGGCGGCGGCCGTGACGGCGCTCACCGGGCGGGTCGTCCCTCTCGAAGAGGCCCGCCGCAGTGAGGAGCAGGCCTGGCGGGAGGCGTATGCGCCTCTCACCCTGCTGGCCGAAGATCTACCGCACCATGCCGCTTGGGCTGTTCGTGCGCGTGACGACGGCCTCGTGCGCCGTCTCGCCCGCACGCCGGCCGCCGCCCGGCCGTTGCTCGAGCAGACCGTCCGCGTACTGCGGGAACTGCCGGTCGAACCCGCACGGTCGCTGCCGGTGTTCGCCGCGGAGATCCTGGGGAGTGCCCACGCCCTCGACGACGGCACGCCGGTGGCCACCCTCGCTCTCTCCGGAGCCCGCGCTCTGACCGGCCACCCCGAGGGAGCAGGCGCTGCCTGGCGGCGGGCCGCATGGGCTTCGGCAGGGCTGCTCCGGGACGACGTCTCCTCGACGGTCCTCACCCTCAACCTCCGCGGGACTCCAGCCCTGGACTGGATGGCCGACGGGCACGTGCCGTGGCGGCCCTGGCGCTACACGGCCCACGACTACCGTGAGGCAGTAGCGGCGGCTGGACCCGATCTGCGTCCATTGAGCGGGAAGCCGACCCCGTCGCCATGGGAGCCGGATCTGGCGTTCGCCCTTGCCGAGCACGCGCTGCGTGTGGAGGAGGAGACCGTTCTGGACGCATTGCTGGCGGACCTCGAGGGATGAAGAACGGTCCCGACACGTCCGGGTGTCGGGGGGTCACCGTCCTGCCGACCGGACGGTGGGTCGCTCGACGGGCCTCGGGTGTTGCCGGTGCGGAGCGAGGTCGGCGGGTGTGGTGTCGGTTGGCGCACGCATGGCGCACCGTCTGACCTGCGGATTTACAGCTGGCGGCACATGTGGTGCCAGATTGGCTCGACGTGGTGCCAGATGTGTGTCATGCTGTGGACATGGACCTCACGCCCTATGTCGCCAGCCTTCGGAACGAGCTTGCGGTTGCCGCCGAAGCGGGTGGCGAAGAAGCCCGCGCTCTCGCCGAGCGCATCACCGCGCCGCTAGAGTCGGCAGCCAGACTCACCCTGCTGAACGCCCTGTCGGACGCCATGGGTGAGGTCACCCGGGAGCTCGCTCCGGGTTCGGTCGACGTGCGGTTGCGCGGACTGGAGCCCGAGTTCGTCGTGACCGCGCCGCCGAAGGAAGAGCCCTTCGTGGCGCAGGGATTCGACGAGGCGCACGCCCTGCCCGCCGTACCGGTCGTGCCGGAAGGAGAGGACGGCAGTACCGCCCGTATCAACCTCCGACTCCCCGGCCACGTCAAGGCGCGTGCGGAGCAGGCGGCCGCGCGGGAGGGGCTTTCGCTCAACGCGTGGCTCGTCAGGGCTGTTTCGGGTGTTCTCGAGCCCGGCGGCGGGCGGCAGGGCGACGGGCCGGCGCCCCAGCGGAGCAGTGGGCGCAAGAGCTTCACGGGCTGGGTGAGCTAGCCCTCCGCGGGCGGTGGCGCCCGCCCCCGCGTCGGCGTGCGAGAGGCCGATCACTCTCGCTGCATCTTCACGTCCCCGGTGCGGGGGCGACCACCAGACTCACGAGGACGGGACAGCCATGCCTTCTTACGAAACCAAGGGACCCATCACCGCGAACATCCACGTCGAGGTCGGAGTCGCCCGGATCAGTGCGACGGACCGCACCGACACGGTCGTCGAGGTCCACCCGCGTACCGCCGGGGACAAGGACGACCTCCGCGCCGCCGAGGAGACCAAGGTCGAGTTCACCGACGGCACGCTGTCGATCCGCACCCCGAAGGCGCGCGGGCTGTTCTCCGCCCGGGGTTCGGTCACGGTCGACGTCGCGCTGCCTCAGGGCTCGCGGCTGCTCGGTTCGCTGGAGATGGGCGACATCAGCTGCAAGGGGACGCTGGGCGAGTGCGAGGTCCGTACCAGTGCCGGGCACATCCGCCTCGACCAGGCCGGCGCGGTGCGGCTCAAGACACAGCACGGGGACGTCCAGCTCGACACGGCGGCGGGGGACGTAGACATCACGACCGGGTCGGGCGAGGTGCGCATCCGTACGGTCGGCGGCGACGCCGACATCAAGAACTCCAACGGCAACACGTGGCTGGACGACGTCGCGGGCGATCTGCGACTGAAGGTCGCCAATGGAAACATCACGGTCGGCCGAGCGCAAGGGTCCGTGTCGTCAAAGAGCTCGAACGGCAACGTACGCATCGAGGAAGTGGCGCGGGGCACCGTCGAGCTCCAGACTAAAGCCGGCAACGTCGAAGTCGGGATCCGCCAGGGGACTGCCGCCTGGCTCGACATCAACTCCCAGTCCGGGACGGTCTACAGCACCCTCGGATCCGCCGAAGGCCCCGCAGAGGGTGCGGAGACCGTCAAGGTGCACGCGAGGACCAGCCTCGGTGACATCACCATCCAGCGTGCGCACGGCGCCTGACGGCAGAGCTCTGCCTCGCAACAGCTACGAAATGGAGGGGGCACGATGAGTGCCGCGACCGAACAGATGGCCCCGCCCAAGGGGATCAGCGCAGTCGGCCTGCGCAAGTCGTACGGCGAGAAAGTCGTACTCGACGGGATTGACCTGCACGTGCAGGCGGGCACGATCTTCGCGCTGCTCGGTCCGAACGGGGCGGGGAAGACCACCACGGTCCAGATCCTCTCCACGCTCATCGCCGCCGACGGTGGCGAGGCGACCGTGGAGGGGCACTCACTGGAGCGGAGCGCGGACGCCATTCGCGCCCGGATCGGTGTGACCGGCCAGTTCGCGGCGGTGGACGGACTGCTGACCGCCGAGGAGAACATGCTCCTCATGGCGGACCTGCACCACCTCGACCGCGCGGAGGGCAAGCGCCGCACCGCCGAATTACTGCGGCAGTTCGAACTCACCGACGTGGCGGGCAAGATGGCCTCCACCTTCTCCGGCGGCATGCGCCGCAAGCTGGACCTGGCGATGACCCTCGTCGGGAACCCGAGCCTGATCTTCCTCGACGAGCCGACCACCGGGCTCGACCCGCGCAGCCGCCGCACGATGTGGCACCTGATCCAGCAGCTCACCGCGCAGGGCGTGACCATCTTCCTCACCACGCAGTACCTGGAGGAGGCCGACCAGCTCGCCGACCGGATCGCCGTCCTCGACAAGGGCAAGATCGTCGCCGAGGGCACCGCGGACGAGCTCAAGCGGCGCATCCCCGGCGGCCATATCCGCCTCCAGTTCTCCGACGTCCTCGACCTGGACGCCGCCTCCCGCCGGCTCGGCCTCGACGAGGGCGCCCGCGACGAGGAGAAGCTCACCCTGCAGATCCCGAGCGACGGCAGCATCCCCGCGCTGCGCGCCGTACTCGACCTGCTCGAGAGTGCCGGTGTCACGGCGGACGCGCTGACCGTCCACACGCCCGACCTGGACGACGTTTTCCTCGCCCTCACCGGTGACGGGTCGCGCCACCACGCGACCACCGTTCCCAGCCCCGCCAACACGGCGCAGGAGGCCCGCCGATGAGCACCACGTACGCGATGCGCGACTCGATGACGATGCTGCGCCGCAACCTCAAGCACGCGCAGCGCTACCCCTCGATGACGATCTCGATCGTCGCGATGCCGATCCTGATGCTCCTGCTGTTCGTGTACGTCTTCGGCGGCGCGCTCGGCGCCGGCATCGAACTGCCGGGCGGCGGCACCGGCGACCGCGGCGACTACACCAACTTCGTGGCCCCCGGCATCCTGCTGATGGCCGCCACCGCCGGCGCGGTCTCGACCGCCGTGTCGGTCTGCACGGACATGACCGAAGGCATCATCAACCGCTTCCGGACCATGTCGATCTCGCGCTCCTCGGTGCTGACCGGGCATGTGGTGGGCAATGTCATCCAGACCATGATCAGCCTGGTCCTGGTCATCGGTGTCGCGCTCCTGGTGGGCTTCCGGCCCAACGCCACCTTCGTGGAGTGGCTCGCCGCCCTCGGCATCCTGGCCCTGCTCGCCTTCGGCCTCAGCTGGCTGTCCGCGGCGATCGGCCTGGGCTCCAGCAGCGTGGAGGCAGCGAGCAACGCGCCCATGCCGCTGACCTTCCTGCCCTTCCTCGGCAGCGCGATCGTCCCGCCGGAGTCCATGCCGGTCGGACTGCGCTGGTTCGCCGAGTACCAGCCCTTCACCCCGATGACCGACACCCTCCGCGGCCTGCTCATGGGCACGGAGATCGGCAACAGCGCGTGGCTCGCCCTCGGTTGGGGCCTGGTGCTCAGCGTCCTCGGCTACCTGTGGGCCCGCTCGGCCTTCAACCGCGAGGCGAAGATCTAGAGAGCGCCCGCACGGACCAGAACGTGAACGGGGCTGCCCGGCCATCGGCCGGGCAGCCCCGTTCTTTGTGTTCGTGCCTGTCCCGTCGACGGGACAGGCACGAACACAAAGAACGGGGCACGGTGGCCGAAAATGCAAGAAGGAATCGCTCACCAGTACCGCGGTGGCAGGGCTGTGCGGGCATTCCTTGCCCCGCCCGGGAGCCACTCCTACGATCGATTCGAAAGGGCGGGAAATAGGCCGGAGATGATCCGGCCCCTGTGTCCACTCCAATTTCTGCCCCTCGATTCCCGTCTTCCGTTTCCACGAAATCGCTGAGGGGTCATGGTCATACACGCGCGCAGCCACGAGGCGGAAACCAGCGCCGGACTCGTCGTCGAAAGCCCCTTCATATGGCGGGCACGCCGGCCCGGGCACCGCCACCAACTGGTCTGCTTTCCCCAGGCCGGCGGCGGCGCGGGCGCCTTCGCCGACTGGGTGCACCGGCTCCCCGCCGGCATCGAGGTGGTCGCGGTACAGCTGCCCGGCCGGCAGAACCGGATCCTCGAGGACCCGGCCACCGAGGTCGGCCCTCTGGTGCGGACGCTGGCGCAGGCTCTGCGCCCGGTCCTGGACGGCCCGTTCTCCTTCTTCGGCCACTCCTGCGGGGCCCTGCTGGCCTTCGAGCTGGCCCTGGCGCTCCAGGTGCGCGGCGGCCCCCGGCCGGCCCACCTCTTCCTTTCCGGCCAGGCCTCGCCCGTCCCCTTCCGTGACCGCCCCCAGCTGCACGGACTCTCCGACGAGGAGTTCCGGGCCGAGGTGCTGCGCCTGGGCGGATTCGACGAGGAGCTCGCCGAGGACGAGGACGCCATGGAGGCCCTGCTGCCGCCCGTCATGGACGACTTCACGCTCTGGGAGCGGCACGTCATGCCTGTCGACGCACGCCTCGACGTACCCATCACCGCACTGGTCGGCGAGTCCGACAGCAGGGCGCCGCGCGGCGAGATGGAGACCTGGAGCGCGCACACGGACACCGCCTTCGACCTGCGTGTCTACCCCAGCGGGCATTTCTATCTCTTCGAGCCCGGGCTGAGCTCCGAGCTGCTCGAATTCATCGCCGCCACCCTTCTGGAGTCATAGGCTCCTGCTGGGCAATGCCTGTATGGCAGCTTTTTCGGGTTGCCGCGACACCCGCCCGGCTGCGATTAATTGATAAATCAAACCCACGAGATTCCGGTCTTCATGTCCAACCATTGGGGGATGGTCGCTTTGTGCTCGTTCCATGACACGGCGGTGCCGGTGGCGACGATTCCTGAGATGTTCGAGAAGCAGGTCGTCGCCGCTCCGGAAGCCGTCGCGCTCGTATGCGGCGATACCTCGCTGACGTACCGCGAACTCGACGCGCGGGCCAACCGCCTGGCCCGGGTCCTGGTGGGTCACGGCGTCGGACCCGAGTCGGTCGTGGGCGTGGCCGTGCAGCGGTCCACGGAGCTGTGGGTGGCGGTCCTGGCCGTCCTCAAGGCGGGCGGCGCGTACCTGCCGATGGACGCGGCCTACCCGGCCGACCGCCTCCGGTACATGGTGGAGGACTCCGGCGCCCGCCTCGTCCTGGCGGACGCCACGACCGGAGCCGAACTGCCCGTGCTTCCCGCACCGGTGCTCCTGCTGGACGCCCCCGGGACCACCGCGTCGGTCTCCGGGCAGCCGGCCGGCGCGCTGACCGACGCCGAGCGGATCCGCCCGCTGCGGGTGGCGCAGACCGCGTACGTCATCTACACCTCGGGCTCCACCGGCCGCCCCAAGGGCGTCGCCGTCACCCACAACGGACTCGCCCCGCTGCTCGCCACGCACGTCGAGCGGCTGAAGGTGACCGCCGCGAGCCGGGTCCTCCAGTTCGCCTCGCCCAGCTTCGACGCCTCGGTGTGGGAGATGTGCATGGGCCTGCTGTCCGGAGCCACCTTCGTCCTGGCCGGCAAGGAGGCGCTGGCCCCCGGAGCCCCCCTGGCCGAGACCGTCGCCCGCCACGGCGTGACCCATGTGACGCTGCCGCCCCCGGTGCTGGCCACCCTGTCCGCCGAGGCATTGGCCTGCGTCGAGACCCTCGTGGTCGCCGGTGACGCCACCACCCCCGAGCTGGTCGCCACCTGGTCGGCCGGCCGGCGCATGATCAACGCGTACGGGCCCACGGAGACCACCGTGTGCGCCTCGATGAGCGCCCCGCTGGCCGGTGACGGCCGGGTACCGCCGATCGGCCGCTCGATCACCGACACCGACGTGCACGTCCTGGACGACGCCCTGCGCCCGGTCGCCGCCGGGGTGATCGGCGAACTGTACGTGTCGGGTGCCTCGCTGGCCCGCGGCTACCTCGGCCGCCCCGACCTGTCCGCCCAGCGTTTCGTCGCCTGCCCGTTCGGCGGGCCCGGCGCCCGGATGTACCGCACGGGCGACCTCGTCGAGTGGACGCCGGAGGGCGAACTCGTCTTCCACGGGCGCGCCGACACCCAGGTCAAGATCCGCGGCATCCGCATCGAACCGCTGGAGATCGAGGCCGTGCTCAGCGGCCACCCCGGTGTGACGGACGCCGCGGTCCTCCCGTACGAACGGCGCGGCAGCCGCCAGCTGGTGGCCTACGTCGTCCCCGCCGCCACCGGCCGCCCCGGCGGGGCGGGCCCGCAGGGCAGCGCCTA
Organism: Streptomyces sp. NPDC097617; assembly: GCF_044761485.1. Lineage (NCBI taxonomy): Bacteria > Bacillati > Actinomycetota > Actinomycetes > Kitasatosporales > Streptomycetaceae > Streptomyces > Streptomyces sp. NPDC097617. The sequence goes on from NZ_JBIWCL010000011.1 coordinate 194,606, forward strand.
CGGCAGCATCGCCCTCGACTCCGGTTTCGGCGTCGGCGAGCTGCGTGCCTTCGCCGCCGAGCGCCTGCCCGACCACATGGTCCCCTCGGCCTTCGTCCTGCTGGACCGGCTGCCCCTGACGCCGAACGGCAAGCTCGACAAGACCCGCCTGCCGGAACCGGAGTTCAAGGGCGAGGCCTACCGGGCCCCGCGCACCCCGCAGGAGGAGATCCTCGCCGAGCTGTTCGCCAAGGCTCTCGGCGTCGGCCAGGTCGGTATCGACGACGACTTCTTCACCCTCGGCGGCGACAGCATCCAGTCGCTCCAGGTCGTCTCCTGGGCCCGGGCCCGCGGCCTGACCATCAGCGCCCGCCAGGCCGTCGAGCACCGAACGGTCGCCCGCCTCGCCGAGATCGCCGTCGCGAACGGACAGGGCGAGGGCGCCGGCCCCGTCCTGGCGGAGCTCGAAGGCGGCGGCGTCGGCTGGATGCCGCTGCTGCCCGTCGCCCGCTGGATCCGCGACTGGGGCCCCGGCTTCGACCGGTTCCTGCAGGCCATGGTCCTGGAGCTGCCCGAGGGCATCGACCGCGCGGGGCTGGCCGCCACCCTGACCGCCGTACTGGACCGTCACGACCTGCTGCGCTCCCGCCTGGTCGCAGAAGCCGAAGCCGAAGCCGAAGCCGAATCCGAAGCCGAAGCCGGCCCGGACGGCCTGGTCGTCGGGCCCGTCGGCTCCGTGGACGTGGAACCGCTGTTGCGCCATGTCACGTGCGACGGCCGCTGGGACACCGCGTCCTGGCGCGAACTGCTGCTCGGGGAGCTGGAGGAGGCCGCCCGGCAGCTGAACCCGGCGGCCGGCTCGGTGGCCCGGTTCGTCTGGTTCGACCCGTCCCCGGGCGAGGGCGGCACCGGACGGCTGCTCCTCGTCCTGCACCACCTGGTCGTGGACGGCGTGTCCTGGCGCATCCTGATGCCCGACCTCGCCTCCGCCTGGCAGCAGGTCCGCGAGGGCCGCACCCCCCAGCTGCCGCCCGTCGCCACCTCGATGCGCCGCTGGGCGCACGCGCTCGCGGACGAGGCGCGGCGTCCCGAACGGGTCGCCGAGCTGGACCTGTGGCGCTCCGTCGTCGAAGGGCCCGATCCGCTGCTCGGCACCCGCCGACTGGACCCGGCGGTCGACGTACGGTCGTGCGTACGGGTCACCCACGTCCAGCTCCCGGTGTCCGTCACCGAGGCCGTACTGACCGACCTGCCCGCGGCGTTCCACGGCGGGGTCAACGACGGACTGCTGGCCGCGCTCGCCCTGGCGCTCGCGCAGTGGCGGCGCAGGCGCTCCGTGGACGAGGCCTCCGCGCTGATCCGCCTCGAAGGACACGGCCGGGAGGAGAGCGCCGTGCCCGGCGCGAGCCTCGCCCGCACACTCGGCTGGTTCACCACCGCCTTCCCCGTACGCCTGGACCTCGCCGGAGTGGACCTCGACGAGGCCTTCGCGGGCGGGCCGGCCGCGGGCCTCGCCGTCAAGAAGGTCAAGGAGCAACTGCTGGCCCTGCCCGACAAGGGCATCGGCTACGGCCTGCTGCGCCACCTCAACCCGGACACGGCCGCCGCGCTCGCCGAACACCCCGTCGGACAGGTCGGCTTCAACTACCTGGGCCGCTTCTCCGCCGACTCCGACCTGCCCGGCGGAGCGCGGGGGGCGGGCTTCACCCGGGCCCCCGAGGCCGCCGGCATCCCCGAGCTGGCCGAACTCGACGCCGCCCAGGACCCGCGGATGCCCGCCTCCGCCGAACTGGACATCAACGCCACCGTCAGCGATCAGCCGACCGGGCCCGTACTGAACGCCGCGTTCAGCGCCCCCGAGGGGGTGCTCCCGCCGGCCGAGGTGCGGGAGCTCGCCGACCTGTGGTGCGCCGCGCTGGAGGCGCTCGCCCGCCACGCGGCCACACCCGGCGCCGGCGGCCTGACCCCCTCGGACCTTCCGCTGGTGACCGCGAGCCAGCACGACATCGACGGCTGGGAGCGGCGCTTCCCGGGCCTCACCGACGTCTGGCCCACCACCGCGCTCCAGTCCGGCCTGCTGTTCCACTCGATCTTCGAGGACTCCTCCTTCGACGCCTACCAGGTGCAGTACGCGCTCCACCTGTCCGGGCGGGTGGACGCGGCCCGGCTGCGCGCCGCCGGGCAGTCGCTGCTGGACCGGCACGCCGGACTGCGGACCGCCTTCGTGCACAACGCCTACGGGGACCTGGTCCAGCTCGTCCTGGACACCGACTCGGTGACCCTGCCCTGGCAGGACCTCGACCTGTCCGGCCTCGGCGCGGCGGAGCGCGAGGAGGCCTTCGAACGCTTCCTCGCCGAGGACCTGACCGCCCACTTCGACCAGCTCAGGCCGCCGATGCTGCGGATGACCCTGATCCGGACCGGCGAGGAGACCCACGAGCTGGTCCTGACCGCCCACCACGTGCTCTTCGACGGCTGGTCGGTGCCCCTGCTGATGCAGGACCTGCTCACCCTCTACGGATCGGACGGACGGGCCTCGGGCCTGGAGCCGGCGCGCAACTACCGGGAGTTCCTCCGCTGGCTCACCCGCCAGGACCGCGAGGAGTCCGCCCGCGTCTGGCGCGAGGAGCTCAGCGGGGTGGGGGAGCCGACGCTGCTCGCCCCGGTGGTGACGGCCGCCTCCGGATCGACAGCCCAGTTCGACCCGGCCGCGTCCGACGGGTCCGTCGCGCCCGCCGCGCCCGAAGGGTCCGCCGAGGACATCGCCATGCGGCAGGCCGAGGTCCCGCTGTCCGTCCCCGCCTCCCGCGAGCTGTTCCGGCGCGCTGCCGAGCTGGGCGTCACCCTGAACACGGTGGTCCAGGGCGCCTGGGCGATGCTGCTGGCCCAGCTCACGGGCCGTCAGGACGTGGTGTTCGCCTCCACCGTCGCCGGCCGGCCGCCCGCCCTGCCCGGTGTCGAATCGACGGTCGGCATGTTCCTCAACACCCTCCCGGTACGGGTGCGGTGCGCCCCCGCGGACACCGTCGCCGAGCTGCTCACCGCGGTCCAGGGCCGGCAGGCCGCGCTGATGGACCACCACCACTTCGGGCTGAGCGAGATCCAGCAGGCCGCCGGGGTGGACGCCCTCTTCGACACGATCATCGGCTTCGAGTCCTTCCCCATGGACCGGGCCGGCATCGTCGAGGCGAGCCGCACCGCCGGCATCTCCATCACCGGCATCCGCTCCTTCACCGCCAGCCACTACCCGGTCACGGTGCTCGCGTTCATCGAGCCCGACCGGCTGCGCCTCGCGATCCAGTACCGGCGCACCGTGCTCGACCCGGCCGCGGCCGAGTCCGTCGCCGCCCGGTTCGGGATGATCCTGGCCCAGCTGGCCGAGGACACCGGCCGCCGGGTGGGCGCCGTGGAGGTACTGGAGCCCGCCGAGCGGGACCGGCTGCTGAACGGCCCCGGCGCCGCACCGCAAGGCACCCCGGCGCCCGCGACGACGGTCCCGGAGCTCTTCGAGCGGCAGGCCGCCGCCACACCCGACGCGGTCGCGGTGGTCTCGGGCGAGCAGTCCCTGACCTACCGTGAGCTCGACGAGCGGGCGAACCGGCTGGCCCGCGGCCTGACCCGGCGCGGCGCCCGCCCCGAGCTCCCGGTGGCCGTGGCCCTGCCCCGGTCGGCCGACCTGGTGGTCGCGCTGCTCGGCGTACTGAAGTCGGGCGCCGCCGCCCTTGCCCTCGACCCGCGCCGGCCGGCCGACCGCCTCGCGCACGTCCTGACCGACGCGCGGCCGCTGCTGGTGCTCACCGACGCGGACACCGCGGCCGGGCTGCCCGACACCGGGGTGCCGACCGCGCACCTGGACGAACTCATGTCCGGGGGAGGTGACTTCGCCGCAGCGGGTGGCCCCGCCGCGCGGCCCGAAGGGCTCGCGTACCTCTCGTACGCGTGCGGCAGTTCGGGTGGCCCGACGGGCGTCGAGACCAGCCACCGCAACCTCACGGACCGGGCGGCGGGGCTCCTCGCCCGGCTCGGCTCCGCCGCCCGCGCCCGCCTGCTGGTGGGGACCTCGGAGTCGGCGGACGCCGAACTCCCGCTCCCGGAGATCGTCGCCGCACTCTGCGGCGGCGGTGTCGACCTGCACCGCGACCCGCGCGCCACCACCGCGGCCGATGTGCTCGCCACGACCCCCTCCGCCTTCGCCGACCTGCTCGACGAGGCGGTCGACGACCTCCGCGCGGACACCGTCGTGTTCTCGGGGGAGCCGCTGCCGGCCGCACTGGCCCGGCGGGCGGCGCAATCCGCCCCGGGCGCCCGCCTGGTCGCCCTCCACGGGCATCCCGAGACCGGCCCCGCCACGGCGTACTCCCCACCCGATGGCGGGCCGGGGCAGGGCGCCGAAGCCGTCCTCGCCGGGACCCCGCTCGCCGGGGTGCGCGCGTACGTCCTCGGCGCGGGCCTGCGGCCCGTTCCGTACGGTGCGGTCGGCGAGCTGTACCTCGCGGGCGGCGTGCCCGCCCGCGGCTACCGGGGGCACGGCGGCCTGACCGCCGGGCGGTTCGTCGCCGACCCCTACGGCCCCGCCGGATCGCGGATGTTCCGCACCGGCGACCTGGTCCGCCGGAACGGCGACGACACGCTGGAGCTCCTCGGACGCGGTGACGCGGAGGCCACGGTCGGCGGCACGCGGATCGCGCCGGCCGAGGTCGAGGCGGTGCTCACCGGGCACCCCGGGGTGGCACGGGCGGCGGTCGTCGTCCGCGCCGGCCACGGGCCGGGTGGGACCGGACAGCTGGTGGGCTATCTCGTACCCGCCGAGGCGTCCGCCGACCTGCTCGCCGCCATACCCGGCGACCCGTCCGACACCGACCCGTCCGACACCGACCCGTCCGGTGTCGACCCGTCCGGTGTCGACCCCGCCGCATTCGCCGAGGCGGTACGCGCCCACGCGGCGCGCCTCCTGCCACCGGCCCTGGTACCCACGGTCCTCATGACGCTGGCGCGGCTGCCACTGACTCCCGACGGCCGACCCGACCGGGCGGCGCTGCCCGAACCCGATCCGGCGGCCCGCCCCTACCGGGCGCCGCGCACCCCCGAGGAGGCGGCTCTGTGCGAGCTGCTCGCGGAGGTGCTCGGCGTCGAACGGGTGGGAATGAACGACGACTTCTTCGAACTGGGAGGCAACTCCCTGCTGGCGACACGGCTCACCAGCCGGATCCGGAAGGTGCTCGGGGTGAGCGTGCCTCTGCGGTCGATCTTCGAGTCTCACGCAATTTCAGAACTTTCGCGCACGGTCAAGAACGCAGGCACGTCGAGCCGGCCTCGACTGCGCAAGATGGACAGGAGTGGACAGTAAAATGATCCCGTTGTCGTTCGCACAGCGTCGGTTGTGGTTCATCGACCGATTCGAGGGACCGTCGGCCACCTATAACGTCCCCTTCCTCGTGCGGTTGACCGGCGAGCTGGACCGGACTGCCCTGCAGTCGGCGGTGCGCGATGTCGTGGCACGGCACGAGAGCCTTCGTACGCTCATCGTGATGGACGAGCAGGGCGTCCCCTCGCAGCAGGTGCTGCCGGTGGACGCGGCCCTGCTCGATGTACCGCTCGTGGAGGTCTCTCCCGAAGCGGTGGACGAGGCCGTCTTCGAGGCGGCGCAGTACACCTTCGACCTGTCGGCGGAGATACCGGTCCGCGCCACCCTGCTGCGCACCGGCGAGCGGGACCACGTCCTGCTCCTGCTGGTCCACCACATCGCCAGCGACGGCGAGTCGATGGAGCCGCTCTCCCGCGACCTGGCCACCGCGTACACCGCGCGCCTCGGCGGCCGGGCCCCGCAGTGGGCGGACCTGCCCGTGCAGTACGTCGACTACACGCTGTGGCAGCGCGAGCTGCTCGGTGACGAGAAGGACCCCGAGAGCGTCGTCTCCACACAGGTCCGCTACTGGCAGGACGAGCTGCAGGGCGTACCGACACCGCTGCGCCTGTCCACGGACCGCCCGCGCCCGCCGGTGGCCAGCCACCGCGGCGACACGGTCGGCTTCCCCATCGACGCCGGGCTGCTGGCGGCCGTCGAGGCCGTGGGACGCGAGCGGGACATGACCGTCCCGATGGTCCTCCAGGCCGCCCTCGCCGTGGTGCTCCAGCACCTGGGCGCCGGCCAGGACATCGCCATCGGCTCCACCGTCGCCGGCCGTACCGACGACGAACTCGCCGACCTGGTCGGCTTCTTCGTCAACACCTGGGTCCTGCGTACGGACCTCTCGGGCGCCCCGAGCTTCGACCGGGTGCTGGAGCAGGTGCGCCAGAAGGCGCTGACCGCCTACGACAATCAGGACGCCCCCTTCGAGCACCTGGTGGAGGTCCTGAACCCGGAGCGCTCCACCGCCTACCACCCGCTCTTCCAGGTCATGTTCACCTGGGAGAACGACGCCTGGATCGACCTGGAGCTGCCGGGTCTGGAGCGGGCGCGCTTCGAGGTGCTCGCCACCCCGACGGCCAAGTTCGACCTGGAGTTCAACTACTTCTCGGACCCCACCGGTCCCGGCATGCTCTGCTACCTGGAGTACGCGACCGACCTGTTCGACCGCGCCACCGCGCAGTCCGTCGTCGACCGCTACCTGCGGGTCATCCGCGAGGTCGTCGCGCACCCGGAGCGGCCGGTCGCCCTGGCGCCCGTCCTCGATGCAGCCGAACTGGACACGGTCGTACGGAAGTTCAACGACACCGCGGTCGCGCTGCCCGAGGTGACGGTCGCCGAGCTCTTCGAGCGGCAGGTCGCGGCCACCCCGGACGCGGTCGCGCTGGAGGCCGGGGACGAGACCCTCACCTACCGCGAACTCGACGCGCGGGCCTCGCGGATCGCGCGGGAACTGACGGAGCGCGGCGTGACCGCCGAGACGCTCGTGGGCGTCGCCCTGCCGCGCACGGCGGACCTGGTGGCCGGACTGCTCGGCGTGCTCAAGGCCGGCGGCGCCTACCTGCCGATCGACCCGAGATACCCGAGCCGGCGGCTCGACTTCATCCTCGAGGACGCGGCGCCCGCGCTGATCCTGACCGACGAGCAGACCGCGGGCGTGCTGCCGCGCACGCGGATCCCGCAGCTGTTCGCGGGCGACATCGACCTCGGGGCCCCGCAGGACGCGGAGCCCGTCCCCGCCGCTGCGGGCCGGCCCGGCCAGGTCGCGTACGTCATCTACACCTCGGGCTCCACAGGCACCCCCAAGGGTGTGGCGATCACCCACGCCAACGTGGTGAACGACATCCTGGGGCTGGCCTCGGCCATCGGCGTCGGCGCGGGGACCCGCGTACTCGCCGGCACCTCGGTCAACTTCGACGTGTCCGTCTTCGAGATCTTCTCCACCCTCTGCTCCGGCGGCATCGTCGAACTGGTGCGCGACGCACTGGTCATCGGCGAGCGCGGCGGCTGGACCGGCGGCGTGATCAGCACCGTCCCCTCCGTCTTCGCGGAACTGCTCGGCCAGGTCAGCGGCCACATCAAGGTCGATACCGTGGTCTTCGCCGGCGAGGCCCTGCCCACCTCCCTGGTGGAGCGCGTCCGCGAGGCCGTCCCCGGCGTCCGCGTGGTCAACGCCTACGGCCAGAGCGAGTCCTTCTACGCCACCACCTTCTCGCTGCCCGCCGACGAGGAGTGGGAGGGCGCCGGCAGCGCCCCCGTCGGAGCCCCGCTCGGCAACGTCCGCACCTACGTCCTCGGCCCCGGCCTGCGGCCCGTCGCGCCCGGCGTGGTGGGCGAGCTGTACGTCGCCGGCGAGATCGGCCGCGGCTACTTCGGCCGGACCGCCCTGACCGCCGACCGCTTCGTGGCCGACCCCTTCGGGCCGGCCGGATCGCGCATGTACCGCACCGGCGACCTGGCGCGCTGGAACGCCGCCGGACAGCTGGAGTACGCGGGCCGCGACGACGCCCAGATGAAGGTGCGCGGCTTCCGCATCGAGCCCGGCGAGATCGAGGCGGTCCTGACCGCGCACCCGGGCGTGGCCCAGGCCGTGGTCACCATCCGCGAGGGCCGCGGCAGCAAGCAGCTCGTCTGCCACGTGGTCCCGCTCGACGCCGACCAGGGCGGCTTCGGCACCGTCGCCAGCCTCGCCGACCTCGACGTCGACCTGACGACGAGCGTGTCCGTGCGCGAACTGCGGCGCTTCGCCGCGGCCCGGCTGCCCGAGTTCATGGTCCCGTCCGTCTTCGTCATGGTGGGCCGGCTGCCGCTGACCGCCAACGGCAAGCTCGACCTGGCGGCGCTGCCCGAGCCCGACTTCAGCGGCGGCGAGTACCGGGCCCCGCGCAACCCCGCGGAAGAGGTGCTCGCCGCGGCCTACGCCGAGGTCCTCGGCCTCGACCGGGTCGGCATCGACGACGACTTCTTCGCCATCGGCGGCGACAGCATCCGCTCCATCCAGGTCGTCTCCCGCGTCCGCGGCGCCGGCGTGGAGGTCAGCCCGCGCCAGATATTCGACCAGCGCACCGTCGCCGAGCTGGCCGCCGTCGCGGTCCTGGGCATCGAGGCGGGCACCGGCCCGGCCCTCCCGGAGCTGGAGGGCGCCGGCACCGGGTGGATGCCGCTGACGCCGATCGGCGCGTACCTGCTGGACCTCGGCGAGGGCACCGACCGGTTCTCCATGTCCCTGGCCGTCGACCTGCCCGAGGGCATCGACCGGGCCGGCCTGGCGGCCACCCTGGGCGCGGTATTCGACCGCCACGACATCCTGCGCTCCCGCCTGGTCACGGCCGACACCGCCGGCGACCGCTCCGGCCTTCAGGTCGAGGCCCCCGGCTCGGTCGACGCCGACGCGCTGATCCACCGTATCGAGTGCGACGGCCACTGGGACGAGCAGTGGTTCGAGCGGGCCACCACCGAACTGAACGCCGCCACCGGGCGGCTGGACGCCGCGGCCGGCGCGATGGCGCAGTTCGTATGGTTCGCCCCGGAGCAGGGCGCCGGACGCCTGCTGCTGGTCCTGCACCACTTCGTGGTCGACGGCGTGTCCTGGCGCATCCTGCTGCCGGACCTCGCCACCGCCTGGGAGCAGGTCAGGGACGGCCGCACCCCCGAGCTGCCCGAGGTGGGCACCTCGGCCCGCCGCTGGGCGCACGCACTGGCCGAGGAGGCCGCCTCGCCCGAGCGCGTCGCCGAACTCGCCCTGTGGCGTTCGGTCGTGGCCGGCCCCGACCCGCTGCTGGGCTCGCGCGCCCCGGACCCCGCCGTCGACGTGATGTCCACGGTGGACCACACCTGGCTCAAGCTGCCGGTCCCGGTCACAGAGGCCCTGCTGACCACCCTGCCCGCCGCCTTCCACGGCGGTGTCAACGACGGCCTGCTCGCCGCGCTGACGCTGGCCGTCGCCCGCTGGCGCCGGGCCCGCGGCATCGACGAGTCCTCCGCCCTGATCCGGGTCGAGGGCCACGGCCGCGAGGAGGACGTGGTCCCGGGCGCCGACCTGTCGCGCACGGTCGGCTGGTTCACCACCATGTTCCCGGTCCGCCTCGACCTCGCCGGGATCGACCTCGACGACGCCTTCGCGGGCGGCCCGGCCGCCGGCGCCGCCGTCAAGGCCGTCAAGGAGCAGCTCCAGTCCCTCCCGGACAAGGGCGTGGGCTACGGCCTGCTGCGCCACCTCAACACGCAGACCGCCGAGGTGCTGCGCCGGTACTCCGCCGGCCAGATCGGCTTCAACTACCTGGGCCGCTTCTCGTCCTCCTCGGACGCGCCCGAGCACCTGCGCGGCCCGGGCTGGACCCTCGCCGAGGGCACCACCGCCCTGATCGCCGACCAGGACGAGCGGATGCCCGCCCTGAGCACGCTGGACGTGGGCGCGCTCGTCACCGACACCGAGCAGGGTCCGGAGCTCACCGCGCGCCTCGCCTTCCCCGCGGGCCTGCTCGCGAAGGAGGACGTCGAGGAGCTCGCCGAGCTCTGGAGCACCGCGCTCCAGGCCCTGGCCCGGCACGCCGCCCGGCCCGACGCCGGCGGTCTGACCCCTTCGGACGTCCCGCTGGTCCAGGTGACCCAGGCCGAGATCGAGGCCTGGGAGGAGACCTACCCGGGACTGGCCGACGTCTGGCCGCTGACCACGATGCAGGACGGCCTGCTCTTCCACGCGCAGCTGGCCGGATCCACCTTCGACGCCTACCAGATGCAGTTGGTCTTCCACCTCTCCGGAGAAGTGGAGCCCGCCCGTATGCGCGCCGCCGGCCAGGCGCTCCTGGACCGGTACGCGAACCTCCGCGCCGCCTTCGTATTCGACGCGGCGGGGGACCGGGTGCAGGTCGTCCGGGACCGCGTGGAGCTGCCCTGGCAGTACCTCGACCTCAGCGGGTTCGGCGAGGAGGGCCGCGAGGAGGCGCTGGGGCGCTTCCTCGCCGAGGACCACGACTCCCACTTCGACCTGACCCGGGCCCCGCTCGTGCGGATGTCCCTGGTCATGCTGGCCCCCGACCGCTGGGAGCTGGTCTTCACCGCCCACCACGTCCTCTTCGACGGCTGGTCGATCCCGGTCCTCATGCAGGACCTGCTGCGGCTCTACGGATCCGAGGGCGACGCGTCCGCGCTGGCGCGCGTACCCGGCTACCGCGACTTCCTGGTGTGGCAGGCCGGCCAGGACCGCGAGGCCTCGGCCCGCGCCTGGGCCGCCGAGCTCGCCGGCGTCGAGTCGCCGACCCTGATCGCCCCCGACGCGGCCCTCGCGTCCGACCCGGCCGGCATCGGCCAGATCGACATCCCGCTGTCCGCCGACGACGCCCGCGAACTGGGCCGCCGCGCCGCCGAGCTGGGCCTCACCCTCAACACCCTGGTCCAGGGCACCTGGGCGCTCGTCCTCGCCGGACTCACCGGCCGCCAGGACGTGGTCTTCGGAGCCACCGTCTCCGGCCGTCCGCCCGTCGTCCCCGGCGTGGACTCGATGGTCGGCCTCTTCATCAACACCCTTCCGGTCCGCGTCGAGTGCGGTCCCGGCGCCACTCTGGGCGAGCTGCTGCGCGACCTGCAGAACCGGCAGAGCGCCCTGCTCGACCACCACCACCACGGGCTGCTCGACATCCACCGCTCCGTCGGGCTGAACGTCCTCTTCGACACCCTCGTGGGCTTCGAGTCGTACCCGATCGACGGCGTCGCCATCAAGGAGGCGAACTCCGCCGCCGGCATCACGGTCACCGGCATCAGCCCGCTCAGCGGCGCCCACTACCCGCTGGTCGTGATGGCCTTCGCCGACCCGCACCTGCGGGTGGCGCTCCAGTACCAGCACCACCTCTTCGACCCGGCGACCGTCGAGGGCATCGCCGTCCGCTTCGCGCGGATCCTCCAGCAGCTCGTGGCGGATCCGGACGCCCGCGTCGGCTCGGTGCACGTGCTGGAGTCCGCCGAACGCGATCGGCTGCTGGGCGAGTTCAACGACACGGCCGTGCCCGCCCCGCCGCGGACCGTCCCCGCCCTCTTCGAGGAGCGGGCCGCGGCCTCCCCGGACGCCGTCGCCGTCGCCTCCGGCGGCCGCACCCTGACCTACCGCGAGCTGGACACCGAGGCGAACCGGCTGGCCCACCTGCTCGCCGCGCGCGGCGTCGGCCGGGAGTCCGTCGTCGGCGTGGCCCTGCCGCGCTCGCCGGAGCTGGTCGTGGCCCTGCTGGCGGTCCTGAAGGCCGGCGGCGCCTACCTGCCGGTGGACCCGGACTACCCGGCCGAGCGCATCGCGTTCATGCTGGGCGACGCCGCCCCGACGCTGCTCCTGACCGACTCCGAGATCGTCGCGGGTCTGCCCGGCAGCACCTGCCCGTACGTGGTCCTGGACGACGCGGACACGGCCCTCGCCGTCGCCGGGGCCTGCGCGGAGGCCCTGCCGGCCGCCGCCCACGAGCGCGTGGACCAGCTCGCGTACGTCATGTACACCTCCGGCTCCACCGGTGTGCCCAAGGGCGTCGGCGTCACCCACCGGTCCGTGTCCGGCCTGGCGCTGGACCGCCAGTACCGCGGCGGCGCCCACGAGCGGGTCCTCCTGCACTCCGCCCAGTCCTTCGACGCCTCCACCTACGAGCTGTGGGTCCCGCTGCTGGGCGGCGGCACCTCCGTGATCGCCCCCGTCGGCAAGCTGGACGCCGGCGCGCTGGCCGCGGTCATCACCGAGCAGCGGGTCACCGCGCTGTGGCTGACCGCCGGCCTGTTCAAGGTGATCGCCGACGAGAACCCGGAGTGCTTCGCCGGCGTCCGCGAGGTGTGGACGGGCGGCGACGTCGTCTCCCCGGCCTCGGTGAGCCGCGCCCTGCGGGCCTGCCCCGGCCTCAAGGTCGTCGACGGCTATGGCCCGACCGAGACCACGACCTTCGCCACCACCCACCCCATGCCCGACCCCGAGCGGGTCGGCGAGCCGATCCCGATCGGCCGCCCGATGGACAACATGCGCGTCTACGTCCTCGACGCGGGCCTGCGCCCCGTGCTCCCGGGCGTTGCGGGAGAGCTCTACATCGCGGGCGCCGGCCTGGCCCGCGGCTACACCCACCGCTCCGCGCTGACCTCCGAGCGCTTCGTGGCCTCCCCCTTCGGCGAGCCCGGCGAGCGGATGTACCGCACCGGCGACGTGGTCGCCTGGAACCCGGACGGCGAACTCGTCTTCCGGGGCCGCGTGGACACCCAGGTCAAGATCCGCGGATTCCGCATCGAGCCCGCCGAGGTCGAGGCCGCCCTGGCCGGGCACCCCGGTGTGGCCCAGGCCGTGGTCACCTGGAACGAGGACCGGACCGGCGAACGCCGTCTCGTCGGCTACGTGGTCCCGCGCGTGGACGGCTCCGACACCTCGGGCGCCGCGGAGCAGGTCGACGAGTGGGAGGAGATCTACGACGACCTGTACGCCGTGTCCGACGCCCGCTGGGGCGAGGACTTCACCGGCTGGAACTCCAGCTACACCGGCGGCCTGCCGATCCCGCTCGACGAGATGGCCGTGTGGCGCGACGCCGCCGTGGAGCAGATCACGAACTGGTCCCCGCGCCGTGTGATGGAGATCGGCGTCGGCACCGGCCTGCTGATGTCGCAGACCCTCGGGCAGGTGGAGGAGTACTGGGGCACCGACATGTCGGCCGCGGTCGTCGACCGGCTGCTCGTGCAGGTGGACCAGACCGGATTCGGCGACCGGGTGCACCTGCGGCACCAGAACGGTGACGACATCTCCGGTCTGCCCCGCGAGCACTTCGACCTCGTGGTGATCAACTCGGTCGTCCAGTACTTCCCCGACGCCGAGTACATGGACCTGGTCCTGGCGGGCGCCATGGAACTGCTGGCCCCCGGCGGCCGGATCCTGATCGGTGACGTCCGCAACGCCGCCACCCTGCGGCTCTTCCGCAGCGGGGTGCAGCGCGCCCTGCACCCCGAGGCCTCCGCCTCGGTGAGCCGCGCGGCGGTCGCCCGCGCCATCCTGATGGAGAAGGAACTCGTCCTCGACCCCGAGTGGTTCACCAAGTGGGCCGAGCGGCACGGCGCCGGCGGTGTGGACATCCGGCTCAAGGCCGGCCGTCCGCACAACGAGCTGACCCGCCACCGCTACGAGGTCCTGCTGCACAAGGCGCCCGTGGCCGCGCTCCCGCTGAGCGAGGTCCCGGCCCTGGCCTGGGGCCGCCAGGTCGAGGACTTCCTCGGCCTGGAGGAGCTGGTCCGCGCCCACGGCGAGCAGCCCGTACGCGTCACCCGCATCCCCAACGCGCGGCTGGCCGACGAGGTCGAGTCCGCCGCCGCGGTCGGTGTGATCTCCGCACCCGCCGCCGCGGGCCCGGTCCTCGACCCGCAGGACCTGCGCGAGTGGGCCGCCGAGCGCGGCTGGGGCGTCGTCCTCACCTGGTCGGCCGCCGCGGCCGAGTGCTTCGACGCGGTGATCCTCCCGGCCGGGCCCGTCACGGACCAGGTCCTGACCGGCGGGTTCACCCCGTCCGGCCGGGCCGACCGGCAGCTGGCCAACGAGCCGGCCGCCGCGGGCCGTATCGGCGCCCTGGTCGGCGCCCTGCGCGACTACCTGGGGGACCGGCTGCCCGACCACCTGGTGCCGTCCTCCGTCGTCGCCATCGCCGAGGTGCCGCTGACCCCGAACGGCAAGCTGGACCAGCGGGCCCTGCCCGCCCCGGACTTCGCCGCCGCGGCCACCGGCCGGGCCCCGCGCACCCCGCAGGAAGAAGTCCTGTGCGGCCTGTTCGCCGCGGTGCTGGGCCTGGACCGGGTCGGCATCGACGACGACTTCTTCGCCCTCGGCGGGCACTCCCTGCTCGCCACCCGCCTGGTCAGCCGGATCCGCGAGGCCCTGGACGTCGAACTGCCCATCCGGGTCGTGTTCGAGGCGCCCACCGTCGTGGAGCTGGCCCTGCACCTCGCGGCGGGCGCTCCGGTCCGGCCGCCGCTGCGCCGCACGGCCGAGCGCCCGGAATCCGTACCGCTGTCCTTCGCCCAGCGCCGCCTGTGGTTCATCGACCGCTTCGAGGGCCCCTCGGCGACGTACAACGCCCCCTTCCCGCTCCGCCTGACCGGCGAGCTGGACCTGGCCGCGCTCGAGACCGCGCTGCGCGATGTCGTGGCCCGCCACGAGAGCCTGCGCACGCTGATCGTCGAGGACGCCGACGGTGTCCCGGCCCAGCGCGTGCTGCCGGCCGACGAGGCGCGACTGCACGTCCCGCTCGTGGAGGTGGAGAGTGGCGGACTCGCCGACGCCATGGCCGAGGCCTCGGCGTACCTCTTCGACCTGGCCACCGAGATCCCCGTACGGGCCCCCGTGCTCCGCCTCGGAGCCGAGGAGCACGTCCTGGTCCTGCTGATCCACCACATCGCGAGCGACGGGTCCTCCATGGCCCCGCTGGCCCGCGACCTCGCCACCGCGTACGCGGCCCGCAAGGAGGGCGGCGCCCCGAGGTGGGCGGAGCTCCCGGTCCAGTACGTCGACTACACGCTGTGGCAGCGCGAGGTGCTCGGCGACGAGGAGGACCCGGCCAGCGCGCTCGCCGCGCAGGTGGGCTACTGGCGCGAGGAGCTGGCCGGTGTGCCGCAGCCGCTGCAGCTCGCCTCCGACCGCCCGCGCCCGGCCAAGGCCTCCCACCGCGGCGACGCCGTGGAGTTCGCCCTCGCCCCCGAGGTGGCGGCCGCGGTCGAGGAGCTGGCGCGCCGGCACGGTGCGACCTCCTCGATGGTGCTCCAGGCCGCCCTGGCGGTGCTGCTGCACGGGCTCGGCGGCGGCGACGACCTGACGATCGGCTCCCCGATCGCCAACCGCACCGACGAGGCCCTCGCCGAACTGGTCGGCTTCTTCGTCAACACCTGGGTGCTGCGCGTCGACCTGTCCGGCAACCCGGCCTTCACGGAGCTGCTGGAGCGGGTCCGGGGCAAGTCCCTGGCCGCGTACGACAACCAGGACGTCCCCTTCGAGCGGCTGGTGGAGGTGCTGAACCCGGAGCGGTCCACCGCCTACTCCCCGCTCTTCCAGGTGATGTTCGCCTGGCAGAACTTCGCCCGGAAGGACTTCGCCCTGCCCGGTCTGCGGGTGGAGTTCGAGCGGGTCCGCACCGAGACCGCCAAGTTCGACCTGTTCTTCAACATGGCCGACCTGCCCGGCATGGGTGTGGTGGGCCTGCTGGAGTACGCCACCGACCTGTTCGACCGGGAGACGGCCCAGGCGGTCGCCGACCGCTTCGTACGGGTGGTGGGCCTGCTGGCCGCCGCGCCCGGGCAGCGGGTGGCCGCGGTCGAGCTGGTGCGGCCCGAGGAGCGCGAGCTCGTGCTGCACGGATTCAACGCCACCGAGCGGCCCACCCCCGAGGTGAGCGTTCCCGCGCTCTTCGAGCTCCGGGCCGCCGAGCGGCCCGACGCGGTCGCGCTGGTCTGCGGCGAGGAGTCGCTGACCTACCGCGAGCTCGACGAGCGGGCGAACCGGCTGGCGCGTGCGCTGACCCGGCACGGCGTCGGCCCGGAGACCGTGGTCGGTGTCGCCCTGCCGCGTACGACGGACCTCGTCGCGGCCCTGCTGGCGGTGCTGAAGGCGGGCGGCGCCTACCTGCCGATCGACCCCAAGTACCCGAGCCGGCGCCTGGAGCACATCCTGGCCGACGCGCGGCCGCGGCTGGTCCTGACGGACGCGGCCACCGCCGGTGTCCTGCCGGACTCCGGGATCACCCGCCTGTACCTCGGTGACCTGGCCCTCGGTGACCACGGGGACGCCACGGCCCCCTTCGGCGACGCCGGCCGGCCGGCGGCCCTGCTGCCGGACCACGCGGCGTACGTCATGTACACCTCCGGCTCGACGGGCGTGCCGAAGGGCGTCACCGTCACCCACTCCAACGTGGTCAACGGCGTGCTGCGGCTCGCCTCCACGATCGGCGTGAACTCCGGCACCCGTACGCTCGCCGGCGCCTCCGTCAACTTCGACGTCTCCGTCTTCGAGGTCTTCACCACGCTGACGGCGGGAGGCACGGTCGAACTGGCCCGTGACGTCCTGGTCATCGGCGAGCAGGGCGGCTGGACCGGCGGCGTGATCAGCACGGTCCCCTCGGTCTTCGCCGAGCTCCTCGACCAGGTCAACGGCAAGATCACCGCGGACGCGGTGGTGTTCGCCGGCGAGGCGCTGCCCGCGTCCCTGGTCCGGCGGGTGCGCGAGGCCGTCCCGGGGGTCCGGGTCGTCAACGCCTACGGCCAGACCGAGAGCTTCTACGCCAGCACCTTCGCGCTGCCGGCCGACGAGGAGTGGGACTCCGCGCACACCGCCCCGATCGGCGCGCCGCTCGGCAACATGCGCGCGTACGTCCTGGGCGCGGGCCTCGGCCCGGTGCCCGTCGGCGCCGTGGGCGAGCTCTACGTGGCGGGCAACGTCTCCCGCGGCTACCACGGCCGCGCCGCCCTGACCGCCGAGCGCTTCGTCGCCGACCCGTACGGTGCGCCCGGCTCGCGGATGTACCGCACCGGCGACCTGGCCCGCTGGCGGGCCGACGGGCAGCTGGAGTACATCGGCCGCGGCGACGCCCAGCTCAAGATCCGCGGGTTCCGCATCGAGCCCGGCGAGATCGAGGCCGCCCTGACGGCCCACCCCGGCGTGGAGCACGCCGTGGTGACCGGCCAGACCGGCCCCGACGGGGCCAAGCGCCTCGTCGGCTACGTGGTCGCCTCCCCGGACTCCGGCGGCCAGGTCGACGCGCAGGGCCGCTTCGAGGCCGACATGACCTCCGGCACCACCATGCGGGAGCTGCGCCGCTTCATCACCGGCCGGCTTCCCGAGTTCATGGTTCCGGCGGTGCTCGTACCGCTGGACCGGCTGCCGCTGGCCCCCAACGGAAAGCTGGATCGCGCGGCCCTGCCCGAGCCGGACTTCACCGGGGAGAGCTACCGCGCCCCGCGCGGCCGCACCGAGGAAGTGCTCGCGGGCGTCTACCGCGAGGTGCTCGGCCTCGACCGGGTCGGCATCGACGACGACTTCTTCGCCATCGGCGGCGACAGCATCCGCTCCATCCAGATCGTCTCCCGCGCCAAGGCGCAGGGCGTCGTCGTCAACCCGCGGCAGATCTTCGAGCTGCGGACGGTGGCCGAGCTGGCCGCCGCCGCGGGCAGCGAGAACCTCGGACCCGTCCTGGCTGAGCTGGCGGGCGGCGGCACCGGCTTCATGCCGCTGCCGCCCATCGCGAAGTACATGCTCGAACTCGGCAGCAGCTTCAACCGGTTCTCGATGTCCGCGGCGCTCGACCTGCCGGCCGGCATCGACGCGGACGGGCTGAACGCCGTACTGACCGCGGTCCTCGACCACCACGACGTCCTGCGCTCCCGCCTCGTCCTCGACGGGGCCGGCAGCCTGGAGATCTCCGCCCCCGGTACGGTCGATGTGGCCCCGCTGGTCCGGCGGGTGCCCTGCGACGGCACGTGGGACGAGGCGTGGCTGGAGACGGCCCGCGCCGAACTGGACGCCGCGACCGGCCGGCTGGACCCGTCCGCCGCCACCATGGCCCAGTTCGTCTGGTTCGCCCCGGAGCGCGGGGCCGGCCGACTGCTGGTGGTCCTGCACCACCTGGTCGTCGACGGCGTGTCCTGGCGCATCCTGCTCCCGGACTTCGCCACGGCGTGGGAGCGGATCGCCGCGGGCTCCGCGCCGAGCCTGCCCGCGGTCGGCACCTCCGCCCGCCGCTGGGCGCACGCACTGCACCACGAGGCCTCCGACCCCGACCGCATCGCCGAACTGGCCCAGTGGTCCGAGATCGTGGAGTGCAACGACCCGGTGCTCGGCTCGCGGGCCCTGAACCCCGCGGTGGACGTCATGTCCACCGTGGAGACGGTCTCCCTGGAGCTGTCGGAGCCGGTCTCCGAGGCACTGCTGACAGCGGTGCCCACCGCCTTCCACGGCGGGGTCAATGACGGTCTGCTGGCCGCCCTGGCCCTCGCGGTGACCCAGTGGCGCACCGACCGGGGCGTCGAGGAGTCCTCGACGCTGATCCGGCTGGAGGGCCACGGCCGCGAGGAGCAGGTCGTGCCGGGCGCCGACCTGTCCCGTACGGTCGGCTGGTTCACCAGCATGTTCCCCGTACGGCTCGACCTCGCCGGCCACGACGTCCAGGAGGCCCTCGCCGGCGGCGCGGCCGCGGGCGCCGTCCTCAAGACGGTCAAGGAACAGCTCGTGTCCATCCCGGACAAGGGCGTCGGCTTCGGCCTCCTGCGCTACCTCAACCCGTCCACCGCCGCCGAGCTCGACTGGCGCGCGACCCCGCAGATCTCCTTCAACTACCTGGGACGCGTCGCCGCCGGCGACACGTCCGACGGCGGGCAGGCGGCCGGCTGGAACCTGGCCGCCGACGCGCTCGGTCTCGCCGCCGACCTGGACGCGGACATGCCCGCGCTCTCCACGGTCGAGATCAGCGCCTACGTCACCGACACCGCCCGGGGCCCGCGGTTCCACGCCCGCGTCTCCTACCCGGCGGGCGTGCTCGCGCAGGCCGAGGCCCAGGAACTGACCGACCTGTGGGTCCGTGCGCTGGAGGGCCTCGCCCACCACGCCACCGCCCCCGGCGCCGGCGGCCTGACGCCCTCCGACGTGCCGCTGGTGCGCATGACGCAGGGCGAGATCGAGAACTGGGAGGCGCAGTACCCGGGTCTGGCCGATGTCTGGCCGCTGACCCCCCTCCAGTTCGGTCTGCTCTTCGAGACCATGCGCCTGGAGGAGAACGCCTTCGACCCGCACATCGTGCAGGTGGCCTTCCACGTCCAGGGCCAGGTCGACGCGGCCCGGATGCGGGTGGCGGCGCAGGCGCTCCTCGACCGGTACGCCAACCTGCGCACCGCCTTCGTCACCGACGCGAACGGGGACCTCACCCAGCTGGTCCTCGACCGCGTCGAACTACCCTGGCGGGTCGCCGACCTGCGCGGACTCGACGACGCGGCCCGCGAGGAGGGACTGGAGCGGATCCTCGCAGAGGACCACTACGCGCAGTTCGACCCGGCGAAGCCGCCGATGCTGCGGGCCTCGCTGGTCCAGCTGGCCGCGGAGACCTCCGAACTGGTGCTGACCGTGCACCACGCGCTCTTCGACGGCTGGTCGTTCCCGCTGCTCGTACGGGACCTCGCGTACCTGTACGCGTCCGAGGGCGACGCCTGCGAGCAGCCGCGCGTACCCGAGTACCGGGAGTTCCTGCGCTGGCTGTCCCGGCGGGACGACAAGGCGGCCGCGGCTGCCTGGGCCAAGGAGATGGAGGGCGTCAGTGAGCCCACCCTGCTCACCTCCGAGCCCCCGGTGGACGCCGGCGAGGACGCCCGCGTCGGGCAGGTCGACATCCCGCTGCCGCTGGACGAGGCCCGCGCCCTGAAGAAGCGCGCCGCCGAACTGGGCGTGTCCATGGGCACCCTGGTCCAGGGCGTATGGGCGCTGATGCTCGGCCAGCTCACCGGAAAGCGGGACGTGATCTTCGGAACCACCGTCTCCGGCCGCCCGGCGGAGGTGGCCGGCGTCGACCAGATGGTGGGTCTGTTCGTCAACTCCCTTCCCATCCGCGCCGAGTACGCGCCGAGCGAGACCCTCGGCCAGGTGCTGAAGAACCTCCAGGAGCGCCAGACCGCCCTGCTGGACCACCACCACTTCGGACTCCACCGCATCCAGCGCGAGGCAGGCCTGAAGGAACTCTTCAACACCATCGTGCTGTTCCAGTCCTTCCCGGTCGACAAGGAGGCGCTGGGCGCGGCCAACACGGCGGCGGGAGTCTCGTTCACCGGGATCCGCCCGTCCGCCGGCGCCGCCTACATGGTGGGCCTGGCGGCCGACGCCGAGCCCTACCTGCGCATGATCCTGCAGTACCAGCGGCAGGCCATCGCCGCGGAGAGCGTGGAGCGGATCGCGGAGCGGGTGCTGCACATCCTGCGGCAGCTGATCGCCGACCCGCAGATCCCGGTGGGCGCGCTGGACGTCCTGCACGAGGCCGAGCGCGAGCGGCTCCTGCTCGCCTTCAACCGGACGCGGACCGAGACCCCGGCGCTGACCCTGCCCGCGCTGTTCGAGCGGAAGGCGGCCGAGGCCCCGGACGCCGTCGCCGTCCTCTTCGAGGACGAGAAGGTGACCTACGGGGAACTGGACGCGCGGGCCGACCGGCTGGCGCGGATCCTCGTCGAGCGGGGCGTCGGACCGGAGACGGTCGTGGGCGTGGCCCTGCGGCGCTCGCCGCAGTGGCCGGTCGCGGTCCTCGCCGTGATGAAGGCGGGCGGCGCCTACCTGCCGCTGGACCCGGCCTACCCGGCCGACCGGCTCACGTACATGGTCGAGGACTCGGCGACCGGGCTGATCCTGACCGACGGCGCCACGGTGGACCGGCTGCCGGACCTGCCCTCGGAGCTGCTGAACCTGGACGCCCCGGAGCTCGCCGCGGCCTTGGCGGCGACGGACGGCGACGTACCGGCGGGCGCGCGCCCGCCGATCCCGCTCGTGGTGGCCAACACGGCCTACGTCATCTACACCTCGGGCTCCACAGGCCGCCCCAAGGGCGTGGCCGTCACGCACACCGGCTTCGCCAACATGGTCGCCGAGGTGACCGAACTGCTCGGCATCACCGCCGACAGCCGGGTCCTGCAGTTCGCCTCGCCGAGCTTCGACATCTCCGTCGGCGAGATGTGCATGTCCCTGTTCGCCGGGGGCGCCCTGGTCATGGCGGACCCCGACCGGCTCGCCCCGGGGGCCCCGCTCGCCGAGACCGCCGACGCGTTCGCGGTGACCCACGCGATCCTGACGCCCACGGTGCTCGCCGCCATGCCGGCGGGCTCGCTGTCCACCGTCCGGTCCCTGATGGTGGCCGGTGAGGCCACCTCGCCGGAGCTGGTGGCCACCTGGTCGGCCGGCCGCCGGATGTTCAACGGCTACGGCCCGACGGAGACCACCGTCGGCGCCACGGTGAGCGAACTGCTCGCCGACGCCCCCGTGACCGTCGGCCGCCCGATCCGCAACACCCGGGTCTACGTCCTGGACTCGGCGCTGCGGCCGGTCCTGCCGGGCGTACCCGGCGAGCTGTACATCGCCGGAGCGGGGCTGACCCGCGGCTACCTGGGCCGGTCGGAGCTGACCGCCCAGCGGTTCGTGGCCTGCCCGTTCGGGGAGCGCGGCGAGCGGATGTACCGTACCGGCGACCTGGTCGAGTGGACCGGGGACGGCGAGCTGGTCTTCCGCGGCCGCACCGACCACCAGATCAAGATCCGCGGGTTCCGCATCGAACTCGGCGAGATCGAGACCGCGCTGACGGCCCACCCGGCCGTGGACCACGGCGTCGTGACCGCCCGGGACAACCTGGCCGGCGACAAGCAGCTCGTCGCCTACGTCATCCCCGCGGCGGGCGAGAGCGTGGTGGCCGAGGACCTGCGCAAGCACCTGACCAGCCGGATGCCGGAGTACATGGTCCCGTCCGCCTTCGTGACGCTGGAGCAGCTGCCGCTCACCCCGAACGGCAAGCTGGACCGCGAGGCCCTGCCCGACCCGGAGTTCAAGGGCGGAGCCGACTACCGGGCACCGCGCAACCCGCTGGAGACCACGCTGGCGAAGCTGTTCGCCGAGGCGCTCGAACTGGAGAAGGTCGGCATCGACGACGACTTCTTCGACCTCGGCGGCCACTCGCTGCGCCTGACCCGCCTCATCAGCCGGATCCGCGCGGTCCTCGGGGCCAAGGTCCCGATCCGCGTGATGTTCGGCGCCACCACCGTGGCGAAGCTGGCCGAGTACCTGGAGGCCCAGGTCAAGACCAGCCAGGCGCCGGTGTTCGCCGACCCGTTCGCGGTGGTCCTCCCGATGCGGACCGAGGGCGGCAAGCCGCCCCTGTGGTTCATCCACCCGGGCGTCGGACTGTGCTGGTCCTACGTGGGCCTCGCGCAGCTCCTCGGCGACCGGCCGGTGTACGGCATCCAGGGCCGCGGCTTCGACGGCACGGGCCGGGCCGAGTCCACCCGGGCCATGCTCGACGACTACCTGGAGCAGATCCTCGCCGTCCAGCCGGACGGCCCGTACCACCTGGTGGGCCACTCCACGGGCGGCACCTACGCCCACGCCCTCGCCGCGGAACTGAAGCGGCGCGGACACCAGGTGGCGCTGCTCGCCCTCATGGACAGCCCGCCCAGCGCCTGGTTCCGGCACATCGAGGACCCGGTGAACATGCCGGAGGTCCGCGAGTTCTTCAAGGAGTTCTTCATCGGCTCCGGCGTGGACGAGGACCGCGAGGCGCTGGTGGAGAACGGCAGCCACCTCTTCAAGTCGCACGCCGAGATGCTCCTGGAGTGGGACTCGCCGGTCTACGACGGCGACGCCGTGTTCTTCAACGCGACGCAGAACCCGGACGAGTCCTACGCCGCCATCTGGGCCCCGCACATCGGCGGAACCGTCCACGAGTACGACGTCGACGCCACGCACATGGGCATGCCGAAGGCCCGGCCCGCGGCCGAGATCGCCCGCATCATCAACCTGCACCTCGAGGGGAACTGACCATGACCGGGACATCCGCCGGCACGGACCGGACGGAAGCTGCGGCCTTCGTCGACGACCTGGGCATCAACCCGGAGTTCTTCTGGATGCGGGGCGAGAAGCCCGAGCACCCGGTCGAGGTCAACGGCTACGGCATCGTCAACGTGTACGGGTACAAGGAGGTGCTGGAGGTCGTCGGCAATCCGGGCACGTACTCCAGCGACGTCGCCGAACTGATCGCCGGCGACGTGGAGATCGACCCGGAGTTCAGCGACGGCACCCTGCTCCAGTCCGACCCTCCGGACCACACCAAGCTGCGCAAGATCATCAGCAAGGCGTTCACCCGCGGGATGGTCGCGGCCCTGGAGCCGCGGATGGTCGAGATCACCCACGAGCTGCTCGACCAGGTGTCCGACCAGGACAGCATCGAGATGGTCGACGACCTCGCCTACCCGATGCCGATCATCGTCATCTCCGAGCTGCTCGGCGTACCGCAGAGCGACCGCGACCTGTTCAAGACCTGGGTCGACCGGATGGCCCACAGCGCGGTCGCCCTCACCTCCGGCGACCGCGACCTGGACGAGGACGTCGACGCCCAGGCCGCCATGCGCGTCGTCCCGGAGATGTTCCAGTACCTGCGCGAGCACGCCGCCGAACGCCGGATCAAGCCCCGTGAGGACCTGCTGACCAAGCTGGTCGAGGCGGAGGTCGACGGCGAACGGCTCAGCGACAACGCGGTGGTGAACTTCGCCAACGAGCTGCTCGTCGTCGGCCACGCCACCACCAGCGCCCTGCTCGGCAACACCCTGCTGTGCCTGGACCGCTACCCGCGCCACCTGGCCGCGGTACGCGGGAACCCGGAGCTGACCCCCGGGCTCATCGAGGAGTCGCTGCGCTACCTGAGCCCGATCGCGACGGCCTACAAGGCCTGCGTCGCCGAGGGCGAGCTCGCCGGCGTCAAGGTCCACCCTGGGCAGCTCGTCGCCATCTCGCTCTCGGCGGCCAACCGCGACGCCCGGGTGTTCCAGAACCCGGACGTCTTCGACCCGACCCGCGACCCCAATCCGCACATCGGCTTCGGCCGGGGCATCCACTTCTGCCTCGGCGCGCCGCTGGCCCGGATGGAGGGCCGGATCGCGACGGACATCCTGCTGGACCGCTTCCCGAAGCTGCGGACGGACCCGGACAACCCGCCGACCTTCCTGCCGCTGCCCCACGTCATCTCCACCTCGGAGCTCCCGCTCCTCGTCCGATGAGGCCCCGACCCGAAGCCCGTGGCCGGGCCGCCGAAGGAGACCCCCGATGAGCACCACGACCAACCCCGCCGACAAGTGGGCCAAGTGGGAGATGCACCCGCGGCATTTCTGGCTGCGCGGGATCCGGCCGGAGAAGCCGGTGGTGTACGACCCCGAGGTCGGCATGTGGCACGTCTACGGATATCCGGAGACCCTGGAGATCCTCAGCGATCCCGCGACCTACTCCTCGGCGGTGGCCGCGCGCTACGTCAGCCCCGAGCAGGCCGCCGTCGCCTTCGACGGAAACCTGACCCAGGCGGACCCGCCGGAGCACCAGCAGCTGCGCAAGCTGGTGGGCCGCACCTTCACCCTGAAGATGGTGGCCGAGCTCGAATCGCGCATCACCGCCCTCACCCACGAGCTCCTCGACGAGATCGAGGGCGACACCTTCGACCTCGCGGAGGCGCTCGCCTACCCGCTGCCCGTGATCGTCATCTGCGACATGCTCGGGATCCCGCGCGAGGACCGCGACCTCCTCAAGGAGTGGGCGGACCAGTCCCTGATGGCGAGCGCCCAGCTCACCACCCACCAGGGCGACCAGGCGCAGGAGGAGTCCCTCGACACCCAGGCCGAAGCCGCCATGGCGATGGGCTTCTACATCCTGGAGCTGGTCACCCAGCGGCGCGCCGAACCGCAGGACGACCTGCTGTCCCGGCTCTGCGAGGCGGAGGTCGACGGGGAGCGGCTGACCGACCGGCAGATCGTCAACTTCGCCAACCTGCTGATCTCGGCCGGCCACATCACCACCACCATGCTGCTGGGCAACACCATCCTGTGCCTGGACGCCTTCCCGGACGTCGACGAACGGGTGCGCGGCGACCGGTCGCTGGTGCCCACCCTGCTGGAGGAGTCGCTGCGCTACCTGAGCCCCCTCGCGGCGGGCTACCGGGTCACCACGCGCGACGTGGAGATCGGCGGGGTGACGGTGCCCGAGGGCGACGTCCTGGAGGTGTGGTTCTCGGCCGCCAACCGCGACCCCCGGGTGTTCGAGAACCCGGACGTCTTCGACCCGGCCCGCAACCCCAACCCGCAGATCGGCTTCGGCCGGGGCATCCACTTCTGCCTCGGCGCCCCACTGGCGCGGCTGGAGGGCCGGGTGGCCATGAACATCCTGTTCGACCGCTTCCCGAAGCTGCGCGTGGACCCGGAGCAGAAGCCGACCTTCCTCACCTCCCCGGAGTTCACCGGGGTCTGGAAGCTGCCGATCCGGGTCGACTAGAACGCCGGCGGCCCGGACCGCCCCGAACGCCGGCGGCCGGGACCGCCCCGAACGCCGGCGGCCCGGACCGCCCCGAACGCCGGCGGCCCGGACCGCCCCGAACACCGGCGGCCCGGATCCGGACCCCCTGCGGATCCGGGCCGCCGGGCCCGTACCCCTCCGTACACACCACCCCGTCACCCCGTGAGGCATACGCCGGCGCAGGACAAGGAGCATCTCTTGACCCACTACGACGTGATTGTGGTCGGCGCGCGGTGCGCCGGGGCGCCGGCCGCGATGCTGTTCGCGCGCGCCGGCTACCGGGTGCTCATGGTCGAGCGCGGGACCTTCCCGAAGGACACCCTGTCCACGCTGTACATCCACCAGCCCGGAGTCGCCGCCCTCGCCCGCTGGGGCCTGCTGCCCGCCGTGGTGGCCACCGGCGCCCCCGCCCTCGACCACGTCCGCCACACCCACGGCGACATCCGGCTCGAGGGCTGCTCCTGGGCCGCCGACGGCCAGGGCGCCGCCTACGCGCCGCGCCGCTACCTGCTCGACCCGATCCTCGCGCAGGGCGCCGTCGACGCGGGCGTCGAGTTCCGCGAGAACTGCCCGGTCAGCGACCTCGTCTTCGACGGCGACCGCGTCGTCGGCGTCCGGCTCGGCCCCTCCGCGGGCGGCGCCGTCGAGCGGGCGGCGCTCGTCGTCGGAGCCGACGGAATGCGCTCCACCGTGGCCGCGAAGGTCGGCGCCCCCCTCGACGTCGAGGACCCGACCACCACCTGCGCCTACTACTCCTACTGGTCCGGCCTCGAACCCGGCTTCCGGCTGTTCGACACCCCCGGACACTGGGTCGGCACCGTACCGACCAACGACGGCGCGACGCTGGTGGCCGGCTACTTCCCGCAGGAGCAGTTCCGCAGCGTCCGCGGCGACGCACTGAACGCCCTCCTCACGAACGTGGAGAAGACCGCCCCCGAGCTGCGGGAGGAAATGGCGGGCGGCGCCCGCCTGGAGCGCGTCTACGGCACCGGCGACCAGCGCAACTTCTTCCGGCGGGCGACCGGAGCGGGCTGGGCCCTCATCGGCGACGCCGGCCACCACAAGGACTCGATCACCGCGCGCGGCATCACCGACGCCTTCTACCAGGCCCAGCTGCTCGCCGACTGCATCGGCGACGGGCTGCACGACCCCGAGCGGCTGCGGGCGGCGCTGGACACCTTCGCCGAGCAGCGGCTGGAGGGGCTCCTGCCCGAGTACCGCGCCACCCTGAAGACCGCCCGGCTGGACCCGCCGCCGCACCACCTGGACCTGCTGCGCGCCATCGCCACCAGCCGGGACCTGACGGACCGGTACTTCTCGACGCTGTCCGGTGTCTGCCCGATCGACGAATTCGTCACCCCCGAACTGCTCGACCTGATGGAAGAGATGGAAATGAAAGGACTGAAGGGATGACCGACGGGACCACCGACGGCGGAGCCGGGAGCGACCGGCTGCCGCTCACCCTCGGGCAGGAGCTCATCCGGTCCGCCCACCGGCACGGGCCCGGACCGCGGGCGGCGCACGCCCGCCCCGCCCGCCACCCGCTCCTCGCGCTCCGGCTGACCGGCACCCTCGACCGCGTCGAACTGATCGCCGCCCTGCGCCGGTTGGTGGCCCGGCACGAACCGCTGCGCACCACCTTCACCGAGGCCGGGGGCATACCCGCGCAGAAGATCTGGCCGGCCGGGCCGCTGGAGCTGGAATTCACCGACCTGGAGCCGGTGCCCGCCGACGCGCGCCCCGGGCAGCTCGAGGCCCGCATCGCCGAACTCGCCGCGCGCCCCTACGACCTCACCTCCGGGCCGCTGCTGCGCTCGCTGCTGATCCGCCTCGGTGCCACCGAGCACGTACTGGTACTCGGCGCCCACCGCATCGCCGTGGACACCCGCTCCGAGGCGATCCTCACCGCGGAAGTCGCCGAGCTGTACGCGGCGGGAGTCGGCGGCCGCGCCGCCCGCCTGCCCGAACTGCCGGTCCGCTACGCCCAGTACGCGGCCGAGCAGCGCGCCCGTGTCACCGAGGCCGAACTCGCCGCCCAGCTCGAGCACTGGCGCGCCCACCTCGCCGGCCTGCCCGCGCTGCGGCTGCCCACCGACCGGGCCCGGTCCCGGGCGCGCGGAGCCGCCGCGGCCCGGCACGCGTTCCGGGTACCGGCGCGGACCGCCCAGGGGCTCGCCGAGACCGCCGCCGCGCACGGCGGAACCCTGCTCGCCGGCCTGCTCACGGCCTGCCAGGTGCTGTTCTCCCGGCACACCGGCCAGGAGGACCTGGCACTCGGCACCCGCGCGAGCGGCCGCACCCGGCCCGTGCTCGACGGCTTGGTCGGCGCCTTCGACAACCCGCTGCTGCTGCGTGCCCACGTCGGGCCCCGGACGCCCTTCACCGACCTCCTCGCCGACACCTGTGCCACCCTCGCCGAGGGCCTCGCCCACCAGGACGTGCCCTTCGAGCTGGTCCGGGCCGCGCTGGGCGAGGGCAAGGACGCCGGCGACACCCCCGACGTCCAGGTGATGGTCGTGCTGCGCGGCGCCGCCGAGGCGGCCGAGCCCGCGCAGGCGCCCGCACTGGCCGCCAGCGCCTTCCCGCCGCCCGGGGTGCCCGCGGAGTTCGACATCACCGTGGAGTTCACCGGGACCGACTCCGGCGACCTGGACGTCGTACTGGACTACGACAGCGCACTGTTCGACGCCGTCACCGTGGAGGTACTGGCCCGCCACCTGTCGGTGCTGCTCGACGCCGCCGCGGCCGATCCGGCACCGGCCGTGGAGGACCTGCCGCTCGCCGACGCGCAGGAACTGCGCCTGCTCACCACCGAGTGGGCCGTCAACCGGACCGACTTCCCCGCCGACCGGTGCGTGCACGAGCTCGTCGCCGAACAGGCCCGGCTGCGCCCCGACGCGGTCGCCGTCACCGCCGGCCTGGAGACGCTCACCTACGCCGAACTGGACGCCCGCGCGAACCGGCTGGCCCACCTCCTCGTCACCGACGGGGTCACGCCCGGCACCTTCATCGCCGTCTGTCTGCCCCGCGGCCCCGAACTCGTCACCGCGCTGCTCGCCGTCCTCAAGGCCGGCTGCGCCTACCTGCCGCTGAACCCCGACTACCCCGGGGAGCGGCTCGCCTTCATGCTCTCCGACGCCGCGGTGCCGCTGTGCCTCACCGAGTCCTGGCTGACCGGCCGACTGCCCTCCGCCGGCACCCGGATGATCTCCCTGGACGAGCAGTACACGGCGCTCGACGGGCTGCCGACCACGGCCCCGCGGGTCGAGGTCACCGCCGACGACCCCGCCTACATCATGTACACCTCGGGCTCCACGGGTACGCCCAAGGGCGCCGTGATCGGGCACCGCTCGGTCGTCCGGCTCTTCCGCAACGCCGACTGGGTGTCGCTCGGCCCGGACGACGTCATGGCCCAGGGCTCGGACGTCACCTTCGACGCGGCCACCCTCGAGATCTGGGGGCCCCTGCTCGCGGGCAGCCGGATGGTCGTCATCGACAAGGACACCCTGCTGGACCCGGACGGGCTCGCGGCCGCCCTGCGCCGGCACGGCGTCACCACCCTCTTCGTGACGACCGCCGTGTTCAACCAGATCGTCGCCGCCGACCCGTACGCCTTCGGCGCCCTGCACCACGTGCTCTTCGGCGGCGAGGCGGCCAACTCCGTGCGCGTGTCGGAGGTACTGGCGGCCGCACCGCCGCAGCGGCTCGTGAATCTCTACGGGCCGACCGAGACCGCAGTCCTCGGCACCTGGCACCTCATCCGCGAGGCCGACGAGAACCTGACCGTCCCCATCGGCCGGCCCGTCGCGAACACCACGGCCTACGTCCTCGACGACCGGCTCCGGCCGGCGCCGATCGGCGTGGCCGGCGAGCTGTTCATCGCCGGCCCCGGAGTGGCCCAGGGCTATCTCAACCGGCCCGAGCTGACCGCCGACCGCTTCCTGGACAACCCGCACGGCGAGGCCCCGGACCACCGGATGTACCGCACCGGCGACCTGGTGCGCTGGACCAGCGCCGGGGTCATCGAGTACGTGGGCCGCGCCGACCACCAGGTCAAGGTCCGCGGCTACCGCATCGAGCCGGGAGAGATCGAGCTCGTGCTCCAGCAGCACCCCGAGGTCGGGGTGGCCCTGGTGGTGGCCCTCACCGACGGCGAGCACAAGCGCCTCGTCGGCTACGTGACCCACGCCGTGCCCGGAAGGCCCCCGCAGCCGGCAGAGCTGCGGGAGTTCGTCTCGGCCCGGCTGCCGGTCCACATGGTGCCGTCCGCCCTCGTGTGCCTGGAGCGGTTCCCGCTCACCCCGAGCGGCAAGGTCGACCGCTTGGCCCTGCCCGCCCCCGAGCACGCCGCCGCCGCGCCCGCGAGCGCGCTGGAGCCCCGTACCGGGACCGAGCGGCTGCTCGCCCAGATCTGGTCCGACGTGCTGGGCGTCCCGACCGTCTCGGTCACCGACAACTTCTACGAGTTGGGCGGGGACTCCATCCTCGGCATCCGGGTGGTGGCCAGGGCGAAGAAGGCCGGGCTGGTGATCTCCGCCAAGGACGTGTTCCGCAAGCAGACGATCGCCGAACTCGCCACCACCGCCGTGGCGGCCGAAGCCGCCTGAGCGCCCCGCCCACCCCCGCCCACCTCCGTCGCAGACCCTTACCGCGCCGCGGGCCCCCGGGCCCGCGGCCCTGGAGGAGACACACCCATGACTGCCCCGACCCTTCCGGTCGCCGAGCCGGCCGAAATCGCCGCCTGGGCCGACCCGGCGGCCCTCGACCTCACCGACCCGCAGACGTTCGACGACAACGACCCGCACGAGATGTGGCGGCCCTACCGCGCGCACAACCCGGTGTTCTGGCACGCCCCCCGGGGCGGCAACCCGGGCTTCTGGGTCTTCACCAAGTACGACGACATCATGGCCGCCTACCGCGACAACAAGCGGTACACCTCCGAGCAGGGCAACGTGCTCAGCACCCTGCTGCTCGGCGAGGACTCCGCCGCCGGCAAGATGCTCGCGGTCACCGACGGCCCGCGCCACCGCGAGATCCGCAACCTGATGATGAAGTCCTTCTCCCCGCGCGTCCTCACCCCCGTCGTGGAGAACGTCCAGAAGCTCACCGACCGGCTGATCTCCGAGGCCGTCGAGATGGGCGAACTGGACTTCGTCACCGCGGTCGCCGACCGGATCCCCATCCACACCATCGGCGACCTCATGGGCATCCCCGCCGAGGACCGCGAGCAGCTCGTGGACTGGAACGCGCAGACCCTGTCCCGCTACAGCGCCGACGACGGCGAAGAAGTGTCGCTGATGGCGCGCAACGAGATCGTGCTCTACATCTCCGGCCTGATGGCCGAGCGCCGCCGCAATCCCGGCGAGGACGTCCTCAGTACGCTGGCCACCGCCACCATCGACGGCGAACCGCTCAGCGAAGAGGAGATCATCTACAACGCCTACAGCCTGATCCTGGGCGGCGACGAATCGAGCCGGGCCACCGCCTCCGGCATCGTGCACGCCTTCAGCCGGCACGACGACCAGTGGCGCCGGCTGAAGAACGCCGAGGTCACTCTGGAGAGCGCCACCGAGGAGGTCATGCGCTGGACCACCCCCACCATGCACTTCGGCCGGTACGCCCTCGTCGACATCCCGATCCGCGACCACGTCGTCAAGGCCGGCGAGATCGTCACGCTGTGGAACAGCTCCGCCAACTTCGACGAGGACGCCTTCGTCGACCCGTACACCTTCGACCTGGGGCGCACCCCCAACAAGCACGTCAGCTTCGGCCACGGCCCGCACTTCTGCCTCGGCGCCTACCTGGGCCGCGTCCACATGATCTCCATGCTGGAGTCGCTGCGCACCCGGGTCGCCGGCATCGAGCTGCTGGCCCCGCCCACCCGCCTCTTCTCCAACTTCGCCAACGGACACGCCACCTTGAAGGTCCGCCTCACCGGCGAACGCTCCGCCCCGACCGCCTCCTAGCGCACGCACGAGCCCCCGATGGCGCGTGGTGCCCGACCGTCCGGCCGCCGCCCTGGCAGGATGGCGGCATGGAACGTGTACTGGGCATCGGCGGGTACTTCATGAGGGCCACCGATCCGGCGGCCCTCGGCGCGTGGTACCGCGACTGCCTGGGCCTGGACGCCGACGAGCACGGACTGTGGCAGCAGGGCGCCGGGCCCACGGTGTTCGCGCCGTTCGAGTCCGGGACCGACTACTTCGGCTCCCGGGCCCAGCAGACCATGCTCAACTTCCGGGTCCGCGACCTCGACGCCATGCTCGCGCAACTGCGCGCGAAGGGGGCCGAGGTGGACGCAGGGACGCAGGACATGGAGGGGGTCGGCCGGTTCGGCTGGGTGACCGATCCCGAGGGCAACCGCGTCGAACTGTGGCAGCCCGCCTGACCGGCGGCGACGGATCGCCGCCGGTCGGGCGGGCTCGCACGGGGCGGCTCAGCGGCCGCTGCCCACCAGGGAGGCGGCGGCGAAGGCGCGCAGGTCCTCCGCCATGGCCCGGGCCACCTCAGGCTCCTGCGACTGCAGGTAGAAGTGGCCGCCCTCGAAGAACCGGACCCTGAACCCGGCCGTCGTGTGCTCGCTCCACCGCAGCAGCCCCTCGCGCGGCACGTTGTGGTCCTGCGCGCCCGAGTAGGCGTACAGGGGGCAGGCGAGCCGGGTGCCCGTGGCGCCCCGGTAGCTCTCCGCCGCCTTGAAGTCGGCGCGCAGGGAGGGCAGTACGGCCGACATCAGGTCCTTGTCGGCCAGCAGCTCCGGCGGGGTGCCGGACAGGTCGGAGATCGAGGTGGCGAGGTCGTCGTCCCCCAGCAGGGACAGGCCCCGGCTCAGGTGGATGGCGGCCGCGGGCCGGCCCGAGACGATCACACCGATCGGCGCGCGGTCCGGGTGCAGGCTCTCCAGCCGCAGCGCCACCTCGTAGGCGACGATCGAGCCCAGGCTGTGCCCGAACAGGGCGAGCGGCCGGTCCGCCCGGGGGAGCAGGGCCTCGACGATCCGGTCGGCCATCTCCCCGATGTCGTCGACGCAGCGCTCGCCGAGCCGGTCCTGGCGGCCCGGATACTGCACGTTGAGCACCTCGGCGGAGTCCGAGAGCGCCGAGGACAGGGTGTAGTAGCCCGTCGCCGAGCCGCCCGCGTGCGGGAGGACCACCAGGGTCGGGGCGTCGGCCGGCGGCCGGTGGTACTGGCGCAGCCAGCCCGTCGGATCGGAGCCGGGCCCGTAGGTGCGTTTCATCGCCGATCTCCGTTCTCCGGGGTCCCGAGGGACCCGAGGGTGTCCGAGGTGGTGCGCGCGAGAGCGTACGTACTCACGTGCTCGCGGGGGAGGAGCAGCCCGGGGCCGACGTCCGCGAGGGACGCGCAGCCGGTGAGGGCCAGCGCCAGACCGAGGTCGGTGAGCAGGCAGCGCAGGACGTGCTCCACGCCGCGCCGGCCGTCGAGCGCGAGCCCGTACACGTACGGCCTGCCGTACAGGACGGCGTCCGCGCCCAGGGCCAGGGCCTTGACCACGTCGCTGCCGGTGCGGATACCGGAGTCCAGCAGCACCGGTACGTCCGGGCCGACCGCGGCGCGCACCCCGGGCAGCGCGTCCGGTGCGCTCACGCTGCCGTCGAGCTGGCGGCCGCCGTGCGTGGAGACCACCACGCCGTCCGCGCCGTGCTCCACGGCCAGCCGGGCGTCGTCCGGGTGCAGGATGCCCTTGACCAGCAGCGGCAGCCGGGTCAGCCGCCGCAGCCAGGCCAGGTCCGCCCAGGTGAGGGTGGGGTCGGTGGAGATCTGCGCCCAGCGCAGGACGGTCGCGGTGGCATCGGCCCCGGCGGGCAGTCCGGCCCGGAACGCGGGATCGCCCGTGAAGTTGGCGATGCCGGTGCCGCGCAGGAACGGCGAGTAGCCGTGGTCGAGTTCCGCCGGGCGGAAGCCGAGATGGGTGGCGTCGACGGTGACGACGATCGCGCTGTAGCCGCTCGCCTCGGCGCGCCGCACCAGCGACTCGCCCACCGCCCGGTCCGAGGGCAGGTACAGCTGGAACCAGCGCGGCTGGTCGCCGGCCCGCTCGGCCACCTCCTCCAGGGTGCGGGAGGCGAAGGTCGACAGCACCAGCGGGACCCCGGCGGCCGCGGCCGCCCGGGCCGTGGCCGATTCACCCTCGGGGTGGGCCACTTGCTGCGCGGCCAGCGGCGCGAGCAGGACCGGTACCGGCAGCCGTTGCCCGAACAGGGTCACCGAGGTGTCCGTGCGGCGCGTACCGCGCAGCATCCGCGGTACGAGCCGCAGCCGGTCGAAGGCCTCGCGGCCCGCCCGGCCGGTCGCGCCGGACCCGGCGGTGCCCGCCACGTAGGCGTAGGCCTCCGGGGACATCACCTCGCGGGCCGCGGCCTCCAGGGCGGTCAGGTCGGTGGGCAGCTTCGGGGTCCGGGCCTCGAGGCCGTCCAGCAGGATCTCCCGTACCAGGTCGGCGAGGGGCTGCTCCTCTGTCGGCTCGGGCGCCGGGGCGGGTGCCCGGGCGGGCCGCGCCAGGTCCTCGCGCACGCGGTGGGTGAGGATCGGCCCGCTCTCCCCGGGGCGTTCGACGAGCGAGAAGTGCCCGCCGGACAGCGTCACGAGGTCCTGCCCTCCGGTGGTGTGCCGGGCCCAGTCGGCCATCTGCTCCAGGGAGTTCTTCGGGTCCGCCGCGGCCAGCAGCACGGTGACGGGCGCCGCCACGGCGGTCCCCTCCGCGCAGTGGTGGCGCAGCAGTGCCCGGTGGTCGGCGCGCAGCAGTCGCAGCACCTCGGCGACGATCTCCGGGTCCCGCAGCAGCGGTTCGGGAATGCCGCCGAGCCGCCGCAGTCCCGCCACCAGCTCCTCGTCGCCGACGAGGGTCAGGTCGGGCTCCTCCCAGTCCTGTGCCGGGGGACGGGCGGCCGAGACGAACAGCCGTGCCACGGAGCCGTGTTCCTCCATGAGGCGGGCCGTCTCGAAGGCGACGAGCGCGCCCATGCTGTGGCCGAGGAGGAACAGCGGCAGGTCGGAGCGCGAGGCGAGGGCCGTCGCCACCCCCTCGGCGAGCTCGCGGAGGTCCGCGGCGCAGGGCTCGGCGCGCCGGTCCTGGCGGCCGGGGTACTGGACGGCGAGCAGCTCGATGTCCTCGGGCAGCGCGGCCGACAGCGCCGTGAAGGCGTTCGCGGCCCCGCCCGCGTGCGGGAAGCACAGGAGGCGGGCCCTCGCGTGCGGCCGCGGGTGCGGGGTGCGGATCCACCCGGTGGTGCGGCCGGCCGGCGAAGCCGGCCCGGCCGTTGCGGTGTTGGTCATGCCCACGCGGACTGATCCTCCTTCGTAGTACCCAGTTCGGTCAGCAGCTCGCGCAGCCGCTCGCTGACGACGGCACTCTGCGCGTCGCTCAGCGGCCGGTCGGCCACGGCGGCCTCCAGCCGGGCGATGTCGGCGAGGAGCGCCACGGTGCCGCCCCCGCCCCCGGCTTCGTTCCCGGCCTGTTCGGCGGCGGGTGCGGCGGCGGCCGGCTCCGGGAGCTGTTCCCGCAGGTGAAGCACCAGTTCGGCCGGGGTCGGCCAGTCGTAGATGAACGTGGCGGGCAACCGGATGCCGGTGGCCTCGGCGAGCCGGTTGCGCAGCTCCACGGCGGTCAGCGAGTCGAAGCCCAGCCGGTCGAAGGCCCCGTCCCGGTCCACCGCCGCACCCGAGGTGTGCCCCAGGACGGCCGCGACCTCGTGGAGCACCGCGTCCAGAAGCCGGTCGCCGGTCAGTGAGGCGCCGGTCGCCTGCGCCTGCGCGACGGCCTCGGGCGCGGACCGGGCGCCCGCGGCCGGCGCCGGGGCGGGGAGCAGGCCGCGCAGCAGGGGCGGCACCGCCGCGCCCTGCGCGATCCGGGCCCGCAGGCCGTCGAGGTTCCAGCGCGCGGCCACCGCCACCGGACGGTCGCGGCGCACCGCGGCGTCCAGCAGTTCGAGCCCCAGCTCCGAGGTGAGCGGAGCCACGCCCACCCGGGCCATGCGGGCGACGTCCGCGTCGGTGAGTCCGGCGCCCATGCCGCCGGCCCCTTCCCACAGTCCCCACACGACGGACACACCGGGGCGGCCCACCGAACGCCGGTACTCCATCAGCCCGTCGAGGAAGGCGTTGCCGGCCGCGTAGCCGGCCTGCCCCGGGGCGCTGAGGGTTCCGGCGAGCGAGGAGAAGGCCACGAACGAGTCCAGGCCGAGGGACTGCGTCAGCTCGTGCAGGTTGAGTGCCGCGTCCACCTTCGGGCGCAGCGTCCGCTCCAGGCTCTCGGCGGTCAGCGAGGTCAGCAGCCCGTCGTCCAGGACGCCCGCCGCGTGCACCACCCCGCCGATGCGCACGCCGTCCCCGGCCAGCCCGGCGAGGGCCGCGGCCAGCGCGTCCCGGTCGGCCGCGTCGCAGGGCACCGTACGGACGTCCGCGCCCAGGCCGCGCAGCGCGGCGATGTCCCGGGCGGCGTCCTCGCCGGGCAGTCCGCGGCCCATCAGGACCAGCTGCCGCACGCCGTGTTCCGCCACCAGGTGCCGGGCGGCCAGCCGGCCCAGCCAGCCGAGACCGCCGGTGATCAGGACGGCCCTGCTGGTGTCCCAGCGCTCGGTCCCGTCCGTCAGGTCCAGGACCACCTTGCCGATGTGCCGGGCCTCGCTGAGGTGGCGGAAGGCCTCGGGGGCCCGCCGCAGGTCCCA
Source organism: Streptomyces sp. NPDC097617 (assembly GCF_044761485.1). Lineage (NCBI taxonomy): Bacteria > Bacillati > Actinomycetota > Actinomycetes > Kitasatosporales > Streptomycetaceae > Streptomyces > Streptomyces sp. NPDC097617. The sequence goes on from NZ_JBIWCL010000011.1 coordinate 230,715, forward strand.
GGCCGCCACCGGCGGTGCCTGGAGCGCTCCCCGCTCGAACAGGTCGAGGAGGTCGGCGAAGATCTCCTGGATCCGGTCCGGTCCGGGGTCGCGCACGTCGTACGTCCGGTACATGACCCCGGGGTGCGAGACGGCCACCTCGGTGGCGTCGCGCCGGTCGGTCTTGCCCATCTCCAGGAACCGCCCGCCGCGCGGCAGCAGGCGCAGCGAGGCGTCCGCGAACTCCCCGGCGAGGGAGTTCAGCACCACGTCGACCCCGTCACCCCCGGTCCCGGCGAGGAAGGCCTCCTCGAAGTCCAGGGTGCGGGAGGAGGCGATGCGCCCGTCCGGGACGCCCGCGGCGCGCAGCGCGTCCCACTTGGCGGGGCTCGCCGTGGAGTACACCTGGGCGCCGAGGTGGCGGGCGATCTGGATCGCCGCCGTGCCGACGCCGCCGGTGCCCGCGTGCACGAGGACCTTCTCGCCCGCGCGCAGGCCCGCCAGGTCCACCAGGCCGTAGTAGGCCGTCAGGTAGGTGACGGGAACCGCCGCGGCCTGCCGGAAGGACCAGCCCTCCGGTATCCGGGAGACGAACCGGCGGTCGGTGACCGAGATCGGCCCGATGCCGTAGAACAGGCCCATCACGCGGTCGCCCGGCTCCAGGTCGGTGACCCCGGGGCCGACCTCCACGACGACGCCGGCGCCCTCACCGCCCTGCCCGGAGCCGCCCGCGTGCCCGTCCACGGACGGCGGGATCACCCCGAGGGAGAGCAGTACGTCGCGGAAGTTCAGGCCCGCGACGCGCATCCGGATCCGTACCTGGCCCTCCTCCAGCGGGGCGGCCGCCTCCGGCCAGGGCTTCAGGGCCAGATGCGCGAAGGTCCCCTTGGCCACGTAGTCGAGGTGCCAGTGCGGGGTGTCCGCGGGCGGGGTCAGCAGCGTCTCGGTGTCCGCGGCGGTGAGCGAGGGGCGGTAGGCGGCGCCGCCGCGCAGGGCGAGCTGCGGCTCACCGGTGGCCAGCGCGGCCGCCAGCGCCCGACGGGAGGCCGGGGTGCCGTCCTCGTCGACCACCGTGAACCGGTCCGGGTGCTCGGCCTGCGCGGAACGCAGCAGCCCCCACACGGCGCGGTGGGCGAGCTCGCCCGGGTGCTGCTCGCCGCCCAGGGTGACGGCCCCGCGGGTGAGCACCGCGAGCCGGGTGCCGGCCAGCCGCTCGTCCTCGACGAGCAGCCTGACCGTGTCCAGGACCTGGTGCAGGACGGTGCGCACGGCCACGGCGTCGGTGCCCGCCCCGGTGCCGGGAGCGCCACTGTCCGCCGGGAGCGGGCAGGGCAGTACGAGCAGTGCGGGTGCGACCGCACCGGCGGCCAGTGCGTCGGTCAGGGCCGCGGCGTCGGACAGGGCGCCGCCGAGGCCCAGTTCGTGCTCGTGCCCGTGCGTGCCCAGCAGCGACCAGCGGTGCGTGGCGGGGGAGGCGGGCAGCTCGGCCAGCTCCTCCCACGTCGGCAGCAGCAGGCCGTCGCGGGGTCCGGCCGGGGCGTGCAGGGCGCCCGCCGGAAGTGGGCGCAGCACCAGCGAGCCGATCGATGCCACCGCCCGCCCGGAGGCGTTCGCGACGTCGATGCTCACCGCGTTCACCCCGGCCGGCGCGAGCCGGACGCGCAGTACCGCGCCGGCCTCGCCGTGCGTGCGGACGCCGGACCAGGCGTACGGAAGGAAGGTCCGCGCGGCTCCGTCGCCCTGCTCGCTCCCGTCGCCCTCGTCGATCAGACCGCCGAGCGCGATCGGGTGCAGCGCCGCGTCGAGCAGCGCCGGGTGCAGGCCGAAGGCATCGGCGTCCGCCGCCGCCCCGCCGGGCAGTGCCACCTCCGCGAAGACCTCCTGGCCGCGCCGCCACACGGCGCGCACGCCGCGGAAGACGGGACCGTAGGCGAGGCCCCGGTCGCCGAGGGAGGCGTACAGGTCGGCGACCGGTACGGACACCGGCTCGGCACCCTGCGGGGGCCATGGCGATGCCAGGTCGCCGCCCTGCTCCGGTCCCCGGCCGCCGTCGTCCCGTACGACCGCGCCCTGGGCGTTGCGGGCCCAGCCCTGCCCGTCGGTTCCGTCCTCGCCCTCGGGCCGAGAGTGCACGGCGACGGTCCGGCGGCCGGAGCCGTCCGGGGCGGCCAGGGACACCCGCAGCCGGACCTCGCCCTCCTCCGGGACGACCAGCGGCGCCTCGAGGACGAGTTCCTCCACGAGGGCGCAGCCCGCCTCACGGGCGGCGCGCGTCACCAGGTCCAGCAGACCGGTGCCCGGCAGCAGCACCCGGCCGCCGACCCGGTGGTCGGCCAGCCACGGGTGCCGGGCCAGGGAGAGCCGGCCGGTGAGCAACACGCCGTCGTTGTGCGGTAGTTCGGTGACCGCGCTCAGCAGCGGGTGGTCGACCGCGGTGAGCCCGGCCGAGCGCACGTCCCCGCCCCCGCCCGCCGGCAGGTCGATCCAGTACGGACGGTGCTGGAAGGCGTACGTGGGCAGTTCCACCCGCCGAGCCCCCCGGCCCCCGAACACGGCCGCCCAGTCGACGTCGCCGCCGACGGCGTGGACCCGGGAGACCGCCGTGAGCAGCGCGGTCACCTCCGGCAGGCGCCGCCGCAGGGAGGGGATCAGGGTGTGGCCCGCGGGGCGGCCGGTGTCCGCCGCCTCCAGCGCCTCCAGGCAGTCGGCCGCCATCGAGGTGAGGTCGGTGCCCGGCCCCACCTCCAGGAAGCGGCCGCAGCCCAGCTCCGCGAGGGCCTCCACGCCGTCCCGGAAGCGGACGGCGCTGCGCGCGTGCCGGACCCAGTACTCCGGGTCCGCGAGCTCCTGCGCGCCCGCGGGCCGGCCCGTCAGATCCGAGACGAAGGTCAACTGCGGCTCGTGGAAGGTCAGACGGGCGACGACGGCCCGCAGTTCCGCCAGCGCCGGGGCCATCAGCGGCGAGTGGAAGGCGTGGCTGACGCGCAGCCGGGTGGCCTTCCCGCCGGCCGCCTCGAAGCCCTCTACCACGGCGGCCAGCGTGTCTCCGTCGCCCGACAGGACGGTGGCGGCCGGGCCGTTCACCGCGGCCAGCGAGATCAGGTCCGTGTGGCCGGCGAGGAGGGCCGTCGCCTCCTCCTCGGAGGCGCGCAGGGCCACCATCGCCCCGCCCGCCGGAAGCTGCTGCATGATCCGGCCGCGTACGGCGGCCAGTTCGGCGGCGTCCGCCAGCGACAGGGCGCCCGCCGTGTGGACGGCCGCGAGGGCGCCGACGGAGTGTCCGAGCACGGCGTCGGGCCGGATGCCCCACGACTCCAGCAGCCGGAACAGCGCCACTTCGAAGGCGAACAGCGCCGGCTGCGTGTACTGCGTCCGGTGCAGCCACTCGCCGTCGGGGCTGTCGGCCGCCGCGAGGACCACGTCCCGCAGCGGCCGCTCCAGGTGCGGATCCAGGGCCGCGCACACCTCGTCGAAGGCCGCCGCGTACACCGGGAACGCCTCGTACAGCTCTTGGCCCATCCGGGCGCGCTGGGCGCCCTGACCGGCGAAGAGGAAGGCGTTACGGCCCTCCCCGGCGGTGGCCCGGACCACGTCCGGCCCCGGCACGCCGTCGGCCAGCGCGCGCAGCCCGTCGAGCAGTTCGTCGCGGTCCTCGCAGAGCAGCACCGCCCGGTGCGCCAGGTGCCCGCGGGTGGTGGCCAGCGAGAAGGCGACGTCCAGCAGTCCGTCTCCGTCGGCCTCGGTCAGGTGCTGGTACAGCCGGTCGGCCTGCGCGCGCAGCGCGGGCCCGCCGCTCGCCGACAGCACCGCCGGTACGGTCGCCGGCGCGGCCGGCCGCCCGGCGGCGGCCACCGGCTCCTGCGCGGGCGCCTGTGCGGGAGCCTGCTCCAGGATGACGTGCGCGTTCGTCCCGCTGATGCCGAAGGAGGACACCGCGGCCCGGCGCGGCCGGTCCTCCTGATCGGGCCACGGGATCGTCTCGGTCAGCAGGGACACGGCGCCGCTCGACCAGTCCACGTGCGGAGTGGGCGCGTCCACGTGCAGGGTCCTGGGCAGCAGCCCCTCCCGCAGCGCCATCGTCATCTTGATGACGCCGCCGACACCCGCGGCGGCCTGGGTGTGGCCGATGTTCGACTTCAGGGAACCCAGGTGCAGCGGCCGGTCCGCCGGGCGCGCCCGGCCGTAGGTGGCCAGCAGCGCCTGCGCCTCGATCGGGTCGCCCAGCGAGGTGCCCGTCCCGTGCGCCTCCACCGCGTCGACATCGGCGGCGGTGAGACCGGCACCCGCGAGGGCCTCGCGGATCAGCTGCTCCTGGGCGGGGCCGTTGGGGGAGGTCAGACCGTTGCTCGCACCGTCCTGGTTGACGGCCGAACCGCGGACCACCGCCAGCACCGGATGGCCCTTGCGGCGCGCGTCGGACAGCCGCTCGACCAGCAGCAGACCGGCGCCCTCGGCCCAGCCGGTACCGTCCGCGGACGCCGAGAAGGCCTTGCAGCGGCCGTCCGGGGAGAGCCCGCGCTGCCGGCTGAACTCCACGAACGGCATCGGCGTCGCCATCACCGTGGCACCGCCGACGAGCGCCATCGAGGACTCGCCGCGCCGCAGCGAGGCGCAGGCCAGGTGGAGCGCCACGAGCGAGGAGGAGCAGGCCGTGTCGACCGTGATCGCCGGACCCTCCAGCCCGAAGGTGTACGACAGCCGGCCTGAGGCCACGCTGCCGGCGCTGCCGATGCTCAGGAAGCCCTCGTACTCCTCCGGCGCGGGGGACAGCCGCGACATGTAGTCGCCGTACATGGTGCCGACGAACACGCCGGTGCGGCTGCCGCGCAGCGTGGCCGGGTCGATGCCCGCGTTCTCGAAGGCCTCCCACGCCGTCTCCAGCAGCAGCCGCTGCTGCGGGTCGATGCTGTGTGCCTCACGGGGCGAGACGCCGAAGAACTCGGCGTCGAACTGCGCGGCCCCGTACAGGAAACCGCCCTCGCGGGTGTACGAGGTGTGCGGCCGGTCCGGGTCGGCGTCGTACAGGCCCGCCAGGTCCCAGCCCCGGTCGGACGGGAACGGACCGACGGCGTCCACCTCGTCGGTGGCCAGTCGCCACAGGTCCTGCGGGGAACGGACCCCACCCGGGTAACGGCAGGCCATCGCCACGATCGCGATCGGCTCCTGCTCGCGTTCCCGGAGGTGGGCCCGGTCCGCCTTGAGCCGCTCGTTCTCCTTCAGCGCGGCCCGCAACGCCTCGACGACCTGCTGCTGGGTTGTGGAAGCCATCCTGTTCTCTCCGTACTTTCCCGTTGGGGTCTGGGTCTGGTGGTGGGGTGTGCGGCCGGGGGCGCGAGTCAGCTCTCGCCCAGGGCCAGGCGGACCAGGTCGTCGGCGCTCATGCTGTCGAGCGCGCTCCCGCCGTCCGGCAGGTCCGCGCGGTCGGCGCCGGGCGTGCCGTCCGTGCGGTGCGCGGCGTCCGTACGGTGTGCGGCTTCCTCGGGGGTGTCCCGCGCCGGGAGGTCGGGCGCCAGCGCGGCCCGCAGCCGCTCCGCCAGCGCGCCCGGCGTCGGGTGGTCGAAGACGAGCGTGGGCGGCAGCTTGACGCCGGTCGCGGCCGTCAGGCGGTTGCGCAGCTCCACCGCGGTGAGGGAGTCGAAGCCCAGGTCCTGGAACCGGCGGTCGGCTGGCACCCGCCCCTGGCCCGAGTGGCCGAGGACGGCCGCCACTTCGCCCCGTACCGTCTCGAGCAGCAGGTGGTGGTGCTCGCGCCGGGGCGCCCGGGCCAGCCGGTCGCGCAGGGCGGCCGCCGTGTTCACGGCCTTCGGCGCGGCGCCCTCGCGGCGGCGGGCCGGAGCCAGCCCCCGCAGGACGACCGCCACCGCGTCCGGATCCACCGTCCGCAGGTCCAGGTGCGCGGCCGTCAGGACGGCGGCGCCGGAGGCGAGGGCCGCGTCGAACAGGTCCAGGCCCTCCTCGGCGGACAGCGCCCCGATCCCGGAGCGGGCCAGCCGGTTCAGGTCCGCCGCGCCCAGGTCGCCGGTGAGGGTGCTCTCCTGCGCCCACAGGCCCCACACCAGGGACAGGGCCGGCAGTCCGTCGGCGCTGCGCCGCTGCGCCAGGGCGTCCAGGAAGGCGTTGGCCGCCGCGTAGTTGCCCTGACCGGCCGAGCCCAGGGTGCCCGCCAGCGAGGAGAAGAGGACGAAGGCCGACAGGTCCAGGTGGCGGGTCAGTTCGTGCAGATGGAGGGCGGCGTCGGCCTTGGGCCGCAGCACCCCTGTCATGCGCGGCGCGCTGAGCCCGGCCAGGACCGCGTCGTCGCTCACGCCCGCCGCGTGGACCACGGCGGTCAGCGGGCGGTCCGCCGGTACGGCGGCAAGCAGGGCGGCCAGCGCCGCCCGGTCGCCGGTGTCGCAGGCGGCCACGGCCACCTCGGCGCCCAGCGAGGTAAGTTCGGCGGTGAGCTCCCGCGCGCCCGGCGTCGCCGCACCGCGGCGACCGGTCAGCAGCAGCTGCCGTACCCCGTGGTGCTTGACCAGGTGCCGGGCCAGCAGCCGGCCCAGCGTGCCCAGGCCGCCGGTGACCAGGACGTGGCTGTCCGCGCCGAAGGCGGCCGCGGCTGCCGGGGCGCCGCCCGCGCCCGGGGGCCGGTGCCCGCGCAGGGCGGGCGCCCAGGCCCGTCCGGCCCGCACCGCGAGCTGCGGCTCCGCCGAGGCCAGGGCCCGGGCGAGGGCGCGTACGGACTCGGGCCGCCCGTCGGCGTCGACCAGGGTGAACCGGCCGGGCTGCTCCGACTGGGCGGAGCGGATCAGACCCCAGACCGCCGCCAGGGCGGGATCCGGGCGCTCGGTGTCCGCGACCGCGACAGCGCCCTCGGTGAGGACGGCGAGCCGGGAGTCGGCGAACCGCTCGTCGGCCAGCCACTGCTGGGCCAGCTCCAGGGCCCTGAGCACGGCCGGGCCGGACCCGCCGGACCCGCTGGACGCCTCGGGAACGGTGGTCACCGTGGTCAGCACCACGGAGGGAACCTGAGCCCCGGCGTCGACCGCGGCCCGCAGCGCGGCCGGGCCCGCATGCGTCCGCACCGCCACACCGGCGGCGCGTACGGCATCCGCGACGGCGGAGTCCGCATCACCCAGGACGGCCCACGGACCGGCCGGTACGGGAGCGGACCCGCGCACCGGCGACCAGTGCAGGTCGAACAGCGCGGCCCCGTGCACCGGCCCGGAGGCGGCCGTCGTATCCGCCGGGAGTTCGCGCACCGAGAGCGCCTCCGCCTCGAACACCACGGCGCCCGCCGCGTCCGCTATCAGCAGGGAGTGGCTGTCGCCGCCCGCGGCCCGCCGCAGGCGGACGCGCAGCTCCGTGGCGCCGGCCGTTCCCAGCGTCAGACCGCTCCACGCGAAGGGCACCAGCAGCCGGTCCCCGGCGCCGGCCCCGACGAGGGCGGTGTGCAGGGCAGCGTCCAGGGCGGCGGGGTGCAGGCCGAAGCCGGCGCCGTGCGGGCCGCTCGCGCCCTCGGGCAGGACGACGTCCGCGTAGAGGTCGGAGCCGAGGCCCCATACGGTCCGCAGGCCCTGGAAGGCGGGGCCGTACGTGTATCCGCGCTCGGCGAGGCGGGCGTAGAGGTCGCCGACCGGGATCTCGGTGGCACCGCGCGGCGGCCAGGCGGCGGCGTCCGCCGGGTGCGCCGCATCGGCCGCGTCCGCGGCCCGTACGGGAACCCGGTCGGCCAGCAGACCGGAGGCGTGCCGCACCCAGGCGCCGCCCGGCGTCCCCTCGGGCCGCGCGTGCAGGGCGATCGTCCGCGTGCCGTCCTCGTCGGCGGAGCCCACCATGAGCTGGACCGCGACCCGTCCGTCGAGCGGCAGCGGCGCTTCGAGGGTGAGCTCGGCGACCTGCGCCGCGCCCGTCCGCCGCGCCGCGTACAGGGCGAGCTCGGCTACGGCCGCGCCGGGCAGCAGCGGCCGGTCCTGGATGGCGTGCTCGGCCAGCCATGGATGGACTTCGGCGTCGAGCGTTCCGGTGAACAACCACCCTTGGCCCGCGGCGAGTTCGATGGACCCGTCCAGCAGCGGGTGCCCGCCGGCCGGCTTCGGGGCCGTCGGGGCCGTCGGGGCGCTGAGCCAGTAGCTGTCGCGCTGGTAGGGGTACGTGGGCAGGGCGACGGCCCGGCCGCCGGGCAGCATCCCGTCCCACCGCACCTCCGACCCGTGGACGTAGGCGTGCGCGAGGGCGGCTCCGAGCGTGTGGCCCTCCGGATGACCCGCCCGCAGCAGCGGGATCGCGGTGATCGGAGCCTCGCCGGCGTCCGGCTCACCGGAGGCCAGGATCGTACGGACCATGGCGGTGAGGGTGGGGTCGGGTCCGATTTCGATGTAGGTGGTGGTGGTGTTGGTGTGGTGGTGGAGGTGGTGGATGGCGTCGTTGAAGCGGACGGTGTGGCGGAGGTGTTGGACCCAGTAGTCGGGGTTGGTGA